>CAZAYB010000083.1:0-11871 GCA_964489215.1 uncultured Pirellulales bacterium
TGTCAATGGAAAGTGGTTTATATCGGATACCAGTTTTGGCCCAATGATCCATGCCAGACTTGGGATTGCTGAAGAAAACAGTGGCAAGCTCGTTACTCTTATTCGAAAGGAAGCAAGAAAAAAAGCGCAGGAACTTAATAAGGATATGATTATTGTCGATGGTTCGCCCGGCATTGGTTGTCCTGTCATCGCATCAGTAACAGGTTCTGATCTTGTTTTAATTGTTACGGAACCAACAGTCAGCGGAAAAAGCGATTTGGAAAGGGTCGCACAACTGACTGCAAACTTTGACATTAAGACTCAGGTTTGTATTAATAAGTATGATATAAACCTTGAAATGACTGATCAGATATCAAAAATGACCGAAAAGATGGGGCTTGAAGTTGTTGGAAAAATATCCTACGACAATATTTTCACCGATGCCCAGATTAACGAAAAATCTGTGATTGAATCGGAGGATGGTAAAGTTAGTCAACAAATAAAGCAAATGTGGCAGAAGATAAGTAGTTTGATTTGATAATATTAATTAGGGATTACCGTAAGGGAGAAACATTATGCGTATAGCAATGGGTATTTATGATGGCATGTTATGTCAGCATTTTGGACACAGCAGTGAGTTTGCAGTTATAGATGTTGACCAGTCAACTGGACAGATTAAAAACAGAGAGGATTTTACACCCCCTCCCCATGAACCGGGCGTTCTGCCTAAATGGCTTAGCGGAATAGGCGTAACGGTAATAATAGCAGGGGGGATGGGCACAAGGGCACAGAGTCTTTTCAAAGACGCTCAAATAGAGGTTGTCGTTGGCGCCGAGTCTAAAGAGCCTGAACAGCTTGTAGCAGAATACATAAAAGGCCAGCTTGTCCAGGGTGATAATATATGCGATCATTGATACGTCTTTAATAAAGTTAGCGTACTGCCTTAAAAAAACAGGACAGCTTTAAGATGTTACCTCAAGGTTTTTCTGTTTTTTTTGGTTCAAATAAGTTGAGTTTTGCTTTCATCGCTGATATATTACTCTGGTAAATTACATTGGTGGACATTTTTACCTTTGTGGCGATAAATATTAACAGCTGATATATCAAGGTGAATCTATGCAGAACCTGAATTATGTGGACTATACAGTGATAGGGGTCTATTTTTCTGTACTTGTAGGGCTGGGGCTGTATCTCAAAAAACTCGCTTCTTCTTCCCTGGAAGACTATTTTCTGGGCGGCAGACAGCTTCCCTGGTGGGCTCTCGGTATCTCGGGAATGGCTGCATGGCTTGATGTCACTGGAACAATGATAATTACATCATTTTTGTTTATGCTCGGACCAAGAGGACTGTTCGTAGAATTTAGAGGCGGAGCTGTTCTTCTTTTGCCAATAATGCTTTTATGGACGGGAAAATGGCACCGAAGAAGCGGATGTATAACGGGTGCTGAGTGGATGGTCTACCGTTTCGGGGAGAGATTTGGAGGCCAGTTCGCAAGGATTGTAATGTCTCTGTCTGCTTTTGCTTCGGTTATTGGAATGCTTGCTTATATGATTAAGGGGGTTGGCATATTCTTATCTATGTTCCTTCCGTTTTCACCACTTGTATGTTCAATAATACTTGTTTCTATTGCTACGTTGTATACTTTGGCAAGCGGATTTTACGGCGTAGTCGTAACAGACGTTTTTCAGTCTGGAGTTGTTTTCTGCAGTGTTATTGGTATCTGCATTATGGCGATTGTAAAAAGTTACGGAGTTGATCTTGCCGATGTGGCACAGCAGGTTACGGGAAACTCACAATGGCTAAGTGCTGCCCCTCAGTTTAAAACCCACATGCCAAAGGGGTATGAAATGTACGAAAGCCTTTTAATGTTCTGCGGGTTTTATCTTCTGCGAAATATCTTTGGCGGTATGGGAATGGGGCATGAGCCGACTTATTTCGGTGCAAGGAATGACAGGGAATGCGGCACTTTGTCTTTCCTCAGGGGAACAACTATAATGCTGAGATGGCCCTTTATGCTCGCATTTGCTATATTAGGACTGTTTCTGGTAAGGGATTTTTTTGGAGATCAAAGCCAGATACTTACTGCAGCAAATCTTATACACGAACACTTCCCGGACATTAATGAAAAGAAATGGATCACTGCAATAAGCACTATTATCAATAACCCACAGCAACACTCTGAGCTGGTTATGCAGCTAAAGGCCGTTCTTGGCCAGGAATGGGTTTCAAAACTTAATCTCGTCAGTTTTCATGGTAATATAAATCCGGAGCGAATATTACCTGCTGTTATTCTTTTTGATATACCAATGGGTTTCAGAGGTCTGATTCTAATTGCTCTTATAGCTGCAAGCATGTCAACTTTCGATACACAGGTTAATATGGCACTTGGTTTCTTCACTCGTGATGTTTATCAGCGTTACCTGAGACCCAAAGCAAGTAACAATGAGCTTGTAAAAATGAGTTGGCTTTGCGGTGTAGTGCTCATAATTCTTGGATTTTTACTTAGTTACACTGTAAAAAACATTAACGACATCTGGGGCTGGATTATAATGGGACTGATGGGAGGGCTTACAGTTCCGCTGTTCCTGCGTTTTTACTGGTGGCGGTTTAACGGTGAAGGTTTTGCATTAGGTATGATATTCGGCCTGGTAAGTGCTTTTATACAGCGTAGCTTTTTCCCCGATATGATTGAAGTCTGGCAGTTTGTCATGGTGCTTATTACTGGCGGAGCCGGGAGTGTATTAGGCACCTTTATGGGCAAGGCCACTGATGATCATGTATTGGAAAATTTTTATAAAACCACAAAACCATTCGGTTTATGGGCACCGCTTAAAAAGAAACTCTCTCCTCAGCAGAGATCGGAGTTTGAAAATGAACACTTAAATGACCTTTTAGCAGTTCCCTTTACTTATGGATGGCAGATAAGCCTCTTCTTATGGCCGATGCTCCTGCTCGTCCGTAACTGGAAGGGCTTTACAATAACTTTTACCATTTTCTGTTTCAGCCTGATTGGCATGTACTTTTTCTGGTACAAAAAACTTCCCCCCGCTCATTCTGATAAGTAAACCCAATAGCCTTTAATAATCAGCCGCAATTCTATAGGTGCTAACCCATAGTTGTTAACTCAACTGATATGACAGTTCCAGCATTTTCTAAGCCCCGGCGCTGCATTCTGCACGATATGGTGTAAGATTTGCACAAAATGGCTTGCTTTTCTTCTTCTATTTATCCAAAATAGGTAAAAAGATCAAATTCTTTCAGCAAAGCTCAAATATGCCAAAACTTAATAAAATTATATCGGAACGGCCGAGAGTTATACTGCTCATTGAAACCTCCCGGGAATACGGACGGGGTATTCTAAGGGGAATAGCCAAATATTCACATTTACATGGCCCCTGGGCGTTTTATTCTGAACCAGGAGGCAAAAAGTGGAATCTGCCCAGGCTTAAAGACTGGACCGCCACTGGAATAATCGCACATATAGACGATAAGGCAACTGCCGACAGGATAAGTTCAATCAATTTACCCACCATTGTAAAGGGTATGCCTGTTTCCAATATGCCCTATATAGAGGCTGATGAAGAAGCCATAGGAAGGATTGCCGCTGAGCATTTTCTTAATCGGGGTTTCAAAAATTTCGCGTTCTGCGGGCTCAAGAGGGCGTGGTCGCCAAAAAGAGCAAGCCAATTTCAAAGACGTATTCAAGACGCTGGATATAAAGTAAACCATTTCCCTCATCTTAATCAAAGAGGTTGGGACAGACAGTTAACGACACTGGCAGACTGGCTCGAAAGCCTGCCAAAACCATCAGCTTTGATGTCATGCAATGATGACCGTGCACGTCACGTCATAGAAGCATGTAAGCATAAAGGAATTACTGTTCCAGATGAGATTGCCGTTTTGGGCGTGGATAACGATTTGGTAGTCTGTGGCCTAAGCGACCCGCCTATATCCTCAGTACAGCTGAATCTTGAAAAAGCAGGTTATGAAGCAGCTGCCTTGCTTGATAAAATGATGAAGGGTGAAAAAAATGCAAAGAATGAAATAATAGATATAAGTCCAAGCCATGTCGTGCCTCGCCAAAGCACTGATATACTTGCGATAGAAGATGAGGAATTGGCCAAAGCCGTGCAATTTATACGCAATAATGCAACACATGCAATTCAGGTTCGGGATGTTGTGGAAGCAAGTTCATTTTCACGCAGGAACCTATACGATAAATTCCGTCGGATACTTAATCGCTCTATAAACGAAGAAATAAGACGGGTAAGAGTTGAAAGAATCTGTGAATTGCTTTTGAATACAGATTATTCAATTTCTCAGGTCGCTATGTTAATGAATTTTCCAGACTGTAACCATATCAGCAGGTATTTCAAAAAAGAAAAAGGTGTCAGTCCGGTCGAGTTTAGAAAAAGATATAAAATCAATCATGAAAACAATTCAATTGACAAATCAGATTACTTTTTCAGGAAAGAAAAACAGATTTTATGAAAAACCCAGGAAGCTTTAATGTTGAAGTAGCAGATGTTCAGGATACACCTGTTGAGCCAATAGACCCCCGGAAATTTGATTATGCCAGGTTTGCGGATTTTGAACAAAGCAGATTTGAAACATGTCGAAAATTCTGGGACTCTAAAGAGGGAGTGCTCGTATATAGAAGATGCAAAGTCGGAAAAGTTTACCTTGATCTTTGCGGTGATATGGAAATGTCTCTGCAATTGCAGTTGGGAGCGATGCACAGAAGCCTGGAGTATGCATCGGATGTACCTGCTTTTCTTGATCCATGGTATGGAGTGGGAACTTTGGCAGGATGTTTTGGTTTTGAATATTACTGGCCGCAAAATCAGGCACCGGTGATACACGGTGACCACAAGGACCCGGATGATATACTCAAAAAAGAGATCATACCCGTCAATAAGACCCGGATAGGCATACATACTATAAGAATGATTGAATATTTCCTTGAACAAACACAAGGCAAACTGCCTCTTTGCTGTACTGATACACAATCTTCGCTGGATACTGCCTTTCAGTTGTTCAATACTGACAGCTTCTTTATCAATCTCATCGACTGCCCTGATATGATGAAGCGGATATTCCAGGTGTTACATGAGCTGTTGACAGACTTTACTCGTCAGCAGATAAATATCATTGGTAATTGTCTTACATATCCAGGCCATGGATTTCCAAGCACCAGAATATGGAACGGGCTCAACATGAGTAATGATATGGCGACAATGATATCTTCAGAACAATTCAGAAAAATGGAAAGCCCATTCACTGAGAAGTTTGGTCAGGAGTTCGGCGGTGTCGCCTTTCACAGTTGTGGTAACTGGTCTTCAAAGGCAGATATTATCGCACAGATTCCGTCTCTTGTTATGGTCGATGGGGCATTCAGTATAGAAACCGACCCGTCACCAAATCCTGCAGAACCTTTCGTCGAAGCTTTTGCAGGCACCGGAATACCCATAAGCGTAAGAGTTGTCGGGGATGAGGAAATGGTCCTGGATGTTGCACAAAAATTCTGCAAGCCGGGAGTAAAAGTCATTATAACAACATATTTCGAAGACCCCCAACGCCAGAAAAATATATACGAAATGATACACCAGTTGTGGTCAAAGGAGAAATAAGTTCCTGTGAAAAATCTCGAGACGAAAAATTTTAAATCAAATGGCCTGCCCAGGGTAGGCGTCTTGTTTACTATGGCTTCTTTGTATCGTGAACATAAGCCAGATTTGCCGGACCAGTTGTTTGCAATATGGAAAAATGCCTTTGATCAGGTGCTTTCACAAGCGTCTTTTCCCTGCTCTTATTCGCCAATTTGCACTAAACAGGAGATTGTCAAAGCGGTTATAACTATGCAAAAAAGCGGTTGTGAGGCTTTGTTTATAATTCCAATGGCTTATACTCCCAGTCAAATCACTGCAGAAGCCCTAAAGGACGTAGACTTGCCGTTGGTTCTGGTAAGCAGTGCAACAGATTCGACTCTTGACTATCATATCGATGGCTTTGGGCTGCTGAGCAATCAGTCTATGCACGGCGTCCAGGACATTGCTAATGTTCTTTGGAGACGCGGCTTAAAATTTGATATGATTGCAGGTCACCCTGAACAAAACACATTTAAACGGGAAATAAAAAAAACCCTTGATGTAATCAGGGCAAGCATTCTTCTGAAAAAAGGAAAGGTTGGCAGAATCGGAGGCTGGTTCGATGGAATGCTTGATTTTACTTATAAAATGAAAAACGGGCCCGGATTTAAAGTTTGTGAAATTAATCCCGAAAAACTGGTGAGTTATGCTGATAATATTTCTGAAGAAAAAATTGAGATAAAAAGAAAACAGATAGAAGATACTTTTCAAACAGATGCAGATCTTACAATGGCTGAGCTGGATGAATCAATTAAATATTCTTTGGCACTGAAGCAGCTTTACTCTGAAGAAAATCTCTTTGCTGCGGGAATGAACTTCAAGAATGTTGTAGAAGCCGGTGCTCGAACACTGCCCTTTCTTGGAGCTTCAGCTTTGATGGGTGAAGGTTTCGGATACGCCGGTGAAGGGGATATTCTGACCGCTTCACTGTGCGGCGCATCAGCTCAGATTTTTGGACAGTCTACTTTCACAGAAATGTTTTGTCCTGATTACCAAAAGCAGCAAATTCTGTTAAGCCATATGGGTGAATGTAATTATAAAATGGCAAGAACTGACCGGCCCGTTAAGCTGATGCCAAGGCCTTTTGATTGGGGCAACTGTCAAAGACCCGCCGTCCCGATATTCCAGTTAAAACCTGGAAACGTAACTCTGGCAAGCCTAACCGAAACACCACAAACTGCCTCTGGTCATGATTTTCGACTCGTAGCTGCAAATGCCGAAGTTCTGGACGCCCCCGATCATCCCAATTTGAGAAATCCTCACACGCGGATAAAAGTCAACGAAAATCTTTCTGATTTCCTTGTCAATTACAGCAAAGCAGGGGGAACCCATCATCTGGTTCTCAATTATGGAAATAATATTGATGCTCTTGAAAAATTAGCGGTATTCATGAATTATGAATTTGTAGCAATTTAATAACTCTATGAAAAAACGATGGAACAAAACCCAGAAAAAAATAACAATAGCAATCAGTCAAATCCGAGATACAAAGACCATGTGGACTACAGCAAAAGGCGTGTTAAGCTTCACCGCTGGAACGCAAGCACTGAAGCCGTCGAATCTACTGGACTTACTGGCGATGCTCGCGGAGATGAGTCACTTTACAAGCCAAGTAACCTTGGAAAAGCCTGGTGCGATGTAAAAGAAGTATTAGCTGGCGATAACAAACCTTTTACTTTGTTCTATCAGGTGGGTTCTGCTATGATCGAAACCGGCTGGAAAGTAATCTTCTGGATGGCAGGTCAGGGTTCGCTCGGCGATACACCGCAAAGACTTAACGAACAACTGACAGGCTATTTTGATGTTATTTCACCCCAAGGGGTAGAGATCAAGGTTGTCTCTGCCAGAATAAGAGCTTTTGATCTCGAAGCAGGCACCGAATCTGACAGTACTGCAAAAGCAGACGACTGGATCGTAGGTCCCATATCCATAGGTTTTGAGATTACCAAAGGCACTTTAACACCTGGCCAACTGGTTAAGATACAAATCGGACATAAAACCGGCTTCAACTGGAAAAAGCTCGCAGGTAAAAAAGAATTCAAGGTCATTATCGACCCCGGAAACAGTAAGCCCCGAATGCGTCTGCCCGAACCGGTGGTAATTCGCGTTAAACCACTTGAACCCGAACGTCTTGAGGTGCTGTTGCCGATGGGAAGAAAAAAAGGGGTTAACACTCGTGCACTTTTTACACTTCGGGATAAATGGGACAATAGAGTGCCGGTAGATGCTCCCGTGAAACTTAAAGCCGAATCAAAGATAATTGAAAGTTTTATTATTGATGGAAAAGGACAGGCAGACATCGGAGCCCTTAAAACCACTATGGAAGCTGTTAAGGCTGAATGCTCCTTATTTCAAAATGATTTTACATCTAATCCTGTGATTGCCTGTGATGATTTTATTCCTCTTGTAGGGGACCTTCACTGCCATGATTTTAATAGTACCGCCGAGGGGTATACGGCCGACGTTTACATTTGGGCAAGGGATGAAAAGAAACTGGATTTTATTTCTGTACCAATACAGGTCCATCGCTGTATAGACAATGAAAAATGGACTTTGGCTAAACATTTTAACGAATATTTCCTTGATGAAGGCAAGTTTGTAACTCTTCTCGCTTTTGAATGGCAGCATTCTCATTATGGCGACAAGGTGATTCATTATCTCGGTGGGGATATGCCTTTTTTAAAGGTCGATGATCAAAGGTATTCTGATGTTGCCGAACTCTATAAGGCACTGAGAAAAACAGACGCCCTGATCGTCAGTCATCACGTCGGATATGAACTCGACCTTCATGTCCCCGGAACAGACTGGCAAGCTGTGGAAAATGACATCGACCGTATTGCTGAAATATGGTCAATGCATGGCAGCAGTGAAGGATATGACACAAAGGACAGGCCTTTAATTCCTCCTCGGCGACCGGAAGGGTTTATGCACGCACTGAAAAATGGGATACGTATGGGGGTTGCCGCGGGATCTGATACACATACTGCCAGGCCCGGCGGAAGTATCCAGGACGCCAGACCTTACTACGGAGGCCTTTGCGGTCTCTGGGCAAAGGACCTCACTCGAAGGGAACTTTTCAAGGCTTTGTACGAAAGAAGAACCTGGGCATTGACAGGCGACAGGATCATTTTGGATTTTCGGGTCAACGGCTATTGCATGGGCAGTGAAGCGGAATTTGAAAAACAACGAAAAATGGAGCTTGCTGTATGGGCTCCTGAAAAAATCAGTGAAATCATGTTTCTAAGAAATGGTAAACTTATTAAAAACCAGAAAAATGCCGGTAAATATTGGTCCGGTACCTATGAAGAAAAATTTAACGAACCTGCCTTTTATAACTGCCGGGTAAAACTTAAGAACGGACACTTAGCCGTATCTTCACCGGTTTGGATTGGATAGTTGATATGAGTCAAAGAATATATATTGGGTTCGACCTCGGTACAAGTGTCGTTAAAATTGGTGCGTTCACAGAGGAAGGCTTGGAACTGGGTATAACCAGGCTCAAGGCCCCTGAAATTGGAATTGATCCCGAAATTAAGGAATTTGATGGAACTGAATTTACCGAAATCGTATTCGAAGGGTTGGAGAAATTGCTAAGTTACCCCAGAATAAGAAGAGAAAATATTTCAGGTATGAGTATAGCAAGTCAGGCACAGACTTTTCTTCTTGCGGATTGTCAGGGAAACCTTTTAAGACCTGCCGTAAGCTGGCTGGATAAACGCGGGCTTGAAAATGTCGATGATGTTAATTCACTGCTCATCTCAGAGAATCTGCCCAAGGTGGAATTAATGGCCAGTGTCCTCCAGTTGATCTGGTTAAAACAAAACGAGAAAGACAAAATTAATAAAACCGGTATGTTTTTTACTCTCGGCGGATATCTCAACTGGCTTATGACAGGACGTAATATTTCCGAAATCAGGGCTGCCCAGTCTACTGGTCTTTACTCAGAAAAAAAATCGGGTTGGATAAAAAGCCTTCTAAATAAATGCGGAATTGCTCATCAGGCCTTACCCAAAGTGATGCAGCCGGGAGAATTTGCGGGAATAATTAAGCCCAACATTGCAAAAAAGTTTGGGCTAAGTCCTGAAATCTCTTTTGCTGTTGGTGTACATGACCAGATGGCTGCCGTACTGGGGCTTGCCAACGTCTTTTCAGGATGTCTCAGTATTTCTCTTGGAACCGCAACTGCAGCAGTAATTAGCTCTGACAGAAAAATTAAACTTTCCAGCGATATATTTGAAAGGCCTCACCCCGTGCAATCGCTCCATGCAGCTTTGTCGTTTTCTAAGCAGGCTGGAGATTCGCTGCAAAGTTTCTGTCAAAGGCATCATATTTCTCTAAATAAAATAGATTTTAACGAACTGTCTCTTAATGCTGACAATTATTCAAACGACGAAAACATAAAAAAAGGCCTGATAGAGATTCTTAATAATCTTGCGATTGAAGTCAGAAAACACAAACAGCTTCTCGAAATCGCAGCCGGTCCCGTAAAATCAATTCGAATATGCGGCGGAAGGGCACAGCTTGATATACTTATACAGCTGATTGCCGACACACTGGATTTTCAAATTGAAAGGCCTGACGTAATTGAGCCCGGCTGTCTGGGAGCTGCCATACTTGCTGTCTCACAGCAGAACCCGAAGCTGTCTCTTAAACAGATTGCCATGAAAATATACAAACCGAAAGACATTTTTTATCCCCGTCAGGAAAAAGCTTTACTCCATGCAGGGACAACCTATGCAAACAAAATTAAATAAGGGATTAAAATATGAGTGAATTTAATGTTTCAGCAATGGCATTCATTGATTACATATTGTTTGCCGCGTATTTCGTAGTGCTCTGTGGGATTGGTTATTGGGCAGGAAGGAAGGAAAAAAGCAGCGCAGAGGATTATTTTCTGGCCGGAAGATCTCTCCCTTGGTACGTAGTTGGTGGTTCATATATAGCTTCGAATATCAGCAGCGAGCAGTTCATTGGAATGATCGGAGCCGCGTATATATATGGTATATGCGTTTCCCTTTCCGAATGGCGGAATATCTGGACATTGTCCCTGATGATATGGTTTTTCATACCTTTTCTTATAGCATCAAAAGCTTTTACCATCCCGGAATTTCTCGAAAGACGTTTCAATATCTGGATACGACAGCTTTTTGCCGTTATAACGATATTGACTAACATACTCGCTTTTCTTGCAGCAGTGCTTTATGGAGGAGGACTGGCTCTTCATCTTCTCTTTGGCTGGCCTTTGTGGGTAGCTATCGTCGTTCTCGCCGTCGTGGCCGGGTCATGGGCAATATACGGCGGACTCAGAAGCGTCGCATGGACAGACTTTTTCACTGTTATAGTAATGGTGATAGGTGGTGTTCTCGTAACGGTTCTCGGATTGAAAATGCTCGGACAGGACGGCTCTATAACTGAAGGCTTTAAGGTGATGTTACAACGAAATCAGGCACAGCACGGCATCTGGGCACAAGCCGTTGCTAAGCATGCACAAACACTTGTAGGAAAAGATGTTTACAACAGGCTAAGCGTCTTTCAGCCTATCACTCATCACACTCACCCCTGGCCTTTTATAGTTTTCGGTTTTCTATCCGTTAGTATATGGTACAACGTAGTCAACCAGTTTATGATACAAAGGGTACTTGGTGCGAAAAATACCTATCATGCCCGTATGGGTATCGTGCTTGCAGGCTACCTGAAAGCACTGCTTCCGATTATAACTGTTTTGCCCGGACTTATCCTGTTTGCCCGGTTTCCGGAGGTGATACGCGATAACTCCTGGCTCGATATACGTGCCGAAGCTAACAACGGCTTTGTAAAACTGGTTCAATTGCTGGTTCCCGCCGGTATGAGGGGGCTTATTCTCGCCGCTCTGTTCGGTGCGATTCAGTCCACTATTAATTCCGTGCTCAATTCCACATCGACTGTATTCACGCTGGATATATGGAAAAGGTGGGTAAAGCCGTCGCTCAGCAATCGCGGCAGTGTCAGGGTAGGCATTATAAGTTCGGTTGTTATTCTTATTATATCGATCATACTCGCGATGTTCTTCGATGCGATGAAACGTAACCTTTTCGTACTGATACAGGCCTTATACGCCTTTTTCGCTCCGCCTTTTTCCGCCATTTTCCTCTGGGGTATCCTCTGGCGAAGAATTAACGGCAAAGGTGCGATCATGGCCGTTATTGTCGGATTTTGTCTCGCTGTCGGAGTTAAAATCTGGATAAAATCCGGCGCTTCATATCC
>CAZAYB010000084.1:0-11779 GCA_964489215.1 uncultured Pirellulales bacterium
TATCAAAATGTTCCAGAATAACCTCTCCCCTTCTGCAAAGGTCAGGCTCAGCCGGCCTGGGCTTATTCTCAAACAACGCCCTGAGCTGTGAAAATATCCAAGGATTTCCTATTGCTCCCCTCGCCGCGATAAACCCGTCAACTTTGCTCTCTTCGAAAACCTCTTTAGCCTTTTCAGCTTCAAAAACATCGCCGCTGCCTATTACCGTAAGTCCAGGCCATTGCTCCTTGACGCTTTTAATAATGCCCCAGTTTGCGTGTCCTCGATATTTATCAACAACGCTCCTGCCGTGTATCATAACTCCGTCGATTCGCTCACGGTCGGCGAAATCACATATTTGAAGAAATTTTTCCCTGCTCTGTTCGCTATTGTCAAACCCGCTGCGTATCTTAATCGTCAACGGCACACTAACCGCATCCCGGACACGCTTATAGATTTCAAAAATTTGAGCAGGCTTTTGCATCAAAGCTCCGCCTCTGCCCCTGCGTAGCACCTTGGGCGCTGGACAGGCAAAATTCAGATCGATTGCATCGAAGCCGGATTTTTCAAAATTTGCCGCCGCTTCTGCCATTGTTTCTGCTTCTTTGCCGATTATCTGGGCACCGACTGGATGAATATCGTCATTTGGAAGAAACTTAAGCTTTCTTATTGCTCTGGGATGAAGGGCTATCCGGTCAAGCATCATTCCGGTATAAGTTAATGGGCAACCGAATTTACGCGCTAGATTACGCATCGCCGTATCGGTATAACCGCTAAGCGGAGCCTGGAAAAAAGGAACATCTAAGCTTAAAGAACCTATTTTAAGCATAAAACTGCCGAAAAGCCATCTGTATGACTAAAAATCTGTTTTAAAAAACACTTACCTGCCACAATGATTTTTAGAAATCGAATAAAAAAATCCTATTCTATAATTATTGCCTCGACAGGACACTCATCAGCTGCCATCTGGGCATCTGCCTCCTGATCAGGAGGTACAACGTCAACCTTTACTTCAGCGATATCGTCCCCCATCTCGAAAACAGCTGGGCAGTTATCTACACACAGCCCGCATGCTGTACAAGCATCAGTAACTTTTGCCTTCATAATAAAATCCCCATTTCGTAAAGTAATAAAACATTTATAAAGGTATGGCCGGGTTTACCACACACAGCAAGGCGAACGCTTATGGCTGCTCGGTTCCCCGCCTGACCAGGTTCACGTGCCCCACTTGCATGGGACCCGACCATGAAAATCCCAATATAACACACATTTTTGAGCAATGCAAATAAACAATTGAGTTGAATTATTATTATTATTATATATATTAGAAGCTAATTCATTCATAAATGTAATGAAAAACAGAATAATTCGATTCTAAGGAAAGCTATCAGTTTATGGCATACACTGTTCTGGCAAGAAGATACAGGTCGCAGAGATTTGATGACGTTATAGGTCAGGATTCTGTAGCGGTAACGCTTAAAAACGCTATACAGTCCGGCAGGGTTGCACACGCATACCTCTTTTGCGGTACAAGAGGCGTTGGAAAAACAACTATGGCAAGAATACTCGCAAAAAGCCTCAATTGCCTAAATTCCGACCAGCCGACCACCAAACCATGCCTAAAATGTGACAGCTGTGTATCAATTAACCTTGGCGAAGACATAGACGTTGTCGAAATCGACGGTGCCTCCAACACGGGCGTCGAAAATATCAGACAGCTGCGGGAAAATGCTCTCTACAGACCCGCTCGTGCAAGATTCAAAATATACATCATAGACGAAGTGCACATGCTCAGCACAGGAGCCTTCAATGCACTTTTGAAAATACTCGAAGAACCCCCGGAACATGTAAAGTTCATCTTTGCGACTACTGAACCAAACAAAATCCTGCCGACCATACAGTCAAGGTGTCAGCGTTTCGATTTTGCCAATATACCCCCAACTACGATAGCAAAACAGCTCCAAAAAGTACTTGACGAAGAAAAAGTCAAATATGACAACGATTTGCTGGTCAGAATCAGCAGACTCGCAAACGGTTCAATGAGGGATGGCCTTAGCCTGCTCGACAAACTACTGAGCACAGGAGAAAAAAAGCTCAATGTCGAACTGCTCGAGGACTTCCTCGGTCAGCCCGGCCTCGAACAGATAATAAAGCTCGTAACCGACATTGCAGAGCACGACGCATCAAGCGTACTTGTATCTCTAAACGACCTCTTGAACAGCGGAAAAACCGCTTACCAGGTTGTCGATTCTCTTTGCGAATACATGCGGGACCTGATGGTACTAAGTGCTGCAGGCGAAAATGATGACCTTATTGTGCTCACGGCAGAACAAAAATCAGCTGCCGGAAAGCTTGTTAATTTGTTCGACCTGCCAGCCATAATATACGCTATTACCACTCTCGAAAAATTGCGTTGGGCCGTAAAAACTGCCGACAACCCCAGGCCTCTGCTCGAGGCTGCCTTGCTCAGACTCACTCTTAGCGAGCATTTTATGGCTATTTCAGAGATTTTGAAGTCCGCACAGACACAGAAAATATCCCCAAACCAGTCTCAAACATCTGCTAAAGCCAGCGTAAAAAAAAACGCTCCCCTGAATAATAAAGAAAACAGTTCCCCAGCCCATACCACTGACGAATCAAAGGATTCTATTGATATAAAAATACCCGCAGATTTTGAATCTATAAAGAAAAACTGGCCTGAGATACTAAATGTATTAAAGAAAAATTCACCTGCAGGAACCTTCATGGCAAATTCTCAACCCGCAGATTTTGCAAACGGCCGTCTAACCATTGCTTTTTCAAAAGAACAGATGCTGCAGATGCAGATGTGTCAAAAACGCTCAGAAAGAATTTCCAGCATTATCTCCAGAATAATCGACACGGACATATCTATAAATACCGTGGAAGCATCAGGCCCTCAGGACCAAAAAAAGATAACCCGAAAAAAGCCTCCGGGCGCCCGAATCAGCACTGTACAAAGAGAAAAAGCCCTGGCCGACCCTGGCGTTCAGATGCTCCTGAACTGCTTTAACGCTCAGACAACCGACATTTCTCTGGAAAAGGACTCATCAAATGACTAACCCTGCATACACAAAGAGTCTAAACGAGCTGATTGAGCAGTTCTCAAACCTGCCCGGAATTGGTAAAAAAACCGCAGAAAGACTTGCTTTCCACATCCTAAAAACCAACAAAAACGACGCAATGGCACTTGCACGCTCAATTGCGGATGTCAAAAACAATATCAGGCAGTGTAAACGATGTTTCAATCTCAGCGAATCCGAACTCTGTAAAATCTGCACCGATTCAAGGCGTCAAAATGATACAATTTGTGTCGTCGAACAGCCAAAGGATATAATCAGCCTGGAAAAAACAGGTATTTGCAGATGGCTTTATCACGTACTAAATGGCCACATTGCGCCTCTGGAAGGCATAGAAGCCTCGGACCTGACCATCGACGATCTTGTCAGGAGGATAAAAAACGAGGGAATAAAGGAAGTGGTAATGGCAACAAATCCGACCCTTGAAGGAGATGGGACCGCATTGTACATATCTTCACTGCTGGAACCTATGGGTATAAAAATAACCAGGCTCGCAAGGGGGCTGCCAACCGGAACAACGATTGAATTTGCTTCCGGTTCGATACTCGCAGACGCAATTATGGGCAGGCAAAAGCTTTAGGCTCCATTTAGAGTAGGTATTACGCCCCATTTTCACCATTTTCAAGATATTTCCTGCAATTATATTGATTTTTCACTCAAAATATCTTACTATGTTAACAATCTTTTCGAAGGGGAAGAATATGAGAAAAATGGGGATAGGGTGTCTGTGTTTTTTTTCGTTTCTGATTTATTTATCTTTAACGGTCAATCTTTCTGCGTCAGCAGGTTATAAGGCTTATCAATGGCACCAGCTCTATACGTTAAAAGGTGCCCATACCTACAATTTAGCATCAAGTTATGCAAGAAACCTGGGCAATAATGACTATTCATGGTACGACTCATCGTCTTCTCTGGTAACCTCACAATCATGGCAAACCGTAAGGCAGATACAGGGACCTGGCGTTATTTACCGCTTCTGGATGCCCCGGTATACCGCTGATAAAAATTTCAACTTGAAAATCTATTTTGATGGCCAGACGGAACCAGCTATAGACACAGACACACAAAACTTCTTCTCGGGAGAATTTAGCTATTTCGATTCCTCGCTTATCTTTGCTTCGGCAGGGGGGCTCGCCTGTTATGAACCTCTTTTATTTGAAGACTCTGTAACAATTATGATGGAGAATCAGCAGATACAATCATGGCTGGACGGAAATCTCTATCAATTCGATTATATAAAGCTGCCCCAGGCCGCCCAGGTCGATTCTTACGACGGTACTTTAACAACTCAGCAGCAAACCGACCGTCAGAATTTAATCTCAATGATTACAAATTCAGGTTCACATCCAGATGGCTCCGACCCAAACCAGCAGACAGTTCAACACTCCGACTGGCAAATCGACCCCAGCCATTCGCTTGATATAAACCTCACCGGTCCCGGTACAGTGCGAAGTATATACCTCGATGTCAACGATCTAACCGACCAGCAGCTTTCAGAGCTGATTCTCAAGGTCTTTTACGATAGCTCTCAAAACCCGGCCGTAAAAGTAAGCGTTGCGGACTTTTTCGCTGCTGGTTTCAACAGACCGCCATACAAAACAATATACATCGGAACCGACTCATCTGGAAACACCGATGGCTTTTATTGCCACCTGCCAATGCCGTACGAAGAATCTATACTTATTAGTCTTGAAAATACTTCTTTGGCCCCAATGGCAGGCCAATCCTTTAAAGTTGACTACTCTGTCGCTGAGCACCTTCAAAGGGTATGTTACCTCTACGCCAAAACCAGCACCTCAACCGTAAGCACTTTTGACGATGAATACTATCACACCGTCCTCGACATTACAGGCACAGGCCGTTACATAGGAGGATTTACTTACTTCCGGCAGGTTGCTTTTCCAAATCAGCCGAACGTCAGCTTTCTTGAAGGTGACGACATCATCATCGTTGATGGTTCATTACAGACCAACGGTACAAGTATAGATGCCGCTTTTAACGGAGGCTACGCATACACAAGAAAAATTCAATCCGAGGACAACCCCGTCTCCGCAATCCAACCGCTTGGCGGCCTGATATATTTCAATGACTCCTCAGCCCAGGGACAGACAGGCACAATTATTTCCGAACAGTTAAGATGGCGAATCGCAGATGCCGTGCCTTTCGAAAATTCCATACAGGTAAAGTTTGAGGATCTCTACGCAAGGAACGGTGCCGTTTTTCGTTCTGTAGCTTTCTGGTACCAGCTGCCGTATCTGATTGAGGATATAAACACCGATCATAACGTCGACATAGACGACCTGATCCAGATATCGGAAAACTGGCTCGATAATCAGTGCGGCAATTGTAATAACTGCGACCTCAACTTCGATTACAAAGTAAACATTCTTGACCTGGCCCTGTTTTCAGACAAATGGGGAATTTAACGCTTTACTTAAAAGCCCTGACTATCCTTTGCTGCCCACTGATATTCTCTGACTATTACCTGACTGTTCATTTACTGTGACTGTTTATAATCCGCCCCGTGGGCCTCTGTGTACTTGATTATTTCATTCATCATCTCCACGGATTCTGCCGCATACTTCCCAACCGCGCTCTCTGCAGAAAGCATTACATAATCACTGCCGTCAAGTATCGCGTTAGTAACATCGGAAACTTCAGCTCTGGTAGGTCTGCTATTCTCTGTCATACTCTCAAGCATCTGAGTTGCAGTAATACAAAATCTGCCCGCTTCTTTACTTTTTCTAATTATCATTTTCTGAAGTATAGCTACTGTATGAATTGGCATAGCAACTCCAAGGTCACCCCTGGCTATCATTATCCCGTCCGATGCTTCAATGATGGATTCGAGGTTCGCTATTGCCGTCTTGCTTTCTATCTTAGATATTATCCTGCAGTTCGGATGGCCAGGCTTGATAAGCTCTCTGACCTCATTTACATCAGAAGCTGATCTTACAAAAGACAGGGCCGCGTAATCCAGTTTTTGATCGATTATAAAGTCAATATGAGATCGGTCCTTTTCCGTTAATCCCTCAAATTCAAGCTCAGAATCTGGGATGTTTATTCCTTTACGCTCCTTAAGAACGCCCGGACAAACAACAACTGCCTTAATTACATGCTCCAAACTTTCTTTTACTTTCAATGAAATATTGCCGTCGTCCATATATATAATATGATTCGGCTTAATAACCGACAAATCGCCCTTGTAATCAAAAGGGATAACTCGGTCAGAAGATGATTTTTCAATATCGTTTCTTAAGCTGACTGTATTGTTTTTATTAAGTTCCCTGGTTTTAGTACCTGAAAACCTGCCCACTCTGATTCTGAAACCCTCAAGGTCGCCCAGTATCTTAATAGCTCGCCTGTATTTCTTGTTAAGTTTCCTGACAAGGTCAATTACTTCACAATGTTTAGACAGTGAACCATGTGAAAAATTAAGCCGAACAACGTCCAGCCCAAATTTGAACATCTTTCTCAATGTGGTATAGTCGCTCGAAGCTGGCCCCGCGGTAGCGACAATTTTCACTTTTGCCATCTGATAATTCCCTGAACCCTATAAACTGTAGCTGTTGAAGCAGGTACGCTCTTCAAAACTCTTTTTCGGAGGCTGCTTGCCCTTAACCTTAGCCACCCCAACAGGAAGTATTATTCTGAGAATCTTATTACTCGGCAAATTAATAATCTCTGCTATCTTCTCAGCGTTATTATCACTCCTTAACCAACCGTCAATCCATACACTTGCATAGCCAAGCGATGTAATCGCAAGAAGCATATTCTCAACCGCCGCCGCAGCATCCTCTACCTCAAAGCTAAGACCCTTATAAACCTTCTCAGGGTCCTTATCTAAAATACATCCTATATAAGCCTTTGCCTGACTGAAAGCCTTATTGCCCGGATGCATAGCCCTGATCTTTTCAAGAACTGTTTCATCATTTATAATAATGAATTCCGTCGTCTGACAGTTCCTTCCCGACGGAGCCAAAAGACCTGCCTCCACAATCTTCTTAAGGTCAGCTTCTTTAACCGGATCATCTGTATAATCCATCCTGTAACTGTGACGCTTGCTTATCGCTTCAAAAAGTTCCATATTTTCTCCCGAATTTCAATATTTTATCCAATATCGTAATTGTATCGAAAAAAGATAAAAATTCAAGGATATGCTTTACAATCAACTCAAAAAAAGATATAATCAGTGTTTCTATTTACAGTAACAATCAAAGGCGGTGCTTGTTATGACTGAAATAGCGGAAGTTTTTTGTAAGATAGGCGACCCAAAGACTATGGACAGG
This sequence comes from uncultured Pirellulales bacterium, assembly GCA_964489215.1. Classification (GTDB taxonomy): domain Bacteria; phylum Planctomycetota; class Phycisphaerae; order Sedimentisphaerales; family Anaerohalosphaeraceae; genus CAZAYB01. Next base: position 7,367 of record CAZAYB010000084.1, read on the forward strand.
TTTCTCCAGGAAATGTTCACCCCCGCTGAAATAAGGGACCTCGAGCTAAGATGGAAATCCGTAAAAATGATACATGACAATGTCCCTCAGCGGAAGATCGCAAGCCAACTCAAAATCAGCCTGTGTAAAATAACAAGGGGTTCAAAAGTGCTTAAGAAAAAAGGCTCCGTCGCAAAAAAACTTTTAAATAACGAATAAAAAATACTTTTGCTTCTGACAATAAAAACAACAGAGAAACAATAATTAAAGGGAGTTCTGATTATTGCTTTTGATCGGCAAAATTAATTTTCAGGACTTTCGAAATTTAATAGGAGATGATTTATGGACCGTAAGATTTTATTAAACGAAAAAGACATACCCAAAAAGTGGTACAATATCGCAGCTGATCTGCCAAGCCCTCCTCTGCCCCCGCTCGGACCAGACGGAAAACCCGTAAGCCCGGATATGCTTGCCCCCGTTTTCCCCATGAACCTCATTGAGCAGGAAGTTAGCACAGAAAGATGGATCGACATACCAGATGAAATACTGGATATTCTCTACCGCTGGAGGCCAGCTCCTTTAAGAAGGGCAGTTGCTCTCGAAAAACATCTCGATACTCCAGCAAAAATATACTACAAGGACGAAAGCACCTCACCGCCCGGCAGTCACAAACCAAACACCTCTGTTGCCCAGGCATGGTACAATAAACAGTTTGGAATCGAAAGACTGACAACCGAAACAGGAGCCGGACAATGGGGCTCTGCGCTCGCTTTTGCATGCAGTCTCGTTGGCCTCGAATGCAAAGTCTTTATGGTAAGAATAAGTTTTGATCAAAAGCCTTTCCGTAAGCTCATGATGCAGGTCTGGGGTGCTAATTGCGTTGCAAGTCCAAGTGATGAAACTGATGCTGGAAAAAAAATACTTAAAGAAATGCCAGATACACCCGGAAGCCTTGGTATCGCAATATCAGAGGCCATCGAACAGGCTGTAAAGGATAAGACCGGCAAAACTCGATACTCTCTGGGAAGCGTACTGAACCACGTAATGCTGCACCAGACAATTATCGGTCTGGAAGCAAAAAAACAACTCGAAACTGCAGGCGAAAAAAAACCTGATATCGTTATAGGATGTGCAGGAGGCGGAAGCAACTTCGCCGGACTGGCATTCCCTTTCACTCAGGACAAAATTAACGGCGCAGACATAGAAATAATACCTGTCGAGCCGACAGCATGTCCAACCCTGACACGCGCACCGTTTGCTTACGATTTCGGAGATACTGCCTGCACAACCCCCCTCATGGCAATGTACACCCTTGGGCACGCTTTCGTACCGCCTCCAATACACGCAGGTGGACTCAGGTACCACGGCATGAGCCCTCTCGTTTGCCAGTGCGTTGTTGAAGGTCTCCACAACCCAAGATCCATAGACCAGGTCGAATGCTACGAAGCTGCTCTGACATGGGCAAGAACTGAAGGATTCATCTGCGCACCGGAAACAAGTCACGCCGTAGCATGTGCAATTCAGGAAGCAAAAAAAGCTAAACAGGAAGGTAAGGAAAAGGTCATTCTATTCAACTACAGCGGACATGGACTCATGGACCTTACTGGATATGATGCATTCATGACCGGAAAACTCGATGCATACGAATTGCCCGACTCCGAACTGGAAAAGGCTGAAGAGGTGCTAAAAGAATACCCGCCCGCTCAGCCGAACAGATCTGGAAAATGGCAAACTGCAAGATAATGAACAAAAATACTGAATTTTTTCGAAAAACAACGATTTTTTACAAAAAATGCAGTTGCAATAAGAGCTTTTTCATGTAGAATAACTGTTCTTTGGGTCGGTGCCCGAGTGGCTAAAGGGGACGGGCTGTAAACCCGTTGGCGCAAGTCTTCGCTGGTTCGAATCCAGCCCGGCCCATTAGGTGCGTTTCGCATAGAATCGCACCTTTTTTCTTTTCTTCGCAAGCTATTACATATAAAGGAGTTGTGTTGTTTTTGTGTTTTTCCTCTTGCGACTCTTTGCGGCTCATTTCCTGTGATGCGCCAAAGTTCTACTGACTTTTGAATCTTACGAATTTTTAATATTTACGCTGAACCAAAACAGGCCGGTCATGTGGTTTTTTGGATTGACTTGGCTATTTGCCGGATGAGCCTTAATTAGAATATTTCAAGGCAGTATTAACCAGAGTCTCGTAATTTTTCATTGTAGTTTCGCTTATCTGTCTGCCATAAGGGCTTGAAGTCGGCATAAGAACAAAACCGGTTCCAGTGTTTGAAAGACCATCTTCAATTGTACGTTTAACCATCTCTTCAAATTCGCAATTGTCCATGTTTTCAATATCTGATATTTGAATATTACCAAAAATAGTTACCTTTGAACCGTACTTGTCTTTGACCTCTTTAAGAGTTACATCTCCGCTTGGAGGCGTTTCAACTGGATCTATAGCGTCAGCATTTAAACCGTTAATTATATGATCGAGCACATTTTTTATTCTGCCGTGAGAATGTATCCTTACTAGCCCGTCAGACTTTTGGATTTGATCTACCATGGGTTTTGTATATCTAACCGCGTATTCATCGAACAGATTCGGAGGAAGATATGGTTCGGTGGCATACTCCGGCCCGAAAATTCTCCACAAACGCCCCGGAAATTCTTCAGCTACTATTTCCGTCCTATTATATAGTGGAGCAGATACCTTTTCCAGAAGCTTGTGAAAAAGTTTTTGCTCAGTCATAGCGATGATTGTGAAATCCTGCATACTGAAAAGCGATGCTGCTATACAGATAGGATCTTCGGTCTCAACCATAACTATGCCTCTTTGACCAAGCTCTTTCTCCTTTTTGTACAATTTGTCTATGTCAAGGCTAATCTGGAAAAGTTCATCTGGAAGTTCAAGATAGGCTTTTAAATCGTCTGTATCTTTGAGTAAATGCTCCAGAACCCAGGTGGTGTCAACTTCAGGGTCCCTTCGCGAAACAGATTTTAGCGTTCTTTTGCCAATTTTTATGATTATTTCATTGAATTTACTACCATTTTTAATGTAATTTTTGATTTCAACGATTTTCTTACCATAGAAAGGGTCAAGGTCCAGGCCGTTTACTTCATGGCCTCTTGAAGTCCTGGCACTTACCATTTTTATGAGATCCGTTTTTTCATTTACCAGTTGCAGAAGCGGCTTCCAGGTTGGATATTTATATACGTTAAATTCATCCGGGTCATCCGGGTTGATGTCAAATCCGGACAATTCATAAAGATTAACAGGGACTCTGTCAACAGGCGCCTGGTTCAAAGCCGCTTCCAGCCTCTGACGAGAGGTCATTTTACCCGCAGTAGAAATTTTTTCATACCTCACTTTTTCGGACAATGCTGATTTCCTTACTAACCGTTTATTTGTCAAATACTCTTGCTTCATTGTAATAACTTTTTAATTGGTTTCAATAAACTAATTTTAGGGTTACCCCTATTATCCAGTTCAGTTATCCTGACTGTCCTCAGAGCACTCATGCTGTTTTCGGATTGTTCTGAATAAATCAATAATATTGAAGAATCCGCCAATGGTAACACATACGCTAAGTAAAGCGAATATCGAAAGACTTAAAAAGAAAAAGACCGACCAGAATTTTATCCAGAAATCAATCATTTGAAGCTCCTTTATTTTTATCAGGAAAAACTAAAGACCCAATGAACATCAGGGCAGTTGAGATTACAATTACCGACAGTCCTATAATTTCACTTGAGATATCCAGCCCAAAAACACTCTGTACAGGTTTTAACCCGAAAAGAGCCAGGAATCCGCAAAAAAGTGACAAATATGCACCTGTACTGCTGGCCCCTTTCCAGTACAAACCCAGGGTAAGTATTGGAATTGCCCCGGTAAAGTAAATCGCTCCCGATATTGCCATATAATCCCAAAGATCCTGTCCAAGCGGATACCAAAGTCCCCAGATGAGTACATAAATACCTATTACCACGATAAAAATCCTGGCTAACAGCAGCCTTGTTTTAGAAGAAAGCCCGTTCTTAAAACAAGGTGAAACAACATCCTGGGTCAGCACGGAACTCCAGCATAAAAGGTAACTGTCATGTGTTGACATAAATGCTGCGAGCATTCCTGCGGTGATAAGACCTATAAGACCCACAGGCAGTATCTTGCCGAGATACAACGGCATCGCCATCAAACTGACTGCTGGCCCTGGTGTGCCGTCAGAAGGAACAAAATATTCTTTTAAGTGAGGTACCTCAGACAGGTAAACAAGTGCGCAGATTCCGAAAAAGTATGGTATTAAAAACCGTATCAGAAAACCCACAGATGAAAATATATAAAGTTTGCGTACAGTTTTGGTGCTTTCCGCTGAGCATGCCCTTATAACAGCAGTCTGCCAGAATGCACACCCAACAAGTCCAAGCATAAACATCCAAACAACATAACTG
>CAZAYB010000085.1:0-11779 GCA_964489215.1 uncultured Pirellulales bacterium
CAGCTTATAAAAATTTTACAGATTTTCTTATATACCAGGTGTCTAATTGAACACCCGTTTCAAACTTCGTTTCACCAGCCGACTGACTCCCTGTATATACCAACAGCCAATGACTTTTCAACGAACAATTTACACCGAAATATCGTAATTTCTTGAACTAAAATAAGATTTATGATATAATAATTTATATATTTGGTAAATACATATTTTTTGTAAACCATTATTTATAAGGAACTTAACTAGTTGGAAAAAGTAAGGGAAACTCTCCGGGTCAAAAAGGAACGCGCCGTACTCATCGGCGTAAAAATGATAAAAGACAAAAAAACCTTTGACGACAACCTCGCAGAACTTCAATCACTTGCCGCTACCGCTGGAGCGGTTATTGTCGACAAATTCCAGCAGCGCATAAAGGAAGTAAAACCAGCCACTTACATTGGAAAAGGCAAAGCTGAAATGCTCGCCCAAAGGGTAAAAAGATTCGACGCGAACGTCGCTATCTTTGACAACGACCTCTCACCTAACCAGATAAGAGAACTCGAAAACATCCTCGAAATCAAGGTTCTTGACCGTTCAGAGCTGATTTTAGACATCTTCGCAACCCGTGCAAAAACACACCAGGCCAAACTCCAGGTCGAACTTGCCCAGCTGCAGTACACCTACCCCCGCCTTACAAGAATGTGGTCACACCTCGACACCGTCACCGGCGCAGCTGGTGCCGCAGGAGCTGGAGCTGTAGGCGGTATAGGCACAAGAGGCACAGGCGAAAAGCAGCTCGAAATTGACAGACGGCTCGTAAACCGCAGAATTACAGAACTAAAGCGCGAACTGGGAGGTATCGACAAGCGAAAACTCAGGGAAATCGACGGCAGAAAAAGTGCATACAAAGCCTGCCTGGTAGGTTACACTAACGCAGGTAAAAGTACCCTGATGAACCATCTAACTGATGCAGGAGTATTCGTCGAGGACAGACTCTTTGCAACCCTGGATACCCGAACAAAAAGATGGAACCTGACCGGCGGAGTAGACGTCCTGCTAAGCGATACCGTAGGCTTCGTTTCACATCTGCCCCACCACCTGGTAGCGTCCTTCAAAGCTACGCTCGAAGAAGCTGTCAACGCTGACCTGCTGCTGCATGTCGTCGATGTGTCAAGCCCTGAAGTGTTCGAACAGATAAAAAGTGTTGAAAACGTACTCGAACAGATCGGCTGCGGAAAAAAAGACAAACTTGTCGTCCTCAACAAATCTGATATAACCTGGACAATGTCTAATGTCGAGTCACTTTCAACAATATACCCCGACTCAGTGTGCATTTCCGCCCGGACGGGTATGAACATTGACAAACTAAGCGAAGCCATTCTTGAAAAGTACCGCGCAGGAGAAGTAACCGTTCATGTCCGATCGCACCAGGGTAACGGTAAAGTTCAGTCCTATCTGAGAGCAATGGCAGATATCATTAAGGAAGACTACGAAGACAGCCATGTTAAAATTACCGCCCGTCTGGGCAAACGCCAGATCGTCGATCTGAAAAAACTAAAACCCGCCCAGCTTCAAATCATCGAAGCATAGCTCCGGTCCCTGAAAATCACGTTTTGAATAAAACCATTTAATAAGCCTGCTTTCAGTTATTTAATTTCACTTTTGTTTTAGCCAGCTGGTCAAGTGATACAGCTGCGATGATGACAATTCCGATTACAATCAGCTGGATGTTTGTGCTGATTCCCAGCAGAGTACATCCATTTCTTAAAAAGCTTATCAGCAGTGTTCCTATAATTGTTCCGATTATTGTTCCGACACCTCCTGCCAGAGACGCTCCCCCTATGACGACAGCAGCGATTATTACAAGAATTATTATGAAGATTGTGTTTTTCATGTTAAATCCTTTTTTTTAGAAAAGTTAATATAATCTGGTATTTTTGTTGAACAAAAGTGTCATTTTTGCAGTATAACCGATTTTAGGACGCTGTAAACATTTTCTTAAAAAAGAGTTAGATTTTTTGTTGACTGACTGGAACACTTTTTGCTATGTTATTAACCCTGTAATGCTTTATAGATATTGACATCATAAAAACGGAGAAGCTTATGATAGCAGTTAAGGAATTGAGGCGTACATTCGGGCCGATAGTAGCAGTAGACGGCATTTCTTTTGAGGTTGAAAAGGGCCAGGTTCTTGGTTTTCTCGGTCCCAACGGGGCGGGCAAGAGTACAGCGATGAAAATGCTTGCCTGCTTTCTTGAGCCTGACAGCGGGACGGCAAGTATTTGCGGTCATGATATTCTTACGAATCCTATCGAGGCACGAAAATGCGTGGGATATCTTGCAGAAAACGCTCCGATGTATAACGAAATGACGGTTTCGGGATTTCTTGGTTTCGTTTGTGATGCGCGTCAAATCAAGGGTAAGGACAAAAAGGACGCGATTGACAGGGTTGTACCGATGTGCTCAATCGAAAGTGTTTATCATCAGACAATCGAGACTCTTTCAAAAGGTTACAGACGCCGAGTGGGCCTTGCGAGCTCTTTGATTCATGACCCTGAAGTATTGATTCTTGATGAGCCTACTGACGGTCTTGACCCTAATCAAAAGCATGAGGTTCGCGAGCTTATCAACCGTATGTCGAGCGAGAAATGCACGATTGTATCGACACATATTCTTGAGGAAGTTGAGTCTGTTTGCTCTCGTACAATAATAATAGCCCAGGGCAGGATTATGGTAGATTCAGATCCCAAGAGCCTTAAGGAAGAGCATAATGCGTCTCTTGAGGAAGTTTTCCGTAAGATAACAACAAGTGAGGCTGCGGCCTAATTTAATTCAGATATACAGGAGTGACGCGAATGAATGGTTTCTGTGCAGTATTCAAGCGAGAATTCAAGGGATATTTTTCCACGCCGGTTGCTTATGTGTTTTTGGTAATCTTTCTTTTCTTTTCAGGTTATCTGGCATTTAAGCAGGGTTTTTATGAGGCTCGCCAGGCTGATATGCAGGCGTTTTTCATGAATCTTCCCCTTTTATTTGTATTTATGGTTCCATCGACTGCAATGCGTCTTTGGTCTGAGGAGCGCAAGAGCGGTTCTATCGAGTTGCTGCTGACTTTGCCTATAACGGTTCGCCAGGCGGTACTGGGCAAGTTTTTCGCGGCGTGGGCGTTTATAGGTGTCGCTCTTTTGCTGACATTTCCTATGCCTTTGACGGTTGGTTATCTTGGTGAGCCTGATTTGGGTATGATTTTTTCGGGTTATCTTGCGAGTATGTTTATGGCGGGGTCTTTTCTTGCAATAGGATGTTTTTTTTCAGCGGTCAGCAAGAATCAGGTTATAAGTTTTATTCTTTCTGTGGTGGCCTGTGCGGTTCTGGTATTTGCGGGTTTGCCTACAACGATGAATTATCTTTCCACGATGCTGCCGAGCGGTCTGGTATCTGCGGTGGAGGGTTTCAGTTTGCAGATTCATTATGAATCGATGCAGAAAGGTCTTTTGCGTCTTAGTGATATCGCGTATTTTATAATTCTTCTTGTAGGCTGGATGGCTGCCACGGAAGTTATCCTTAACGAAAGGAAGGCGAACTGATGAACAGGACAATTCGAAGTATAATCGCAATATTATTAATTTTGATAATTACGTTCTCTGCGGTGGTGATCTTTCAGAATGTTGGAAAAGGGGTCAAGGCAGATATAACGGAGAAGGGTCTTTATACGCTTTCAGACGGGACCAAGTCTATACTTAGCAAGCTTAATCAGCCTATTACGCTGAGGCTTTATTATGCCCGTACTGCGGCGATGGAGGCACCGGACCAGATAAAGTTTTTTAATAATTATTATGAGTTTGTGCGTTCTCTTCTTGAAGAATATAAGGATTTCGGGGGCAGTAAGGTCAATCTGGAGATAATCGATCCGAGGCCCTTTTCGCAGGAAGAAGAAAACGCAATGGCTTATGGATTGAAAAGGTTTCCTATAACTGAAGAGGAGAATTTCTTTTTCGGACTTGTTGTTGTGACCCAGTTTGGTGTGGAAAAAGTTATACCGTTCTTTTCTCCCGATCGTCAGAATTTTGTTGAGTATGATATAAGCTATCTTATCGATACAGCGATTACTCGTCAGAAGCGAAAGATAGGGGTTTTGAGCTCACTTGAGATTATGGGTGAGGATATGAGCGGTTATATGGCTCAGATGAAGCGTATGCAGGGTCAGCAGCCTAAAGAAGCGTGGGGTATTATTTCTCAGCTTAAGGAACAGTATGAGGTAGAGGAAATCGCAAGCGATACCGATAAGATTGAAGGTGTGGATGTGCTTTTGGTAATTCATCCGAAAGAGCTTTCTGAGAAGACTCAGTTTGCGATAGATCAGTATGTTCTTGGGGGAGGCCGGGCGATAATATGTGTTGATCCGCATGCCTTTGTCGATATGCCGCCCCAGCAGATGCAGATGCAAATGCAGATGCAGCATAATCAGGGTTCTAATCTTGATAAGCTTTTGAACGCGTGGGGACTGGATATGCCGGATGATAAATTCGCAGGTGACAGGGCTCTGGCAATCCGTCAGCCTACCAGGCAAAATCAGCGTCCTGAGCCAATTATCGGTTTTCTTGAACTGACAGACAGGTGCTTTAATGAAGAGACGGCTATGACCGGTTCTGTTAATACGGTGCGGATGCTTTTTAGCGGAGTGCTTAAAGAGACGGAATCTGCTGAAAACGAAGGTGTTACGGTAACTCCTTTGATATCCACAACTGACAGGGGTAATGACTGGTCGGTGAGCAATCCTTTTGAGCTGAGGATGATGGATCCGGGTAGGCTTATGAGGAGATTTTCCGAGGGTAGCGAGCCTGTTTATATGGGTTATCTTGTAACGGGTAAGCTAAAGAGCGCATTTCCTGACGGGATAAAGATTGAGGTTGAGTCAGCTGAGGAAGATGGCGGCAAAGGTGAAGAATCAGAAGAAGGTGAACAGGCAGATGAGCCTAAGTTTGAACAGATAACCGGTCTTACCGAAAGCGACGGTGAAAGCGCGGTTGCGGTATTTGCGGATGTAGACTTTATAAGCGATATGATAGCTTATCAGCAAAGTATATTCGGTAAGATGGCGGTTGCAGATAACTCGGCACTGCTGCTTAATGCAGTTGAGGATCTGACCGGGTCTACGGACCTTATCAATATCCGTTCAAGAGGTAATTTCAAGAGGCCTTTTGTTGTTGTAGATGAGATAGAGGCTCAGGCGGAGGCAGAAACGGCAGAAGAAGAAGCGAAGATAAATGCAGAGATAAAGGGGTTTGAAAGTGAGCTTCAGAGTATTCTGGCCAATGCCCGTGAAGGTGATGAAGAGGTTGTGGGCAGTTCCATCCTTGAAAAGAAGAAAGAGCTCGAGCTTAAGATCCGTCAGGCCCAGCGTGATCTTCGTGAGGTTAAACAGACGCGGCGGAGACGTATCGAGAAACTTGGAAATGTTCTTCGTAACATAAATATGCTTGCGGCGCCAGCGGTTATTCTGATTATCGCGGTGGTGCTTGGTATATGGAGAAGTGTTCGCAGGCGTCATTATATAAGTCAACCGTCAAGAGGTTAATTTTCACAGCCAGGAGTATTGAAATATGACAAACAAGAAATTAGCAATACTTGGATTAGTAGCAGTTGTTATGGTAGTTCTTGCGATATTTTCGTCAAGTGTCAAGCAGTATGAGCCTCCAAAGAGTGAGGGTCCGACTTATCTGCTGCAGGGGTTTGACCCTGAGATAGTTTCGCAGATATATATCAAGGGTTCCGGCAGTGAGGTTACCCTAACCAGGACAGGTGATGTTTTTACGGTTTCGGACAAGGATAACTACCCTGCGAGGATAAGCAAGATAAATGACATGATAACGAAGGTGCTGGATATCAAGTATACATCTAAATATACGAGTAATCCTGATAATTTCGGCGAGCTTGGTGTTACCGAAGATAAGGCTCGTTATGTTGTCAGGTTTATGGACAATGAGGGTGAGCTTATCACGGGTGTTCTTATCGGGGAAAGCAAAGGCCAGGGAGGGGGCAGTTATGTCCGCAGAGCAGAGAGCAATGATGTGATGGTGTCGATGGATAATGCGTATATATCGACTCGTCCGATTGATTATATGGAACAGGAGCTTGTCAGCACTGAGCAATCGAAAATCGAGCTGGTGAAGGTTAGCGGGCCGGGGTTTGATTACACGCTAAGCAAAAATGAGGCTAATAATGTTACGGTTGATCAGGCTATACCGGAAGGTAAGCAGCTTATGGACAGTGATGCTTCATCGGTGTTTAACGCGGTCAGCTCTCTTAGGTTTGATGATGTGAAAAAAGCGGATGGCGGAGGCGATTTGAAATTTGAATATAAATATTTTGCCCAGCTTGAAGATTCGACGGAGTACAGCATCGATGCTGCAAAAAATGACGATGAGGTGTGGGTTAAGGTAAGTGCTGAGTTTACGGATCAGACGCCTGTAATGAAGGAGCAGGGAGTTGAAAGCGATGAGCAGCTTAAGAAGAAAGAGGCAAAGCTTTTGGCGATGGAGGCAGTTTCCAAGCTTAATAAGCAGGCTGACGGCTGGGTGTTTATGATACCATCCTGGCAGGGAGATAAGCTTTTAAAAAGTTTTGACGAGCTTATCGAGGATATAGAGATAGAGGAACCAGAGGACAGCGAAGAGGCTGAAGTAAACGGCACAAATTAAAAAGAAAGTTAAAAATGGGCTTTGTAGAAAACGTTCTTGAAAAGGCAGCTAATGAACCAAAGCGGATTGTTCTTCCTGAAGGCGGTGATGACCGTGTGATTGAGGCAGCATGCAGGATATCTTCGGAAGGTATTGCAGAGCTTATTATTCTGGGCGAAGAAGATGTTTTAAGGGGCAAGCTCGAGGGGGGCGGCGCTGATATGAGCAGGATAGAAGTAGCAAATCCTGCCAGCAGTGACAGGAACGAAAAATACGCGGAAGTTTTTACGGATATACGCAAATACCGCGGTATGACTATCGAACGAGCAAGGGAGACTGTCAAGGACAGTGTTTATTTTGGTACGATGATGGTCAAAACCGGTGAGGCTGACGGACTTGTGGCAGGAGCGGCACATTCCACGGCAGATACGATTCGGCCGGCGTTGCAGATAATCAAACCTATACCGGGTTATAAGACGATTTCAAGCGTTTTTTTTATGTGCTTTGACGATGAAACTTTTGTTTTTGCAGATTGTGCGATAGTCGAGAACCCAACAGCTTCTCAGCTTTCGGATATAGCAATTCTTACGGCTGCGACTTCCATCCAGTTCGGGATTGAGCCGAGAATCGCAATGCTTTCTTATTCCACTAAAGGATCATCGAGGGGTGAAGGTTCGATGAAGGTTGTTCAGGCGACGGAACGGGCCAGGGATAAGATAAACGCGTTGTTCGGATTCGGCGGTTCGGTAGTAATCGACGGGGAGCTTCAGTTTGATTCGGCTTTTGTGCCGGAAGTAGCGGCGAAGAAGTGTCCGGGGAGTGTTCTTGGCGGCAAGGCAAATGTTTTTATTTTTCCCGATCTGCACGCAGGTAATATTTGCTATAAGGCGGTTCAGCGTTTTTGCGGCATAGATGCAGTGGGGCCAGTTCTGCAGGGTCTGGCTAAGCCGGTGAACGATCTTTCAAGGGGTTGTAATGCTGATGAGATTGTTGCAACTGTTGCAATTACGGGGCTGCAGGCGGCAAATTCTTAATATGGCAGTTGATTGCAAAAGTAAGCTTAGGTTTGTAATTCATCATCATATCCGCAGTAATGAAAGTCACTGGGATCTTATGCTTGAAAAGCAAGACGGGGAAGCTTTAATGACATGGCGTGTAGAGCGTGGGTTTGGTGGTGAAAAAGCGGTCAGGATATTTGATCATCCGATGCGTTTTTTAGATTATGAGGGTGCTGTCGAGAATGGAAGTGCGAAAGTTGAAATGGTCGACAAGGGCCAGTACAGTGTTTTTGAGGAGTCAGAAGAAAAGATTGGAATTCTGCTTGATGGTGAGAGGGTAAGGGGTAAATTTTTTCTTGAGCTTCAAGAGGGAGATAAGTGGTCAATCCGTGAGGTTGTTTGAGGAAACCTGTAAATATATTCAGTCAGTTGTGTCTTTTCTCAGGTGCGGCAAATCCGGTTCGATGTGTACTGTGATATTTACGGGGTTTGATATCTGAGCGTGCAGAGTGTTTTCAAGGTCCTCTGCGATTTCGTGGGCCTGTGCGATGTTTAGTCTGGGCTCTACGAGTATGTGAAGGTCGATAAAAATTTCACGTCCGGCTGAGCGAGTTCTCAACCTGTGCCAATGCTTTATGTTCTTTTTTTCAATGATAATGTCTTTTATCCGGGATACGATTTTATCATCTACAGACCTTTCGGCAAATTCGTGGATACATTCAGTAATTATCCGAGCACCAGCGAAAATAATCAATATTCCGACTATGATAGCTGCAATGTTATCACCCTGCGGGTAACCTAACTGCTGTGCGGACAGGCCGATGAGCACTACAACAGAACTTGCGGCATCGCTTCTGTGATGCCAGGCGTTTGCGTATAATGCAGTGCTTTTTGTCTGCTCTGCGGCATTTCTTGTAATCCTATAAACGGCCTCTTTTGCAATTACAGAGATCAGTGCGGCAAGAATTGCAAAGGTTGATATTTTTTGAATTTGTCCCGGGTCAGTGCGTGCGATTGCCATGCTAGCGTTGTATACCATAGCAGCGGCGACGATGATGAGGATAATTGCAATGAACAGTGAAGAAAAAGTTTCCATTCTTCCATGTCCGTAGGGATGCTCCGGGTCTGGCTCTTTTGCGCCTAAGTGTGAACCAAGGAGGACGGCAAAATCCGTAACGAGGTCCGAAAGAGAGTGTACTCCATCTGTAATTACGGCGAGGGAGCCTGATATGAGTCCGATGATGATTTTAAGTATTGAAAGCGAGAGGTTTACGGCAGCGCCGATGTATGTTACTTTTTTAATTTTTCCTGCAGCAATTCTGTTTTTTTCGCTGGGGTGCATCTTAGATTTCCTGCCGAATGCTGTCAATTCTGGTGAGGTATTTTTCGGCAGTTTCCTTATCTTTTGTTTCTGCAATAATTCTCATTACCGGTTCAGTGTTGCTTGTTCTTATGTGAATCCATCCGTCCTGAAAGTCGAGTCTGCAGCCGTCGCTAGTGTTGCATTTTGCTTCATGGAAGGTTTGTTTTGCTTTTTGAATCAGCTTCATGGCAGTCTGTTTGTCAGCCTGTATTTTGGTTTTGTGCATATAGTATGAACCTATAGAGTTTGCGAGTTCGGAGATTTTCAGGTCCGTTTCTGCCATCAGTCCGAGTATGTGTGCCATTGCGACCAATGAGTCCCTTATTGGTCCAACCCTCAGGTCTATAACTCCTCCGTTACCTTCACCGCCTATCAGGCAGTTGTTTTCAATCATGGCCTTTGCAACGTTTGCTTCTCCGACCGGTGTTCTAATTACTTTTACTTTGGCAGAGGCGGCGACATCGTCAATCATTCGAGATGTGCTCAGGTTTGCGCAGGTATCTGTTTTGTTTTCTGCAAGCACTTTTTTTGCACATAAAGCGAGAGTGTATTCTTCACCGATGTAGTTTCCCTGGTGGTCGACTACAGCAAGTCTGTCGGCGTCAGGGTCCTGTGCGAACCCGAGGTCGGCATTTTTTATTTTTACCTGCTCGGCGAGCTCGGTGAGATTTTCCTTTATGGGTTCAGGTGTGTGAGCGAACAGGCCTGTGGGCTGATAGTTCATTTTTGTTACTTTGCAACCGAGTTTTTCGAGGAGTTTTACACCCGCCCTGCCGCCTGCTCCGTTTACGCTGTCGAGGATTACATGATATTTTTTTTGAGCAATTTTTTTAGAATCAACCAGAGCGAGTACCTTTTCAATGTGTACGGAATCGGTGTTGTCATTTTTTAGAATCTTTCCGCATTTTGTTGACTCTGTTAAGATGAATTCTTTTTGGTTGTATATCTGCTTTATTTTTTCAGCGGTGGCGGGAGGGGGTGCAATTCCGTTATCGAGGAGCAGTTTAATTCCGTTGTATGGAGTTGGGTTGTGTGATGCAGTGATTACGATTCCACCTGCGCAATTGTTTTCGGTAAGCATAATTCCTGCGCCCGGAGTGGTAACGATACCGAGGTCTATTACGTCAAGCCCGCAAGCAGTAAGTCCGGCGGCCACGGCAGAGAATATCATCTGTCCGCTGGGTCTTGAGTCTCTTCCAATGCATACAGCTTTTTTTTGGGTTTTTTGTTCCTTTAATAAGTATGTTCCGAAAGCGGAGGCGAACTGAGCGGCTACGGTGGGGGTTAAATTTTGCCCGATGATTCCTCTTACCCCGCTTATGCTTATAATAAGTTTTGACATATTTTCCTCAGAATTTTCTTGTTTTTTCGAGGGTGGTTTTCAGCTTTGAAACTACGGATTCGACCTGTTTTTCCCGAAGGGTCAGAATGTCTCTTAAAGCTTCTCCTATGTGGGGCAGGTATGTTTCGATGTACCCTCTTTTAACCATTTCGTCCTTGATTCTCTTTTGGCGTCTTACGTGCCTTCCGAGCTTTCTTCCGCATTCCTGGACGGCGAGCTTAATTTCCTTTATGATCTCGGGGTAGTGTGCAATTGCTTCTTTACTTTCGGAAGTGAATGGGACCCATACGGAGGCGATGTGCACCATGAGAATTGCAGGGCCGGCGGGCAGAGCGCCTTTGCTTTGGCTCAGGCCGTAGCTTCTCCAGTTTACCTCGAGGACGGCTTTGTAGACTGCGCAAGCTGATTGCTGATATAGCAGAGGTACGCGGTTTGCGATTCTGCTTATCTTAATGAGGGATTCGGAGTCACCATTTGATGAGTTTTTGAATCCGTATGCCATTGCAGCTTCTACGAGGAATGGGTTGCCTCGATATACGGCAGGTTTTCTTGTGCATGCGGCGTAAAAATCTGCTTCGACGACCCGTCTTAATCCTTCTTCGAGCTTTTCTTCGCCGATAGGGCCAATACAATCTGTTGAGGGTGCCATTATTTTAGTACTGTTGATTGCCTTGTGGAGCTGTTCTGCGTCCTTTACAGACATTTTTGAGGTTCTCAGTCTGGAGGAAAGCTTTGCAGTTTTGCACAGTTGGGTTGCGATCCTTGGACTTACGCGGCAGAATTCCTTTCTGAGGAATTCGGATAGAGTTTTGTGTTTGCTTATCCTTGCCATTTTGAAAAGGACGCCTACTTCGACGCCATAGGGGTGGGGCTTTATTTCAACTGGCGCGAAGGGCAGTTCGCTGGTGGCTCTTTTGTATTCATGGTCTGAGTTGTCGGGGCTGTGGTAAACAATGCGAGCGTGCGGATTGGCCATTGCGGTCTGTTCGATGTATTCGTCGACGGACTGTTTTCCCTTCTGATAGCGTCCTTCGAGTGTTATTGTAACGCTGGTTCCTGTTGGGAGGTCAAAATCGCATTCCTCGTCGAGCATAATTTCCGGTTTGTTCTTTGTGGTGTCAATCTGGAGGTGATAGTGCTGGGCCGGTTTTTTGGGGTCGGTCCTTGTTATTATCTGAACGGGTTCTCCAGTAGTAAGCAGGCCATACATTCCTGCTGCGCTTATACCTATGCCCTGCTGGCCCCTGCTCATTTTCATTGCGTGAAACTTGCTACCGTAGAGCAGTTTTGCGAAGATGTTGGGTACCTGTTTTTTTATTATTCCCGGTCCGTTGTCCTGGACAGTGAGCTCGTATTTGTTTTCGCTGTCGGGGACCTCTTTTATTTTGATGATTATTTCCGGCAGTATCTGGGCCTCTTC
>CAZAYB010000086.1:0-11749 GCA_964489215.1 uncultured Pirellulales bacterium
AAGAAACACTTAATAACTCCCCCTACCCTTATTAACTTCCACAAAAAAAAGCTCTTCTTAAGAAGTTTTTTGTGGCATAGTCCCTTGGTAACCCTCAGGTAACTAAGACCCAACCGACAGGATCTTTTGCTAATATTCTCTGCGGTTAACTGCCACTGTTGAGCAACATGACCAACCTTAGCCTCTGGAACATAAACTAATTCATAACCCGCCCTCTTTAACCTGTAAAAAAACTCAGACTCATAACCCATTACATACTTGCCCGGCCTCGGTCCAACAGTCTCATCAAAACGAAAACCTGCTTCCAATACAGTTCTTCTCAACCAGTAATTAGGACCGTAAGGACTCATCTCAGGCCCGTAAATCTTTTCCTCGCTGCCGTACCAGTGCTTCGCAAATGCAAGCGACTGAATATATTCATCCTTTGTCCATTCAGGAAGTTCTACATCCGGCCAGACAACTTCTATAACTCCCCCGAACACCTTGTGTTCAGGCCAACGATCACAGCTTTCAGCTATTCGCAAAAGCCAGTCCGATCTTGGCCTTACATCGTCATCGGTAAACACTACAATTTCACCCAGACTTTCAACCCCGACCTCTTCGATAAGCTCATTCCGAGCCGCCGACTGACCCTGCCTTTTTGCAAGAATATATCTTATATCAAGCTCACTTTCAAAAGACCTGATAACCTCCGCAGTATCATCAGTACTGTTGTTATCTGCAATAAATACACTAAGCTTTATACCTTCCTTTTCAAGATTGCAAATACTCGATAAAGTCCCCTTAAGAATTTCCGAACGGTTAAAAGTCGCAATTAAAACACTTAGTTCCTGCAAAATCTTTGACCTCCCAGCTTTCTCAGTAAATTATCAATATCTCTTTTATCATCTTCACAAAGTGCAAAAGTTAATGTCACTCCCGCATACATCAAACACGCCGAAATTGCACAATAACCAAGCTCAAACCAGCTGTCAGGCTCTAATACCATTCCCATGTAATAGCAAACACCAAAAGCGAAAACACTCGGCATAAAACCCGGCAAAACAGTACGCCTCAACCAGCTTATAAAAGAAACACGCGCAAGCTTAAGACCCAGAGGAATCTGCAAAAGCGGATAACCAATTATCAAAACAATAAAAGTAGCACTCGCAGAACCCAAAGCCCCCATCTTAAGCTTGCCTACAAAATAAAAAGTCAGACCCAGATTACTCAACTGGATCAAACACTCATTTATCGTCATTCGGCTTATATTACCCGTTGCAACCGCTATCTTCGGCATAAGTATATTTCCATACTGAATTGGAAAAAGCATAAGAAGCAAAAGCATAACCGTACTCGCTGCCTCATACTCACTGCCAACATACAAATTTATAACCTCATGACGAAAATAACAAAGAGGAACAACAAAAAACATCGAAGCCCACAACCCATACCTCCCGAAACGAAGATAAGTATTTCTAATACGCTTCCAGTCCTCATTGGCATACATCGCTATAAGCACCGGCTGAATCGGCCTGGTCATCCGCAAACTCAGCATACTAAGCTGGACAAGCGGTATCGAACCTATAAAAAAACTGTTAACCGCCAAAGGACTGCTCATTACCTTCAAAATAATCGGATCCGCCTTCGAACGGATAACATTCGCAAGACGGGACACCATCATCCACCCGCCAAAAAAAACAAGATTAGGAAGTATCCGCCAGCGAATGCTCGAAATGCGAAAACGCAATCCCTCAACCAGTCCCCGAGAAAGAAAAACCTTGATAAATATACCTGAAAGGTCCGCAACAAAAGTCGAAATCACAACCCATAAAACTCGATTACTTACACCAAAAAGCAAAACAAGCAGTATCGCTATTCGCAAAATCTCAACGAATATATCGATTACATTAAAGGTAACAAAACGCTGCCTTACATAAAGGCCAAGCGCAAATGGATTGGCGGCAAGATTCACCGCTCCAAGAACAAACAAAAGCCACATCATCACACGAGCATCAAAAACATAACGGGCATCTATCCCAAGAATATCCCCAACATACCACGAAAAAACACCGCCCCCCAAAACAAGCACCACTGACATAACAGACAAAGGAATCAGCATCGTCGAAACTATCTGCTCTATGTAACCATGATCACCCTTAGCCTCCGCCTCCACAATATACCTGCCCAGACCCGCTGTTAAAATATCCGTAAAGATCGGCAAAAATGTAATAATCGCCGCTATCGGCGGATAAATACTGAATTCCTCATCGCTTATTGTACCAAGAAGACGCTTGTAAACCCACAAAAGAACAAAGGCTCGAAATACCCGCGTAAAAACAGCACTGATACTGTTTATAAATACACGCTTCTTGCTTGTTCTTGAATTATCTGCTGCTTTTGCCAAAGTTGTTATCCGAACCAATCATATAAAAGCGCACTCCGTCCCCCTCGGGCGCAATAAAAAACAAAAAAACCCGATCAAATAAACGCTACTGTTTATCTGCAGCAACCGGTACAAAACCGTTTCTATCAGGAAAATACCGAAGTATTTCGTCTGTAATATCCCTCGCACCTGCCCGGACATTTACCTCTGAAACCGAACTTATCTGAACCTGGGCTACATAACGGGCAATATCACCGCCGAAATTAGGCAGACGCCACCCAAAACCCGTAAACCTGTCCTCATCGTTAGTAACCTGACCGTTCACAATATAATAATTCAATACCACTACCTCACTAACCCCGTTAGGCATCAAAAACCTGTGAATAAGACAATCTATTACCCGCCCTTCAGATGTAAAAAAACTGCTCTCCTCCGATTCCTGACTTATCCAGCCTGCTGATGGATAACAAACCTCTGGACGGTGACCAAGCATTGTTCGCGGATTGCCCGAAAAACCAACAAAAACAGTAAACCAGCTGCCGACCCTCTTATTAACATAGGTCCTGCTCAGAAAATCGTCATTACCCGAAACCTCAAGAACTGTCTCACTTATCGGAACTTCCCTGCCCGCCCAACGACCAAATTCCATGGGAAACTCACCAAGAGAAACTGGAAGCTGAATACGTTCTTCAAAATGCCTGCCCATCAGCTCCGCTGATTTACGATAAAAAAGCCCCCCTGCAAATATCAATAAAATACCCGCTAAAACACCTGATAATATCCTAATATATAGATTATTAACCAAAATAATCATCCATCCCTGAAATAATAACACTCCATAAAAAAATTATCAGAATATACTTATTTGATTATCGGCAAAAACCAGCCGAAAGTTATAATACAAAAGAGACATTAAGTAAAATTCTAAAAACACTTCTTCTCACATTATTAAAGTATCTCCTGAAAGATAAAAATCAATTAAGGTTTTTCCTCTATACCAATAGTTAAATATACCTAAAACTATCTTGCTAACACGCTAAAAAGACCCATATATACCTATGAAGTTTTTAGAACATAAAACATTCATTATCAGAGATTTGTAAAAGAAGATGTTATATTTACTGGATATTTTGTTACTCAATATACTTATAAAAATTAAAAAAATCTTAATATTAACTGTAATGAACTTGGATAAATACCGAACTATTATTACTGTATAGCATGGATTGATTAATTATTAATTAATCTCAGCACAAGACCTATGCTTTACAATATATGTAGGAAATTGGACAAGAACTTTGTCATGAACACAGGATAAGTTTGATTTGTACTGAAATTTAACTGATCAGGTATGACATGGAGGTCTGTAATCAACCTGGATTAAACAGCGTGAAGTCCTCAGTGTTCCATTAATTTGTTGGAAAGGTCTTTGCATGAAAGCAAAAACGGAAGTAACTAAAAGACAAAACCAAAGTAAGAACTATTTAACCGAAAACCTGTTTTGCCGCGTAGCATCGATGAGAAAGATAATTATTCTTACGATGCTGATTGTGTGCGCAAATGCATTCGCTCTGAATCGTTATGTGGACCCAAAAAACGGGTCCGATAATAACGACGGCTCCGCTGATCTGCCCTGGCAGACCATCAGCCACGCCATGATCAACGCTAACCCAGGAGATACCGTAAAACTTCTCTCAGGGTACTACCAGCCTGTCGAAATTGATGAAACTCAGCTTGAACCATACACACAGGACTGGAAAATACCTCTGGAAATAGACCAGCAGGAATACATAACTATCGAACCTGCTGAAAACGCACAATGCCAACTCATCGCCGATATGGATCTGGGAAAACACACTAACCAGTTCATATACACAAAGTTTATCACTATAAGAGGCAATCAAACAACAAGAAGCAAGGCATATTTCAGATTCAAAAACCTCGACATAACCGGCTCATTCGCTGCTTACAATGTTATCGGAACAACAATTGAAAACTGCTCCTTCACTGGCTCCGATTATAACAGACAGGAAAACGATAACAGCGGAATACTCTTTGTAAAAAGCTCACAAGTAACCGTAAAAGACACAAACGTCACCCAGTTCTGCTGGGGAATACTTCTTACTACCGACTGTCACAACTCAATGATTCACAACTGCGACGTCTCCTTCTGGGGTGAACAGGGAATACATTTAACTGCATGTGACAACACAACTATACAGTACTGCGATATCCACAGTGACATAAGAAGACCCCCCAATAACGTAACTGACATATCTCACCTTGATGCAATTTACTGCTACAATGGTGGAAAAAACATTACCATCCGTGGAAACAACTGCTACAACCTCTCCAGCGGATGCCCAATGTCATTGCTGATGAAAGGCGGAACTTTCACAAACTGCCTCATAGAAAACAATATGTTCCAGAAAAGTATCCAATTATGGGGCGTAAATGATTCAATAATAAGAAATAACACCTTCATTAGCAGCTTTAACGTAAGAGGAGAAAACAACACAGGCCTGTCACTTTACAACAACATTGCTCTATACGGTGGCTATTACGATTCATCGGCTCCCCTCTCACAAATACTCTCCTACCACGACCACAACATCTACCTCGTAAGATGGTTCGGACCTGGACTCTTTAAAGGAGAACAAAACAGCTTTGCCTTCTCAAATACTACAGTACCCGGCAAAAGCATTGATGCTGGAAGCAAGGACCCTGACCGTTATGACTTCATGAAAAACTACCTCTTCCAGAACCCCGACACAACCGATGGAGTCCTCATAATAAAATCTGACATAGGACCTTCATACCCACGTGATGCTGGAATACAAAAAGACTCACCCATTCTTACAGATGCACGCCAGTTCCTCAGAAAAGATGGAAAAATAGACATAGGTGCCTATGAATACAACGCCGCAGACAAAAACGCCGATGACACAACACCCCCAGAATTTCTGACCAACCAGGCATACAACATTACCGCAACCACTGCCGAAATAAAATGCACAACAAATGAACTGGCAAACATAGCCCACGATTACGGAATCAACTCCATGGAAGTCACAGGCCAGCTCACAGATACTCAGCTGGTGGAATACACTGTTAAGCTGACAAATCTTGAGCCTGCAAAGACATATCAATACTGCTTCAGAGCTGTCGATTCCGCTGACAACCAAAGCATCTCGCAAATTAAAACCTTTACAACTGCAGCCTCCGCACACATTACAGACACCAGAATATTCAAAAACAAAATAGAATTACAATTCTCGGACCCACTCGATCCCGAAAATGCTGCTAATCTGGATAACTACACCGCAATTGGTTCAATCCAACTGCTGAATGTCGACCTTTATTATGGACAATCTGTAGCCGTTATAACCACTACAGACCACGCAATCGCTCAGCAGTATTCGATAATTACAAACAATTTAACCACCCAAAATGCACTGCCCGTACAAAACGCGCAGATTGATTACTCCTATCCTCAGGGGCTAAAAGCATGCTGGAACTTGGATGAAAACCAGGGAACAACTGCAAACGATACACAAAATAACATCACTGCCGAACTCATCAACGGCCCCCTCTGGGACAACAGCACCATATATACCGACGGAATCGATGATTCCCTGAGAATTCCCGCTTCTGTACTAAGCACCGACAACGCTACAATAAGCTTCAAAGTCAAAGTTGATCAGCTGACAAAGGAAAAAGCCTTCATCTTCGGACACACTTTGCCAACATGGAGCAACAGAATACAGATAATGATATACCAGGACCAGACCCTCGCCATTGGTATGGGTGACAACACAAACCTCAACCCTGACATAGCAAAAATCCAAACCAGCAAATGGTACCACATAGCTCTCACCTATGAAAATAACAGCTACTGCTTCTATCTCGATGGTGCTCTCCTGGACCAGGGAACATACTCAGGACTTTCAAACCTGCACACCTTCGCTGAATTCGGCAACACAGGCAACGAAAAAAACACATCAGAAGCTTTCAACGGATGGTTTGACGATATAAAATTCTTCAACAGATCCTTAACTGAAGAAGAAATATCCGACCTTACAAACCAGAACAACGCACCCCCCGTCTTTGATGCTCTCACAAATCAAATTAACGTTGACGAAGGCACTCTGGTAACATTTGATGTAACCGCCGTCGACCCTGAATCTCAGCAGGTTACTGTCTCAGCACTGAACCTGCCCGCTGGCGCTTCCTTTGACGGAAAAACCTTCTTCTGGATACCCTCCTCAGCAGATCAGGGATCATACTCGGTAACATTCACAGCATCAGACTCGGTTTCATACGCATCACAGACCGTAAACATAAACGTCATAGACATACCCGCCGTCACAAACATTGAGATTGTCGGCCCAGTATTCGTAAAGGAAAGCTCACAGGCAAAATATTCCTGCAAAGCTTATTACGATAACGGAACATCCATAGACGTAACACAGCAGACAAGCTGGAGCGAAAACTCGCTATACACGCTTTTCGAATCACCTGGACTGCTAACCACAAACGCCGTAAACGCCGACACAAAATTTGACATCCTCGCTTCTTACCAGGGCAGATCCGACCAGATAAAGGCAACTCTTACAAACCAGCCTGGTATTGTAGGAATCTGGATATCTGGACCTTCTGTAATAGAAGAAAACACATACGCTCAATACTTCTGCTCCGTACTGTACGAAAACGGTACTTACGAAGATGTAACACAAAGCACGCTATGGGCAGAAAACAGTCAGTACACATGGATAACATCAAACGGAATGGTTTACGCTTCTGCCGTAGACTCTGAAAAATCATTGACTGTAACTGCTGTATACGCAGGATTCACTTCAAGCAGAAGACTGACTATCGCAAACTCTATTGATTCCGAACAGAACTTACCTCCCGTCTTCGAAAACACCCCCGACCAGGTAGTTCGAGAACAAAAGAAACTCCTGTTCTTCGTAAACGCTGTAGACCCCGACGCAGACCCCGTCAGCTACGCAATACAGAATCCTGAAAACCTCCCCGAAGGCGCGGTCTTCGATCCTGCAACCGCTGAATTCACATGGACTCCATGGTACAACCAGCAGGGAACATATCAGCTGACTTTCACAGCGTCAGACGGCTCACTTACAGACACCCTGACCGTAACAATCATAGTAGAAGACGTTGAAGTTCCTGAATGGTTCGACAGGATGATACAATTGTAAAAAAAAGAACAGCTATATTGCTGACCAGAAAATGTTACTTCCTACCCCACCTTAATAAGGCCCGGTAATCTCGCCGGGCCTTTTTTTTAGCTCATCTGTAAATGGTTCAGAGTTTGACTTTTAATACCGGACAGACAACACCTAACCAAGCTTGTCTTTAATTATCTCCCTGGCCTTGGCAAGAGCCTCAGGAATCTTATCAGCATCCTTACCCCCTGCCTGGGCCATCTGGTCTCTGCCGCCTCCCCCCCCGCCAACTATCGGAGCTATCTGACGGACAACTTCACCTGCCTTCAACCCCTTGCCTATTACATCATCCGTCATAGCAGCAAGAAGAATCGCCTTGCCCTCCGACCCTCCAAGCCCAAGAACTATCGCCGCGCTCCTGGCTTTCTTACGAAGACTGTCAATCGCACGCCTTCCCTGCTCTACAACACCGCTGTCAAGCTCTCCGACAATCACATAAGTATCCCCCGCCTTTTCCGCATTATCAAGCAATGAACCAGCCTGCGAAACTGCATCCGCACCCCCTCCCCTAACTCCGCTCTTAAGCTGCTTGCTTAGCTTCTTGTTATCTTCCATCAGTTTGCTCACCCTCATCAAAAGCTGATCCGACGGACACTTAAGCACACCGCAAAGACTGTCCACAACATCACTGCACCCAAGAAGATAATCCATCAAAGCCTTGCCCGTCATTGCAGTTATGCGCCTCACTCCCGCAGATACACTTTCCTCCCTGATTATCTTGAATCCCTCAATCTCGCCTGTCCTCTCGACATGGGTCCCCCCGCAAAATTCCCTGCTGATCGCCTTATCAAGAGAATCCTCTCCTGTACTGCCTATCGCGACTACACGCACCTCGCTGCCGTACTTTTCGCCAAAAAGCGCCATCGCACCAAGCTTCTTAGCCTCCTCGATATCCTTAACTGTACAGTAAATCGGCAAATCTGCCTCGATCTTTTCCCGAACAAGCTGCTCAACCTCACTTACCTGCTCTTCACTCAACGCCTTAGGCCAGGTAAAATCAAATCGAAGATACTCCGGACAAACCAAACTGCCCTGCTGATGGACGCTTTCACCAAGAACCCTCTGCAATCCCAACTGAAGCAAATGAGTCGCAGTATGATTTTTCCTGCTCTGCTTTCGTTCCTTGTCAACTCTTGCCTCACCCTCCTCACCTGCCGCAATCTCACCCTCGATAAGCTTGCCTTTGTGAACAACACAATCAGCTATCTTCTCGGTAGTCTCGACAGAAAACTTACCGCTTGAAGTAACTATCATACCTTTATCACCAACCTGCCCGCCGCTCTCGGCATAAAAACATGTAGTATCAAGAACAAGACCTGCGTCTATACCTGCTTCGGAAAATTTACCTGTATCATGAAAACCCCCCTTGTCAACCCAGCCGACAACATTAGCTATACAACTGTCGCTGACATACTTGCTGCTGTCATCGGTAACACCAAGATCAGCACCGCTAAGACCTGCCGTAAATTCTGTACTCTTTTGAGCTGCCCGGGCCCTTTCCCTCTGCTCTTCCATTAAATTTTCAAATCCATCCTCATCTACTCCAAGACCGCGCTCCCTTGCCATAAGACGCGTCAGATCCAGCGGAAACCCATAAGTATCATATAAAGAAAATGCTTCCTCACCGCTAATCTGCTTTTCTCCGCTCTTCTCAGCCTTATCAGCTGCTCCGGAAAATATCTCCAGACCCCTGTCAAGAGTACGGTTAAAACTCTCCTCCTCTGCCTTGATAACCGTCCTGACAAATTCACTCCGGTCCCTGAGCTCTCCAAATGCACCCCCCATATCCTCAGCTACAACATCAACAAGCTTATACATAAAAGGCTCATGCATACCAAGAACCCTGCCGAACCTGCTGGCTCGCCTGAGTATTCGGCGAAGAACATAACCCCTGCCGTCATTACTGGGAGTTGCCCCGTCCGTAATCGCAAAAGCAAGCGTGCGGATATGGTCTGCGATAACTCTGAAAGCAATATCATTCTGGTCCTCAAGCTTACCGCCGTACTGCTTACCGCACAATTCACCCACTGCTTCCATTATCTTACTGAAAACATCAGTATCATAATTGGAACTCTTGCCCTGAAGCAAACGAACAATTCGCTCAAAACCCATACCGGTATCAACATGCCTGGCAGGAAGCTCACTCAACTTCACCCCGTCATTATTATACTGGATAAAAACAAGGTTCCATATCTCTATAACATCAGGATTATCTTTATTGACAACATCCCTGCCTGCAGTCTTGCTGCGCTCTGAATCGCTCCTGCCGTCATAATGAAGCTCTGAACACGGACCGCACGGACCGGTATCACCCATCTCCCAGAAATTGTCCTTACGGTTGCCCCCCAGAACATGATCATCTGGAAGATAACGAAGCCAAAAATCCCTCGCCTCACTGTCCGCACCAACTCCCAATGCCTCATCACCTTCAAAATATGTCGCGTAAAATCTGTCCTTATCAAGACCCCAAACTTCCGTCATAAGCTCCCAGGCCCAATCGATCGCCTCTGACTTGAAATAATCTCCAAACGACCAGTTACCGAGCATCTCAAAAAATGTATGATGATAAGTATCCACCCCAACTTCTTCAAGGTCATTATGCTTACCACCTGCACGGATACACTTTTGGCTGTTCACAGCACGGGGATAATCACTGCTCTTGATACCAAGGAATATATCCTTAAACTGGTTCATGCCCGCGTTAGTAAATAAAAGAGTATCATCTCCAATAGGAACTACAGGAGAACTCGAAACAAAGGTATGCCCTTTACCCTCGAAAAACTCGATAAAATCTCGGCGTATCTTTGAACTGCTAAGCATTAATAAATTCCCCAAAACATATTTTCATTAATAAAGCCGGCACCAAAATCTCTAATCCTCGATAAGACCCTTATTTTCTCGAATCTTCTGCTCTATCTCTTTAACAAGATCTGGATTTTCCTTCAGAAATTCCTTACTGTTTTCCCTGCCCTGACCAAGACGAACATCACCATAATTAAACCACGCTCCGCTCTTGTCGATAACCTCAGTCTCTACACCAAGATCGATAAGATCGCCTATATAGCTTATACCCTCATCGAACATTATATCAAACTCAGCTCGCTTGAAAGGAGGAGCCACCTTATTCTTCACAACTCGAGCCCGAACACGATTGCCTATCGCCTCGCCCTTGGTATCCTTGATGGTAGAAACTCGCCTGACATCGATACGGACACTGGTGTAAAACTTAAGGGCGTTTCCGCCAGGAGTTGTCTCCGGATTACCAAACATAACTCCGATCTTCATACGGATCTGATTTATAAATACAAGAATCGTCTTACTCTTGCTGATGGAACTGGTCAGCTTCCGCATCGCCTGGCTCATCAGCCTGGCCTGAAGACCAACATGACTGGAACCCATCTCACCCTGAACCTCTGCAGCGGGAACCAAAGCTGCAACTGAATCAACCACAATAATATCTACCGCGTTACTCTTGACAAGCATCTCTGCTATATCAAGCGCCTGCTCACCGGTATCAGGCTGACTTATCAGCAAGCTGCTTATATCCACACCAAGCTTCTTGGCCCAGGTTGTATCAAGAGCATGCTCTGCATCTATAAAAGCTGCCACACCCCCTGCCTTTTGTGCCTCGGCAATCACATGAAGAGCAAGCGTAGTCTTACCGGATGACTCCGGGCCGAAAAACTCTACTACCCTGCCACGCGGAATACCTGCTCCCCCCAAAGCTATATCAAGTGAAAGAGCACCGGTACCAACACCCTCAATCTTGCGGTGCAGCGACTCATCCATCTGCATGATTGAACCTGCTCCATACTGCTTTTCGATCTGGGCTATAGCCCGACCCAAAGCATCATTGGAACCGCTTGATTTATCAGAACCGCCTGCTTTGCTTTTTGTCTTCTTTTTTGTCGTGCTTTTCTTCTTAGCCATGTTATCCCTCTCGATCCTTCAAATAGGTTATAATTTACAAATAACTTATCAATAAATCTCTGAATTCCTCAAAGCATTGTACGCTGTATCAGGTTATATAATGGACCTGCTTTTGTCAATTCGCTTTTATAAATACAAACCGAATCTACCCATAAATTACCAAATTCCCTCTCTGCAAACCCTTCCAAAACCCTGCTTACTTCCCTGC
>CAZAYB010000087.1:0-3314 GCA_964489215.1 uncultured Pirellulales bacterium
ACTTACATGAAGCTCTGAGGCTATCTCTTTAGTGGTCTTTCCCTCCGATACAAGCTGGAGAACCTCCCGCTCTCGCCCGGTCAAAAGCTTGCCGTTGGTAAGCTTGGGATTGGATAAATTACTTACATAATCAGAAAAGACCGCGTTTGCTATCTTTGAGCAAAGATAGGTCTTTCCTTTAATTATCGTTTCAACTGCAGTTGCTAACTCATCAAATGCCGATTCCTTAAGAATATAACCGCAAGCACCTGCCTTCATCGCCTTGGCGACGATGGATATGTCTGAATGTGTGGAAAGTGCCATAATTTTAGTCTTAGGATTCTCGGATAATATAAGCCGAGTCGCGTCAACCCCGTTAAGATTCGGCATGCCGATATCTATTATTACAAGATCAGGTTTTTCCTTGCGTGCCATTTCTACCGCGCTTCGTCCGTCACTTGCCTGACCGACAACTTCGACATCGCTTCGGCGCCTCAAAAGGGCACAAAGACCCTCACGCATTATTTCATGATCATCTGCAAGAATTACTCTCATATTAAATTCCCTCACTTACTTAATATCAATTTTATTAACTTTTTCATATAAATCAAGCTAAAGTCAGGTTTTTTGGGCTATTTAATCTTATAATGGATTTAAGCTTAATAAGCTCCCTTTTGGTCAGAATACCAGATATACATCTTTTCGTCCGCACGCCTGAATAGTCATTAACCTGTAACAGCATTTAGCCGAATTAATTATATGCGTTTTGGCGAAGACTTTACCTTGATTAGCTCCAGTAAACAGACCTGAATTGATGAATAATATGACTGAAATTGTCTGAATAATTAAGGCTCAAATATTTCTCTTTTTCAGGTCAAAACAGCATTGAGCGATACTGGAAAGGAATTATGTAAATGTTCCGATTGTCCGATAAAAACAAAAAATCGAAAAAACAGGGTAAAAAGATATCGGAATCTTTTATAAAGCTTTTTAGCAATAAAATCCTGAACCAACAGAATGAAGACTTTCTTGCCACTATAGTAGATTCACTGCCGTATCCCTTTTACGTAATAAACGCAGATGATTATACCGTCGAAATGGCAAACGATGCCGCTGGAAAAACAACAAAAAAAGGTTCAAAATGCTACCAGATATCTCACAACTCATCGCATCCATGTTCATCAAAGGAGCATCAATGCCCCTTAAAAGAGCTTAAAAAAACCAAAAAAACAGTCACTCTCGAGCATATTCACAAAGACTCAATGGGACAGGATCGCATCTTCCAGATACATGCATGTCCGATAAAAGATGAAAATGGCGAAATTGTAAAAATAATTGAGTTCTCTTTCGATATTACTGAAAGTAAAAGGGCACAGCAGCAGCTGATTAATAGTGAAAATAAATATCACATGCTCTTCGATAACGCCTTCGAAGGTATTATCATAATTACCGATCGAATAGAAGACTGCAATGAACAGATATGTAAAATTCTGGATATCAAAAAAGAACACATCATCGGAAAAAAAATAACCGACCTATCTCCGCATATCCAGTCTAACGGACAGAACTCTTCGGATATCATTGAGGAAAGCTTCAAAAATGCGATAGAAGGAAGGACAAACTGCTTTAACTGGCAGTTCAGAAAAGACAACGGCCAGCTTGTTGACACTCAGATATGTATCTCTTCGGTAAATATAAATTCAGAAAAAACTTTAATGGCCTCTGTAAGAGATATTTCCCTCGTCAGGGAATTTCAATCAAACGTTTTGAAAACCGAAGAAAAATACACTAAACTTTTCCAGCACGCAAGAGACGCGATCGTTTTAGCTGATGTCGAAACTGGTATAATAATAGACTGTAACCAGGCAGCAACTGAGCTGTTGGAAAAGCCTGCTGAGCAGATCATCGGAACACATCAAAAAAATATTCACCCGCCCGAAGAACACGACAACCAGAAAAAAAATACTGTAACGTTTAACAAGCATCGAAACGGCGGAGAAAACACTGTATTAGAAGCGAAGGTTATAACTGGATCAGGAAAAATAAAAATGGTTGCCATAAAGGCAAACATTATCCACCTTCAGGGAAGAAAAGTTCTCCAGGGAATGTTCAGAGACATAACTCAGCAGAAAAATATGCAGCAGAAAATGCAGGATAATCTTGAATTCCTGCAATTGCTGATTGATACAATACCCAACCCCGTATTTTATAAGGACAGTAAAGGCATTTACACCGGATGCAATGATGCTTTCGCCAAATCCATAGGCATGTCAAAAGAGCAGTTAATCGGAAAAACCGTCTACGACATAGCACCGAAGGAGCTTGCAGATGTCTACCATAAAGCTGATATGGAACTCATCAAAAAAGGCGGAACACAGACTTACGAAACACAATTAAAAGACAGCTCAGGATCATTAAGGCATGTCATTTTCTATAAAGCCGTTTTTGACAGGAAAGGCTCTGATGTATCTGGAATAATCGGTGTAATGCTCGACATTACTGACCGTAAGGAAAGCGAACAAAGCCTGAAAACTTTCCGTGCAGCTCTGGACAGTTCCATAGACAACATCTTCCTGATTGACTATGAAACTCAAAAATTCGTCGATGTCAACGATTCTGCATGTGATAATCTCGGATACACAAGGGATCAGCTTCTAGCTATGGGACCAGCTGACATAAAACCATACTATTCAGATCATCAGCTGATTGCCGAGTTCAAAAGAATAAAAAATTCGCCAAACAAAAGCGGAGTAATTTCTACAATTCACAGAAAAAAAGACGGCTCAGAAATGCCCGTTGAGGTACATCTACAGGCCCTGAACCTCAACGATAAAATACAGTTTGTCGCAATAGCACGGGATGTTACCGCACAATTGAATTTCCAGAAACAGTTAAGTGAAAAAAATGAGTTTCTAAAAAATCTCATCTCTCACATACCAAACTTTATTTACTGGAAGGACAACAGCCTCAAATACCTCGGATGCAACACAAACTATGCCATGGCAGCCGGCCTCTCTTCTTCAGATAATATTGTCGGAAAATCCGACGACCAGCTCGCATGGTCACAGCAAAGAATACGCAACAATATAGAGTCCGACAAAAAAGTACTCCAGACAAAACAGCCCATACTTAACTGTGAAGAAATAATCGATCAGCCGGACGGCTCGAAAATTACACTTCTTACAAACAAGGTGCCTATAAGAGACGCAGAAGGAAACGTTATAGGCGTAATGGCAATTTTCTCCGATATTACAAGCCAGAAAAAAGACCAGGAAGAACTGAAGTTCACACAATTCACCGTTGATAACGCAGGGCATGCCATATTCTTCATAGAC
>CAZAYB010000087.1:3414-11702 GCA_964489215.1 uncultured Pirellulales bacterium
GAAGTTCACACAATTCACCGTTGATAACGCAGGGCATGCCATATTCTTCATAGACAGCAATGCAGATTTCATCAAGGCAAACCGAAAAGCTGCTCAAATGCTCGGCTACACAGAAAAACAGTTCTGCAATTTGAGCGTTTATGACATAGATGCCGGATTCAATAAAGACAACTGGGAAGAACTCTTTGACAAAATGCACCAGCAGCCTTCCATGGTCTTCGAATCAACACATAGAAGAAGAGACAACACAACATATCCGGTTGAAATAAGTTCACATTTTTTCAGTTACCAGGGCAACGAATTTATAGTTGCATTTGCTCAGGACATAACACAGAGAAAAAAATCACAGCAAAAGCTCAAAGAGGCTCTCGCCGAGGTCGAATCGGTAAACAAACAGCTCGAATCGTCAATCGAAAAAGCAAACCTTATGGCTCAGGAAGCCGCAATGGCAAATCAGGCAAAAAGCGAGTTCCTCGCAAACATGAGCCATGAAATAAGAACCCCGATGAATGCGATAATTGGTTTTGCAGAAGTACTCTCTCAGGAAGAAATGTCCGAGGAACATGCTCAATACGTCCAGACAATTCTAACAAGCGCAAACGCACTTCTGGATCTCATTAACGACATACTCGACTTCTCAAAAATTGAAGCTGGTAAGCTTGAAACTGAAATCGTTGACGCATCACTTGGAGAAATACTCCATAACATCGACTCACTCATGAGACCAATGGCAATGCAAAAGGACCTCCAGTTCCAGATACTCCAGTGCGACCAGCTTCCCGACCAGATTAAAACAGACCCTACAAGACTGAGACAATGCCTGATAAACCTCATAAATAATGCCGTAAAATTCACCGACTCCGGACACGTTTACCTTAACGTCTCCACCGAAAAAATTGACAGCGAAAGCTTCATAAGATTTGACGTAGAAGACACAGGCATAGGAATACCACCGGAAAAGCAGGATCAGATATTCGAGTCATTCTCACAGGCTGACAACAGCACAACCAGAAAATTCGGCGGAACAGGACTCGGCCTGGCAATAACCAAAAAGCTGACAGAACTGCTCGGCGGAGAAATAAGCCTAAAAAGCCGCCAGCACAAAGGCTCCGTATTCACTATCTTACTGCCCTTAAAAGAAGAATCACAAGCAAAACTTGATTTCGACAAGTACCAGTGCATTCAATATGTAAACGATGACAGCCATAACCAGCCCGATTCCTCAGACAACAACCCAGACACAAAAGATAACACCTCAGATAAAAAAGTAAAAAAGAAAAGAATCCTCGTTGCTGAAGACAATCCATCAAACAAAAAGCTGATAGAACTGCTGCTCAAAAAAATGGGACTGCAAACTCTCATCGTTGAAAATGGAAAATTAGCAGTTGAAGCTGCCCAAAAGGAAGAATTCGCCATAATACTCATGGACATGCAGATGCCCGAAATGAATGG
The DNA here is from genome assembly GCA_964489215.1 of uncultured Pirellulales bacterium. Taxonomy (GTDB): domain Bacteria; phylum Planctomycetota; class Phycisphaerae; order Sedimentisphaerales; family Anaerohalosphaeraceae; genus CAZAYB01. The sequence goes on from CAZAYB010000087.1 coordinate 4,867, forward strand.
ATACCAGGCCGTTGCAAAAATCAGAAAAGACGGAATACAAACACCCATAATCGCCCTGACCGCCCACGCAATGAAAGGCGACAGGCAAAAATGTATCAATGCAGGCTGCACTGACTATCTGCAAAAACCCATCGAAAAAGCAATGCTCCAGGATATACTCGATAAATACATGACCGCTGCCGAAACCAGCTGAACTTAACCCGATTCAAAAAGCATATAAACCGCAAACCCTAAAACATAACCGTCCCCCTTAATCCTGTTTTACTATCTGGAAAGCCTTTCGATTGCCGACTTGATTTCCTCTGTTTCGGTCTGCTTCATATACTCACTGCCCGAAACCAGTTCAAGAGCTGTCTTATACGCACTAAGAGCCGCCTCATTTTCTCCCTTGGCCTCAAGGGTCATACCGAAATGCTTGTACATATCGAATGGGGCGTTCGCCTGCTGTCCCTGCGTCTCGATTACCTGAATCGCTCGCTGCAAAAGCTCCTGAGACTTATCAAAATCTTTCTTGCGATAAAGCACAAGTGCGTAAGTATCCATCAGGTTGGGATTATTCGGATTCTGTTCATACGCCTTCTTTGCATAATCCATGGCACGTTCAATATCCAGGTCCTTTTTAGCAAGCAGGTACGCAACATTGTTCAGAACACTTACATTGTCCGGATACTTTACAAGGATACGTTCAAATTCAGATATCGCAGAATCGAAATATTCCTGATTGCTCGTCTTGTCATAAGCTCCAAGCAGTGCCTGTGCTTTTTTGTTTACATAATCAACCCACTGAGCGGAACCTTCCTCAGATATCGATATCAGCTTATCCATATAATCAACCGCTCGATTATGCTCATCTTCGAGCAGGGCAAGCTGAAACATTACAAAATTAGCGACCTTGGAATCGGCATCACTGGAAAGCTTACCCCTGCACCATCTTTCAACCTCACTTGCGCCGACACTTTCACGCATATCCATCAAAATATTGAAGATAAACTGCTCATTGGTACCTGCCTTTTCTAAAGACCGGTGATAATACTCAAGCCCGGTTGTCCTTGACCCGCTGGCAACCTTCACCTGGGCCAGATGAACATAAGAAGCCACAGAAAGACTGCTGTCAGTATAACCGGAGGCAACCTCGATAAGCTCATTAATCTTACCTGCCTGCTGCAGTGCCTCCAGATAAAGGTCATAAGCCATCATATTACCGTCGGTGCCGTTCTGCTTGCTGATATCCCAGCCGCGTTTCAAAAGAGTCTCTGCCTCTGTGTAACGCTTGTCATTAAGATAAAACGAACCTGCCCGGATATACCACAAAGGCTGATCTGGATTCGAATCTATCATCTCTGAATAAAAACCGATAAGGTCTGTCTTTCTGTTGCTGTTCTTGTAAAGTGATTCAAGCATCATCTTTGCCGAGCGGGGAGCCCTTTCACTTTCAATAGCATCCCTGAGCTGACCTATTGCCTCATTTTCTCGACCTGCGCCTATAAATACACGGGCAAGTTCTATCTGTGTCTCCGGGTCTGGCATAATGGCGTTACTCTTTTCAAGAGCGCTTATTGCCTGGCTCGTCTGACCAAGCAGATTGTGTACCTTTCCCCTGAACTTCCAGGCCATTGCGTTTTCAGGATCCATTTCAAGATAACGGTTCGTAAGTGAAAGACCTTTCTCAAGTTCGCCGTTACGGATATTGTAAAGAGCTTCAAGAAGAAGGCCCCGTTTTTCATCAGGATAACGCTCACGGAAACTGGCAACCAAAGGCCCGGATTCCTCAATAAGACCGGAATCAAGATAATACTGAAGCCTGAAGATTTCATTATCCACATTCCTGTTCTTTTCTACTATCATATCTGCGTATTTCTTAACACCCTCAATGTCCCCGTAACCTTTAGAGGCCGCTGCAAGACCCCGCAAAAGAACTTCGTCGTCTGGATTATCTTTGCGGAGTTCTTCAAGAACAGAAATAGCCTTATCGAATTCTCCGCTGTTAAGATAAAGTTTCCAAAGAGTGCTTTTTTGGCTGCTGAAAAATGATTCCGCCTTTTCCTTTTGACCGCTCAGGCGTAAAAGCTCTGCGTACTGGGTGGCAACCTGTTCATTTTCAGGATCAAGCTCATAAGCTTTCAGGAACGAGTCTTCTGCAATCTCAAAAAGACCAGCCTTGCGAGTCTTGTCAAATTCCTTAACCGCAAGATTAGCAGCAAGAGAACCAAGCATAACATAATTGCCTACGTTGGGATAATTCTTGCTAAGCTCCTGTCTTATTGCAAGAGCTTTATCAGGCTCTCGATTCTTTATAAACTCCGCATACATACTCTGTATCGTCCAGTCTCGGGGATTGAGCATTATAGCCCGGCCGATCATTTGTTCCGTCTCGGCACGATCTTCAATACTCAGACTCTCACCCATAGCAGTACTGCGCTCAAACAAAAGTCTGGCAAGCAGCTTAACTGCTGTCCCGTTCGTCGGGTTCATTTGAACCGCGGTCCTGGCATCATCAACAGCCTCAAGATCATTGCCGTTAGCATTTTTAGCTTCACTGCGGAGAAGATAAGAATAAACATTTACCGGATTCTTCTCAATGGCCCTGTCTAATAAAGCAATTGAACCGGAATAATCCTCATTAACTAAAGCCAGCCTTGCTTCAAATAAATCTGCCATAAACGAATCAACATCGTCCTTACGGATATCCGCTATGATTCGCTCTGCCTTTGACTTCTGTTCCTGACTGATTGCAATGTCAAACAATGCCTCAATAACCGTATCATCATCAGGGTTTATCTCCAATGCTTTCTCATAATGTTCAGCCGATTTTTCCAGATCACCTGAAGATGAATAATATTCTCCCAAAGACTTTTCCCTGACAAAAGAATCGTCTATACCCGAAATCGCACTTAAAGCAATCTCTCTGGAACGCTCCTGTCCTATATTTGGAAAGCCCGGGTCATTTATTCGGGCAGAAAGTATCAACACAGCTGGTTCTTCACGATGAAACGAGAAATAATCGGAAAAAATATTTCGAGCTTTTTCAATATTGCCTTTTTCAGATTCCGCCTGGGCATAATAAGTTACAAGGCCCACCGGAGTCTTTTCCGGATAATCCTCTATAAGCTCTTCAATAAGCTGTAGCTGCTGTCGTTGGAGGTTATCTGCCTCTGACTGGCTGTAACTTTCACTTACCTGGCCAGACCTTTCTCCTTCTGTCTGTCGAATACCCTGCCTGGCTCGGTTGAGCTTCCTTCGGATAAGATTGATCTCAAGCAAACTAAGTTCAAAGCTCTTACCATCTGCTGAATCTATTAACTCCTGGGCTTTGTCATATTCACCTGAGCCGGTATGGGCCTCTATCAGAAGGTTTCTGCTCCTGTCGGTCCTGCCGAAATTCTTTTCGTAAAGCTCTGCCACCGAAAAACCTTCAGCCCAGCTCATCAGATTAACCGAAAGCTCTCCATATTCCAGAAGAAGCTCCGGCCTGTTAGCACCCATGCCCCGGGAAAGGGCGTCCTGAATAAATTGTCGCCGAAGACCTATCTCGCTCCTGCCCTCAAATGCCTCGGCAAGTTTGGAACTAAGTTGTGTATCACTTCGGCCGGCAGAATTAAACTGCTCATAAACCTTGTACATCTGATTAATGGCTTGTTGATTTTGACCTTTGGCAAGTTTCAATATACCCTGCCACTTCTGAACATAAAGATTGTCGCCGGTTCCGTACATCTGCTGAAGCTGATATACTGCATCCTCGGCGTTGTCAAGGGCTTTGCTGCGGTCAGCTTGGTCACCCTTCTCATCGAAAGCAATCGCCTTGTCTATATAACAAGTCGCAAGAAGAGAATACAAAGACAAACGGTTATTCTGGTTGGCATACTGACGGGAACTGGTCGTCTCCTGGGCCTGGGGCATTTCAAGACCAGCCTCTGCCATCTCAACCGCCTTGTCAAGATAACTCATATCCTTGCTTATAATAAATTTGTTATAATAAGTGTCGATTGCGTTCAAACGATACTGTATCTCGTCAGGCTCAAGCTCCATAGCTTTTGATATCATATCGATTGAATCATCAAGACTGTCCGGGCTTCGTCTGTAAACATTGGAAATTGCAGAAAAAACACTAGCGCTTTGAGGGAACTTTTCAGTAAGACTCTTAAGCTCCGAGACGAACATATCCTGGTCATATTCCTCGATTCTGGACTTGGCCAGACCAAGAGAAACATAAGCCTGGGGATTGTCCTCGAGCTTTTCGGCGGCGCCCTCCAGAATTTCAACCGCTTTTGATTGTGCGCTTTCCTGGGCATCCATAATTCCCTTGCTCTCACGAATGGCCCCCTCTATAAGGGCCGCTCGGGCAAGATACTGGTAAAGATCAAAGTTGTCAGGATCAATTTCAAGTGCCTCTTCGGTCAGTCTGACTGCCTCTTCAAGGGTCGCCTCTCTGTCTGCCGTTTGACCGCTTGCTGCAAGCTCCAGCTTCGCCCTGGCTATTGAGTTTCGGACAAACTTATCCGGCTCGAGACCTCGCTCCTGGCGAATCTCAATTATTTTCTCCGCATTTTCCTCTACCGATTTCCATACATTAGCGCCCCCGAAATCTCCGATTTCATAATAATATTGCAATGATGCTCTAAGGGCCTTTAAATTCCTCGGATCAAGATTGATTATCTGATGCCAAGCACCACGGACTTTCTGATAGTCAGGCTCATGGTATTCGTTATCAGCGGCGTGTAAATCTGCAAGGGAAAATAGAATGTCAATCTTAAGCTCTGTATCGTCCCGGGCTGCTCCGTAAGCCTCCTTGAAAAATTCATCTGCAAGCTCATAATCGTTCTGCTCAAGTGCAAGCTCTGCATCACTGATAAGCTTATGAGGGTCCTTGCCGTATTTAAGCAGAAAAACAACTCCGCCCATCAATATAACCGCAAGGATTAACGAACCTATAATTGCGACTTTCTTATTAATTCTCTTCTTTGCCATACCTTTATTTCCCTTGCTTTTGTTTTATTTTGTTTCCCATTCGGGCCAGTGATACTCTTCGAGCGCCGGGGTCAGACGCTCAAGAAGCTTCCTGCTTGCCTCAATACCTTCTTCGCGATCCGGATAAATAAGTGAATTACCAAAACCGGGCCCGAAAAATTTCCATTCTACTTTAGAAAAGTACGAGTACTTATTGAAAAAGTTCTTACCCATTATGCTGCGGGTTTCCGTTCGGCCAGCTGAATATTCACCGTTTACCTTAAAAAAGTACATCACGGAATATTTGTTGCCTGCCGAAAAAATACCACCGCTGCCGCTCGTGAAAACAACCCGCCGAACTTCCGATGGTCTTATACCTTCACCAAGTTCAACAATCTCTCCGCTCAAACGCTGATTACCAGCTCCAACATAACACTCGTCAGGCACATGCGGAACACGGTCCGGATTGCCGGTATAATAAGTAACAAAAAGCGAACAATAACGAACCGGACTGCTCTTGCCGGCCTGCGGATCTTCTATCAGCCATTGAAGATATTCCTCTGTGCCAAGCTCTTCCTCGATATCCGGATTTTCTATCCTGCTTTTATTGATCACAACATAGGGCTTAATAAGCTCCTCATCCATATCAGAAAGTGAATTCTTCAACGGCAATGGCTCTTTCGCAAAATATATGCCAAGCTTGTTGATAATATAACTTTGAGTAACACCGGCAAAAGCCAGAACACCGGCACATATCAAAAAAGCCGGCTGAAATAATCTTTTCCTGTCAATATTCATCATTCCCCCGAATCTTTACGTCGGATAATCACATGTTCATCTTCCTGCTCATGCTCATCAACTTCCTCGAAAAGGTTGTTCATAAACCATGCAAGACCCCCGTATATACCAAATGCAAGAGGAAGCATCAAAAGACCAAGACCGTCATGATATATACCCTGTGCGTATTTCGGGTCGCCGAGTATATAAATAAAACCTGTAGTGGTTACACGGATAATATTGCATAATATTGCTATCGGAACAGTACTGGCAAGCAGAACCAGCCTCTGCCACACAGGCCTGTAGTGAAGATAAGCCATCGCAACCCCCAATGCGACAAAGGCCATAAGAAGCCGCATACCGCTGCAGGCCTCGGCAACATTAAGTGCAGGCTCCAGCGGCTGACCCTTATAAACAACATCTATTACTACTCCGTTAGCTGTAGCCTCAAGATGAGGCACAAGGCCAAGCAAAAATGTAGCTACATCTGCCGCCCACATCCGCATCGGAAAAGTTATCTGCTTATAAATACGTTCCGGTAAAGGAACCGCAAAAACAAGATAAGCTATAGGAAGCCACGTATATTTTACAAGCCCCCATCCGCCGAGAAAAAGAACAACAGCACCAATAGATGCGATAAGGAGCAAAGGCCTTGCATATCCTATCTTAAACTGGGCTATGGTTAACGGATACGCAAGTAGAAAAAGTATCAGAAAAAAAAGACCAAGGTAGTTCACCTTCGGACGAAGACTTAAAATGTCATCCCGGTTCTGATGAAGAAAATACAAGCTGAAAAAAGGAATAAGTATACCGTGAGACCAGCTCGGGTCACGCCATTTATAAACTACCCGCGATATCTCGACATGAAAAAAAAACCATAAAAGCGCACCAATTACTGCCGCCTTTATAAACGCTTCAAGCCCGAGATCGGACCATTTATAACTTCTATTATCAGCCGACAAATCTGCCGCTGTCGCTTCTGTACCGTCACTCATAAAACCACATCAGAAATAATCACCAATTGAACCAAGGTTACCGGGGAAAGGATCGCCGTCAAAATCGTTCGTCGCGAAATTACGGTCATAGATAAAACCGAAACCGTAAGTCGCTCTAAA
>CAZAYB010000088.1:0-11654 GCA_964489215.1 uncultured Pirellulales bacterium
AGGATAATAAGTGATAATGAAATCAAGAGTAAGGTGTCCCGCAGTAAGCCTTACCGGAGGTGGCTCGATGAGAATCGTATTGAGCTTCGCGGTCTTTTTGATATGCCCCAGCTTACTCCAGGTGATCCTAAGGAGACAATAAGTAAGCTCAAGATGTTCGGTTACAGCAGGGAAGAGCTTTCGATGCTTCTGAGGCCTATGGCAGTAAACGGTCAGGAGCCAGTTGGTTCAATGGGTAATGATTCGCCTTTGGCGGTTCTTTCAGATGAGCCCAAGCTTTTGTTCAATTATTTTAAGCAGCTTTTTGCTCAGGTTACCAATCCACCGATAGATCCTCTTCGTGAGGGTCTTGTGATGAGTTTGATGATGTTTACGGGCAAGAGGCGTAATTTTCTTGAGGAGATAGCCGAGCATCCCAGGCAGCTTAAGCTTCCACATCCGATATTGACGAATGAGGATATTAGCCGACTGCGTACAGCCCAGCGTCCTGATTTTAAGGTTGCAACTGTTGACAGTCTTTTTGACGGTACTGCAGATGATTCTGGCAAGAGTCTTGAGGCAGGTATTGAAAAGCTTCTTGATGATGCACAGTCTGCAATAGAAGAAGGTGCTTCACTTATAATAGTCAGCGACAGGAAGGCGGATTCAGTGATGATGGCGATTCCGTCTTTGCTTGCGGCTTCAGCGGTTCATCACGGCTTGATCGAAAGGGGTTTGCGAGCGGAGGCAGGTATAGTAATGGAGACAGGTGAGCCGCGTGAGGTTATGCATTTTTGTCTTTTGGCAGGTTTCGGTGCTAATGCGGTTAATCCTTATCTTGCTTTTGACGCATTGACAGTTCTTCACGGCCAGGGCGAGATTCCTGAGGATCTGGAGGCGAGCAAGATAGTAGATAACTTTATTGCTGCGATTAAGAAGGGTATTCTCAAGACGATGAGCAAGATGGGTATATCGACTTTGCGCAGTTATCATACAGCCCAGCTTTTTGAGGCTATAGGGCTTAATCGTGAGTTTGTTGATAAGTATTTCAAAGGAACTGCATCCCGTATTGAGGGTGTTGGTCTTAGTGAGATAGCAGGAGATGTGATAGTCCGGAGCAAGAAGGCTTTTTCCAGTGAGACTACAGGTATATTGAGTCTTGATTTCGGTGGTGATTATCATTACCGCAAAGACGGGGAGCGTCATTTATGGAACCCGGTTACGATAGCGAAGCTTCAGCATGCAGTAATAAATGATGACAGTGGTGCTTATGATGATTTTGCCGAGGCGGTTAATAAGCAGGATAACAGGCTTTGCACTTTGCGGGGTTTGTTTGAGTTTAAGCAGGGGGGTGCGGTTGATCTTGATGAGGTTGAAAGTTCAGCTGAGATAGTGAAGCGTTTTTGTACGGGTGCGATGAGTCATGGTTCCATAAGCAAGGAGGCTCATGAATGTATGGCGATAGCGATGAACCGTATCGGGGGTATGAGCAATACAGGTGAGGGTGGTGAGTCTGAGGACAGGTATGTACCAGATGAGAACGGAGATTCTCGTAACTGTGCGATTAAGCAGGTGGCCAGCGGCAGGTTTGGTGTTACGATCAATTATCTGTCACATGCCAGGGAGATTCAGATAAAGATGGCTCAGGGTGCCAAGCCAGGTGAGGGTGGTCAGCTTCCTGGTCATAAGGTTACCGATGAGATAGCGTCGATGAGGTATTCGACTCCGGGTGTGACTCTTATATCGCCTCCGCCTCATCATGATATTTATTCTATTGAGGACCTTGCACAGCTTATTTATGATCTCAAGTGCTCGAATCCGGGAGTAAAGGTATCAGTTAAGCTTGTATCGGAGATTGGAGTTGGAACGATTGCCGCTGGTGTTGCCAAAGGTAATGCAGATGAGGTTTTGATAAGCGGTCATGACGGGGGTACCGGTGCCAGTCCTCTTAGTTCGATCAAGCATACGGGTTGTCCGTGGGAGCTTGGTCTTGCGGAGACTCAGCAGGTTCTTGTCAGTAACGGTCTTCGGGACAGGATACGTGTTCAGACTGATGGTCAGCTAAGGACGGGCCGAGATGTTGTGGTTGCGGCTTTGCTTGGTGCAGAGCAGTTTGGTTTTGGTACCGCTGCTTTGGTTACTATGGGTTGTACCTTATTGCGTAAATGTCATGAGGGCACGTGTGCTTTTGGAATAGCTACTCAGCTGCCTGAGCTTCGGAGGCGTTTCAGGGGTAAGCCGGAGTATATAACCCGATATATGTTGTTTGTAGCACAAGAGGTTCGCAAGCTGATGGCTAAGCTTGGCTTTTGCAGGTTTGAGGATATGATTGGACGGTCTGATATGCTTTCGATGCATAAGGCGATTGACCATTATAAGGCTAAGGGTCTTGATTTTTCATCGATATTTTACCGTGTTGACGCAGGTCCCGGTGGGGCGATACGTAAGGTTCGTGACCAGGCGGATAAGCTTGCCGATCATAAGGACTACAGGATACTTGAGGAGCTCGGCGATGCGATTGAGGAAGGTCGTGTTTGCAAGGTGGAGATGGATATACGTAATATCGACAGGACTGTTGGTGCGATAGTCAGCAACCGGATAGCCAAGCTTTACGGTTCGCGTGGTCTTCCTGACGGCACATTTGAGTTTACATTTACCGGATCTGCGGGGCAGAGTTTTGGTGCTTTTTTGGCCAGGGGTATTACTTTGAAGCTGATAGGTGACAGCAACGATTATCTTGGCAAGGGTTTGAGCGGCGGCAGGATAGTAGTAGTTAAGCCGGGGAAGTGTAAATTTGCCGCCCATGAGAATATTATAGTTGGTAATACTCTTTTGTATGGTGCGACTCGCGGAGAGGTTTTTATTAACGGAGTAGCGGGAGAGCGTTTTGCGGTTCGAAACAGCGGAGCGATAGCAGTTGTGGAGGGTGTTGGCGACCATGGTTGTGAGTATATGACCGGTGGTATGGTTGTAGTTCTTGGTTCTACGGGCTGCAATTTTGCGGCAGGTATGAGCGGCGGAATAGCTTATGTTCTCGATGAGATGCAGCTTTTTGATACTTTGTGCAACCTTGATATGGTGGACCTGGAGACGGTATGGCAGCAGGAGGACCAGAATCTTTTGCGTAACCTGATTGAAAAACATGTAAAATGGACCGGTTCAGTCAGGGGCCAGTTCATTCTTGATAACTGGGCAGATATGGTAGGGCGTTTCGTTAAGGTAATGCCCATTGATTACAGGAAGTCTTTGCAGCGTATTCGTTCGGCTGAGCAAAGAGGAACAGAAACCACACCGGCCACAGAGGAGGTGTTCTATGGCTGATACTACGGGATTTATGAAGTATAAACGGGGTAAAGTAGGTTATCGTCCAGTTGATGTTCGTATAAGGGATTTTAATGAGCTGACAATAGATCTTACTCCGGATGACCTTGTCAGTCAGGCATCGCGATGTATGGACTGCGGTATTCCCTTTTGTCACGGCAGCGGGTGTCCTTTGGGCAACCGTATTCCGGAATTTAATGAGCTTATTTATAAGGGTAAGTGGCAGCAGGCGTGTGAGAATCTTCATATGACGAATAATTTTCCGGAGTTTACGGGGCGTATATGCCCTGCACCTTGTGAGACGTCCTGTACTCTTGGTGTAAGTGATGAGCCTGTTATGATACGTCATATAGAATATCAGATAATTGAAAAGGGTTTTGAAGAGGGTTGGATTCAGCCTGTATTGCCCAGTGATAAGACAGGTAAGAAGGTTGCAGTAGTAGGTTCAGGTCCAGCGGGTCTGAGTATGGCCCAGCAGCTTGTTCGCAGCGGTCATGATGTTGTTGTATTTGAGAAGGATGTAATGCCCGGCGGTATGCTTCGTTACGGGATTCCTGATTTTAAGCTTGAGAAGCGTGTTATTGACAGGCGTCTTAGCCAGATGGAGGCAGAGGGTGTTGATTTTCAGACTGAGGTTACGGCAGGTGTTGATATATCGACCCGTTATCTCGAGAAGATGTTCGATTGTGTTTGTCTTACGATGGGTGCGCGTAAAGCCCGTGACCTGAAAATCCGGGGAAGGAGTCTTAAGCATATATATTTTGCAATGGATTTTCTTACACTTCAAAACAGGATAGTTGCAGGAGAGAGGGTTTCTTCTGATGAGCTTATTTCGGTGAAGGATAAAAATGTGGTTGTAATCGGGGGCGGAGATACGGGCAGTGACTGTGTTGGAACGAGCAGGCGTCTTGGAGCTAAGAATATTTATCAGCTTGAGATCCTTCCTGAGCCTCCTGAGGACAGACCCAGCGATACTCCCTGGCCTGACTGGCCCAGGATAATGAGGACATCTTCGAGTCATGAGGAAGGTTGTGAGAGGATGTGGTCAGTTCTTACCAAAGGTTTTGAAGGTGATAACAGCGGAGTTAAACGGCTTAACTGCTGTAAGGTTGACTGGAAGGAGCATGATGGTAAGTGGGAGCTTAGTGAAAGAGATGGTTCTCAGTTCAGTATTGACGCTGATGTTGTTTTGCTGGCGATGGGCTTTGAGCATGTTGTTCATGAAGGTCTGGTTGACGAGCTTGGCGCAAGTGTTGATGACAGGGGTAACCTGATAGTTGACAATTACCGAACGACAAATCCTAATGTTTTCGGGGCAGGGGACAGTATTTTAGGTGCTTCTCTTGTTGTTCGGGCGATAAATACGGGCAGGGAGGCAGCTGTTTCAGTAGATCACGCACTTCGAGCATAAAATTTTTTGAAAAATGAGCAGGTAAATTGTCTGGTTGACATAGAGAGAACAAATAATTTCTACTTGCCGATCTTAAGCAATTATCTGAAGCTGTCCTTAAAAGACTGGAAATAGCATTATTATTTGTTATAATCCTTCACTGAAAAGTTTTACAGAGGTAATAATAAATGCGTATCTGCCTTGCACAGATAAATACAACAGTTGGTGATATAAGTTCCAATGCCCGTAAGATACTTGATTATTACAATAGGGCAGGGGAGTATGATTGCGATGTAGTTGTTTTTCCGGAGATGGCACTTTGCGGTTATCCTGCAGAGGATCAAGAGGCATTTTCTTCGTGAGAATTCAGAAGTTTTGCACGATCTTTCGAGAAAGATGGTGGGTGGGGTTTGTGTTTTGGGTTTTGCGGAGCCTTATGAGCATGGCTGTTGCAATTCTCTTGCGGTTATACGGGGGGGTAAGGTTGAGAGTGTTTACCGTAAGATCCGTTTGCCTAATTACGGTGTTTTTGATGAGAAGAGGTACTTTGAGCCCGGCAGGGAGTGTGTTTATTTTGAGGCTGGGGGTGTGGATGTTGTAGTTACGATTTGTGAGGATATATGGGAGCTTAAATGGCTTGACGGGTTTGTTGCATCTACTCCCGGGCGAGATATGATTTTGAATATTTCAGCTTCTCCTTTTAATATAGGTAAACTGAAGCAGCGTTATGATATTCTGAGCGGGTGTGCGAAGCATTTCAAAAGTACAGTTGCTTACTGCAATCTTGTGGGCGGTCAGGACGAGCTTGTTTTTGACGGCAGGAGTATGATACTTGACAGTGAGGGGTGTGTTGTTGGTCAGGGTAAGCATTTTGAGGAGGATATGGTTATTGGCGATATTTTAAGTGACGGGGGCGGTGAGCTAAAGGTCCAAAACGTCAGAGCTGAAGCAGAGTATCCGCATCCCGGGCTAACGGAGGTTGAGCAGGAGGTTTATCAGTCACTTGTTCTTGGGACAAGGGATTATGTTTTTAAGAATAATTTCAAGAAAGTTGTAATCGGTATGAGCGGCGGTATAGATTCGTCTCTTACAGCTGCGGCGGCGGCAGATGCTGTGGGGGCTGAAAACGTGATAGGTGTTACAATGCCTTCCAAGTATAACTCATCAGCGACTATAAATGATGCCCAAAAGTGTGCGATGAACCTTGGTATAGAGTTTCATACCATAGCTATCGAGGATGTTCTTTGCAGTTTCAGCAAGAGCCTTTCGGTTATGGACGGCTGGTGCGAGAGCGGAATTGCTTATGAGAATCTTCAGGCGAGGATAAGGGGGACAATTTTAATGAGTCTTTCCAATCAGTATGGTTATCTTGTTTTGACGGCAGGTAATAAATCAGAATCTGCGGTTGGTTATTCTACATTGTATGGCGATACAGCGGGCGGATTTTCTGTTATCAAGGATGTTCCAAAGACTCTTGTTTACCGCTTGAGCAGGTATGTAAACAGAGTAAAGGGGAGGTCTGTCATTCCTGAGAGTGTTATCAGCAGGGAGCCTTCTGCGGAGTTAAGGGCCGATCAGAAGGATACGGATTCTCTTCCTGATTATGATATACTGGATGCGGTTTTGAAAGGTTATGTTGAGGAAGATCTTTCTGCCGGTGAGCTGACAGAGATGGGTCTTGACGGCGAGGTAGTTAGAAAGGTTATCAGGATGGTTGATCTTAATGAGTATAAGCGGAGGCAAAGCCCTCCAGGTGTTCGTATAACACCGCGGGCTTTCGGCAAGGACAGGAGGATGCCGATCACTAACCGCTATTTTGACAAGTGACGTTTTTTCTTTGCAGGAACGGTTAATTGTTGGTGTTGTTCAGTTGTTAACAGTTTTTATTGAAAATGTTTGTTTTTCAGAAATTTTTTTTAATGTTGTATTTGCTTCTGGGCGGGTAATTAGGCCTATTTGTAAAAAAGCAGGCATTTTTTTGTATTCATGGTTTAATTCTTTTTTAGTTTTGTTATAATTGCCGCAATTTGCAGTCTGACTGTTTTAAGTATAAGTGAATAATATCGATTTGTTATCGCAGCAGACGGTTTTTTAGTTGTCCTTACTGTGAAATATTAACAGTGCGGTTTTTTCGTAAATATTGTTATTTTTTGAAAAACGACAGAAATGCCAAAACGCAGGGATGTTCACAAGATATTGATTATTGGGTCTGGGCCTATTGTTATCGGTCAGGCTTGCGAATTTGATTACTCGGGTGCACAGGCATGTAAGGCGCTCAGGAGTGAGGGTTATGATGTTGTTTTGATAAACTCCAATCCTGCAACGATTATGACTGACCCTGAAATGGCAGATCATACCTATATCGAGCCTATTACTCCTTCAATGGTCGAGAAGATTATCAGGAAGGAAAAGCCAGATGCTCTTTTACCAACTCTTGGTGGTCAGACGGGTTTGAATACAGCGGTTGCTCTTGCGGAAAGCGGATTTTTGAAAAAGCATAATGTTAAGCTTCTTGGAGCAAATCTTCGAGCAATCAAGAAGGCAGAGGAGCGTGACAAGTTTAAGAAGACAATCGAGAAGATAGGGCTTTTGGTTCCTAAAAGCGGTTATGCCCATTCGTGGTCGGAGGCTAAGAAGATAATTTCAGATATTGGTTTTCCGGCTATAATCCGTCCTTCTTATACTCTTGGTGGTATGGGCGGCAATGTAGCTTATAATATGGATGAGTATCAGCAATATATTGAATGGGGATTGAATCTAAGTCCCCGCAACCAGGTTCTGGTAGAAGAGTCGGTGGTAGGTTGGAAGGAATTTGAGCTTGAGGTTATGCGTGACAAGAAAGACAATGTTGTTATTGTCTGTTCTATAGAAAATATTGATCCGATGGGTGTTCATACCGGGGACTCGATAACTGTTGCTCCTGCACAGACTCTAACCGATAAAGAGTATCAATTGATGCGTGACGCTTCTTTGAAGATAATTCGTGCGATCGGTGTTGAGACGGGCGGTTCGAATATTCAGTTTGCGGTTAATCCTGAGAACGGTAAGCTTTATGTTATTGAGATGAATCCTCGTGTTTCTCGCAGTTCTGCTCTTGCTTCCAAGGCGACGGGCTTTCCTATAGCTAAGATGGCCTCTTTGCTTGCGGTTGGCTATACTTTGGATGAGATACCTAACGATATTACCAGGAAGACGCCGGCTTGTTTTGAGCCTACCATTGATTATTGCGTAACGAAGTTTCCCCGTTTTACTTTTGAGAAGTTCGGCAAGACCAATCCTGAGCTTACAGTTCAGATGAAAAGTGTTGGTGAGGCGATGGCTATCGGCAGGACTTTTAAGGAGTCATTTCAAAAGGCAGTTCGTTCTCTTGAGATTGACAGGTATTCTTTGAGCAATCGCTATTTGCCGGGCAATTTTACAAAGGGACAGCTTCGTGATAAGCTTCGTACCAATGTATGGGACAAGATGTGGTATGTTGCAGAGGCATTGAGGAAGAACATGCCTGTTGATGAGGTTTATGAACTGACGAAGATCGACAGGTGGTTCCTTAACAATATAAAGGACATAATCAAGCTGGAAAAGCGTATAAGCAAATCGAGTGCTGATAAGATATCGGGGGGTATGCTGCGGAAAGCTAAAGAGTACGGTTTCAGTGATATTTATCTTTCTGAGCTTCTTGGTACCGATGAGGTTAAGGTTCGCAGGCTTCGTCAGAAACATGATATTCGTCCGGTTTACAAGATGGTTGATACCTGCGGAGCGGAGTTTGAGGCTCATACTCCTTATCTTTATTCGACTTATGAGGATGTTTGTGAGTCAGAGCCTACGGTTCGCAGGAAGGTTATGATTCTCGGCGGCGGTCCCAACAGGATAGGGCAGGGGATAGAGTTTGATTACTGCTGTGTTCATGCTGCTTTTGCGATGAAGGAGATAGATGTTGAATCTATTATGGTTAACTGTAATCCTGAGACAGTTTCGACGGATTATGATACCTCCGACCGTCTTTATTTTGAACCTTTGACGTTTGAAGATGTGATGAATATCGTTGAAACAGAAAAGCCTTCCGGTGTTATAGTTCAGTTTGGCGGTCAGACTCCTTTGAAGCTTGCATCTGCACTTAAGGCTGCAGGTGTTCCTATTATAGGTACGAGTCCGGAGTCTATCGACAGGGCAGAAGACCGTAAGCAGTTTAACAAGCTTGTGAAGAAGCTTAAGCTGCGGCAGCCTTTCAGCGGAACAGCCAGGACGCTTGAGGAGACGTTGAAGATAGCTGACAGGCTGGGTTATCCGCTTTTGATCAGGCCGTCTTTTGTTCTTGGCGGCAGGGCGATGGAAATTGTTCATGATGAAAAGGCGCTTCGCAACTGTGTCAGGAACGCAATCGAGGTTTCCGGTAAGCATCCGATACTTGTCGATAAGTTTCTGGATGATGCTACGGAGTTCGATGTTGATGCTATATGTGACGGCAACCGGGTTGTTGTCGGCGGCATAATGGAGCATATTGAAGAGGCAGGTGTTCATTCCGGTGACAGTGCGTGCTCTTTGCCTCCTGTGAATATCAGCAGGAGTATTCTTAAGGAGCTTACGAGGCAGACGAAGGATCTTGCGATAGAGCTTGATGTTAAGGGTATTATCAATATTCAGTATGCTGTCAAGGATAACGATATATATATTCTTGAGGTGAACCCTCGTGCATCGAGGACGATACCTTTTGTTAGCAAGACAATCGGGGTTCCTCTTGCAAAGCACGCGGCGAAGATTATGGCAGGGGTAAGCCTTGATGATCTCGGTTTTACCAGAGAGATTGTTCAGCCTCATATAGCAGTTAAGGAAGCAGTTTTTCCGTTCCTTAAGTTTCCGGGAGTTGATGCGATACTCGGGCCTGAGATGCTTTCTACGGGTGAGGTTATGGGTATTTCCGAGGATATTGGTATTGCTTATGCGAAGGCTCAGCTTGCGGCAGGCAATGAGCTTCCCACCGGCGGTAATGTTTTTATAAGCGTTAAGGACAGTGATAAGAAGAAAGCTGTCGATGTTGCCAGGGAGCTTTATAAGCTCGGGTTTAAGATAAGTGCTACCAAGGGTACTTGTATGGAACTTATCCGTAACAATATACCGTCGGAGTTTGTGCTGAAGGTTAAAGAGGGCAGGCCTAATATTGTGGATCATATTATAAACGGCGAGTTCGGATTGATTATAAATACTACGGTTGGCAAGCAGTCGATACTTGATTCTTTTTCGATTCGCCGATCGGCTCTTGATCATAATATTCCTTATGTTACGACAATGCGGGGCGGTGCTGCTGTTGCTAAGGGTATACAGGCTCTGAAAAATAAAAAGGTAACGGTGCGAAGTATTCAGCAATATTATCGTAAAGCCCGAAAGGAAAGGTCCAAGTGAACGGTACTTTGTTGTTAGAAGACGGTAAGGTTTTTAAGGGTTCAGGTTTCGGTGCCAGGGCATCGGTTTGCGGTGAGGTTGTTTTCAATACATCAATGAGCGGGTATCAGGAGATACTGACTGACCCATCTTATAAAGAGCAGATCATTACGATGACTTATCCTCTGATAGGTAATTATGGAGTCAATGAGCTGGATGTTGAGTCTGACCGTCCTTATGTTTCTGGTTTTATAGTTAAGGAAAACTGCGAGTATCCTTCCAACTGGCGAAGTGAGCTTAGTCTGGATGATTATCTTAAGAAACATAATGTTGTCGGGCTTGAGGGTATCGATACGAGGGGTCTGGTCAAGTATATTCGGGAAAAAGGGGCAATGAGGGGTGTTATATCGACCGAGACGGGGAGTGTTTCGAAGCTTAAGGCAGCTCTGGATAATTATCCGGGTCTGGTTGACAGGGATATCGTTAGTGATATTTCCACGAGTAAAAGCTATAAATGGAACAAGGGGGTTGTGGATGTTCTTGACCCTGACAGAAAGGACCCTCCAAAGGAGTTTAAGGTGGTTGCGATTGATTTCGGGATTAAGCAGAATATTCTGAGGCTTCTTCGTTCGTGCGGCTGTGATGTTACGGTTGTTCCAGCTAAGACGACAGCTAAGCAGATACTTTCTAAAAAGCCTGACGGAGTGTTTTTAAGTAATGGCCCCGGTGATCCTGATCCGCTTGGTTATGCCGTCAAGACTATCAGGGATTTGCTAGGTAAGGTTCCGATTTTCGGGATATGTCTTGGTCATCAGCTTCTTGGTCTGGCAGTTGGTGGTAAGAGGTATAAGCTTAAGTTTGGTCATCGTGGGGCCAATCATCCGGTGAAAAATCTTGGGACCGGTCATATTGAGATAACAAGTCAAAATCACGGGTTCTGTATAGATGCAGACTCTCTTTCGGATAAGGATATCAAGGTTACTCACTGGAATCTGAATGATGATACTCTGGAGGGATTCAGATGCAAAAAGTATCCTGCATTTTGTGTTCAGTATCATCCTGAGGCATCGCCTGGCCCTCATGATTCGAGGTATCTTTTTGATGAGTTTATTGAATTGATGAAAAAGAACTGACAGAAGCGTTTTGTCGGCATCAGCCTTTATGGGAATTTGAGAGGTTAGGTTAATTAAAGGGAAAGTGAATGAATTGTCCGGACTGCAAGGCAGTTTGGCTTGACAAAGGAGAATTTGAAAAAATTATACAGAAACTTGATGAAGAGGCTAATTCCAAATCGGTTCCTGAATATGTTCGCGAGAGCATAAAGGAAGCAGGGGAGATTGTTTCCGGGCCGGAATCTTTTTTGTCGGAGTGGAAAGATTTTACGACTGTTTTGAGGATGCTGGAGTACAGGCTGCTTGCAGAGCATAAGAAGCTTTTTGACAGTGTGTTAAATCTTCAAAAACTCAATCCTTTTCGTTAGTTTTTTTGGCTCTTCGGGATAATTTGTGGGTTAAAAAAGGTAGAATCTTCGCCTCGGCTCTGGAGCAGATTGGGGCAGTCGCCCCTTTTGCCCCTTACGCATCGT
>CAZAYB010000089.1:0-11548 GCA_964489215.1 uncultured Pirellulales bacterium
CACTTACAACGAAGGCAGGGTTAATGTATTAAGCGGGCAGGACGAGAGCGGTAAGATTTATTGCGGCCGCTCCGTGCTTACGCCCTGTATGTGTGCGCAAAATGAGGAAAAAATTTCTTGATTTGATATTGTGCTATTGCTTAAGAAAAGCAAAAATGGGATAAGGATTTGAAGCGGTCTAATAAAAGGATTTTGGTATTTTTTTTTGATAAAGGAATCGGCAGATATGAAGAATTTGAACTCTCACAAATCTACAATTTTCTTATGTATTTTTATCCTTATATTTATTTTATCGTCAAATTTTGTTTTTGGCGGTGATAAAATTCTTTCCGTAAATCCCAGACCCGAATACGACAGGAACTGGGGCAGTTTTCTTGTTGAATTTGGCAAACTCGGCATTGAAGGTGAGCGGAGCAGTCGGTTAAGCGATAATCTTGATGATTATAAGCTGGTTGCAGTGGGGGTCAGTACCCTGGAACTTGACAATTCAGAGAGGCTTTTTGAATGGGTAAAAAAAGGGAATAAACTTGTTACATTTTTCCTTAACGACAGCTGGGTTGGAGATGATTTCTTTCCTTATAAAATTAAGTTTTCAGATGCAGACCCTGTCGGCATAAAATTTATAAATGATGATTCTTCGCTGCTTTCCGGGCTTGGCGGTAAAACGTTTAAGGGAAGAGCCGGTGATGTGCCTGTTGATTTCGATAAAGCTAACTATAAGGTACTTGCAGCTACTTTGGAGGGTACGCCAGTTGTGCTAAAAGCGGATTACGGCAGGGGTAGCATTTTAATTATTCAGTTCCACACTAGTTTAAGTAACGATTCTGAGCTGATGGGCCGGTTTGTGAAAAATATAGCCGAATGGTCAAATCTTTCAATCCAGATCAGGGACTATGCAGAAGATGTTTTTGAAAGAGCTGCCGACCATGCTGCCTTGACAGCCGGAGTTACAATGCCGTATAACTGGGGTGAAGGGGTGTTCATGTACGGTCTTATGGAAGCTTATGAACACTTTAAGAAGCCGGAATATTTAGAAGCAGTGAAGAACTGGGCAGATAAACATACCAAACCTGAGAGGCTTGCAGATATTCTTGACCGCAGGGCTTATTGCGGTATATGGGGCCCTGGTACCCCTACAGTTATGCTTTACGGAGTAACCGGTGAAGAAAAGTATTTAAGGGCGACAAAACAGATATGGGAATATATCAGAGATGAGGCGACCAGAACCGAAGAAGGTGCCTTAGGCCATTACAGGGACAACTATCAAATCTGGGTTGATACCCTTTTTATGGTTTGCCCGACTTTGGCCAAGTATTATAAGCATACCGGCGATGAAGCAGCTCTTGAGGATGCAATTTTACAGCTTGTTCTTGCCCAGAAACATATGCAATGCAAATGGACCGACCTGTTTTTTCATATGTGGGATTCGACCGACGGAAAAACAAATCCTGATTTCTGGGGCAGGGGCAACGGTTGGGTAATTATGTCAATTGTGGATACTCTTGAACATACCCCGAAAGCTCATGAGCAATATGATTTTCTTAAGCAGGTTCTTCAAAAACAGATAAAAGCGCTAATGAGATATCAGGCACCTTCGGGAATGTGGCGAACAGTTGTGAATCGGCCCGATTCTTATGAGGAAACTTCCGCGACAGCAATGATTGTTTACGGTGTTGCCAAAGCCATGCAGTTAGATCTGGTTGAGCAGGACTATAGAAAAGAACTTCAAAAAGCCTGGTCTGCGCTTGAAAAACAGGTAAGCGACCACGGAGCGGTTCTTGGTACCTCAGCTGGTACGGGCCCGTCCTATTATGAAGGTTATATGACAAGGCCTGTCGGTGAGTATACATGGGGAACCGGAGCTTTTCTTATGGCAGGGGCGAAACTTCATGAAATGAAGCTGGTCAGCTCTGAAAAAACTGCGAATTATAATCCGCCCGTTAAGGCAGATTACAGCGAGATGTTCGAGGCAGACGGAAAGATAAATCTCGGTAAGGTTCGTGAAAATCTCTATGCAGTTATGGATTCGTTTATGGTCCGGCCGGGCCCTTACGGGGTATATAGACTTAGAAGAACCGGTGAGCCGGAACTGTACGCGACGACCGGTGTAGCGATTGCCAGGACTGTTATGGGGGAGAACTTCAAAGAGACGCTGACCCTTGAGCAAAGACAGGAATGGGTAGATCACATAAACAGCTACGCCAAGCCGGACGGCACTTATATCAGCGGTATAATGGGGCATTCGCTCTTTCACAGAAACGGCATGGTCATAGGGGCGCTGGGGCCTCTCGGCGGGAAACAGAAATACCCCGTCCAGCTTTACGAACAATTTGATGAAGAACACGAGATCATTCCCTGGCTTGAAAGGATTAACTGGGTTAATCAATGGGGCGGCTCACATTATTTCTGGGGCGGGATGCACTGTTACAGCATGAGCACAAAGTGCACGGACCGCTGGCGACAGCTGGTGTTCGACTGGCTCGATGAAAACCTCGATCCGGAAACCGGATGGTGGAGAAAGGGAGTGGAAACTGATTTTGCCAATCACCTCGGCGGAGGGGCTCACATCTGGCCAATATACGGACATCACGGCCGAAGATTCCCTTACCCGAAAAAGGTGATTGACAGTATCATCGATAACCAGAAGGAGCAGGGCAATTGGTGGACAGGGATAGGGAGTTATCTTGACCTTGACGCTCTTTACGGGTTGTATTATATGAAAAGCCAGGCGCCCGGTTACCGCACTGAAGATATTGAAAAAACGGTTGACAGGTATGCGAAGTTTTTTGCTGAAAATTACGAAAAGCTTGCAGGCAGAAAAACGGTCAATACTCATCAGCTTCTGTCTCTTGCCGGTACAGCAGGTCTTTTGAACCAGCATAATCGTCGAAAGTATTACGACACGGTAAAGTGGTCGGGTATTTTTACGGATCTCGATTTGTATCAGACGGATAAGGTAGAGGTCTTCGACGAAAAGAAGCACAGTTTCGGCGAGCCGATTCTTTACCGCAAAATTGAGATTCCTAAACAGTATCTGACGGCGGATTTTCCCGACGTAAATGCCTCTAAAAAGCTTCTTTTTGCCGGTGATATACGTATGGGCAGCCTTAGCGGTCAAAGCCCCAAGCCGGACTTTTTGGTGTTCAGGGCTAAAAAAAAATTCGATTCGGAATGAAGCCCTGCTTTATAGGCGCGTTCGACATTGACGGCAATCGATTATGGCAAGTTGGACATGGAGGTTCTCAAACGGCCCGTCCAGGTCCTGCAGCAATTTACGATATTGACGCTGACGGGGTAAGCGAAGTGATTAGCTTTTTCAAGCACCCTGACAAAGATGCGTCTGAAAGTTCGATGGCTGATGTGGTTATAAAGATTCTCGACGGGCGGGACGGCAGGCTCGAAGAACAGGCCGCCCCGGCGGAATTTACTACAGCGACAGGGTCAGGGCCCAATTGGGTGCACAAGCGGATATTTATCGCTGATTTCCGGGGCAATGAAACACCGCAGGATTTTATCTGCAAGCTCGGCACCCGCTATATAGCTTTCGACAATAACATAAACGTTTTGTGGACTTACAAAAGTCCGTGGTCGGAGTATTCCCAGTGTCCCGCTTACATTCCTTCTGTGGGTGATATTGACGGCGACGGCAAAGACGAGGTCAACGGCGGATACATGCTCCTTGACGACGACGGCTCGGTAATGTGGGAAAAGAAGCTCGGTATGAATATGGATTCGGTAACGATAGACCGATGGGACGATGGTAATATGCGAGCGTTTTGTTCCGGTTTCGGACACGTTATGGACGACAGGGGGAATGTGATTTTAAGGTTAGGCCAGAAGCTTGTCCCCCATGGTCAGGAGCTTCGGACAGGGAACTTTCTGCCGGATGTGCCCGGCAATGAAATGGTTATCCGGTATAAGGGCCATAGCACTGACATGATGACCGTCTCGAACAGCGGCGAAATAACTCACAGGTTCAAGGTCAACCAGTCTCCTAATAATACCGGTATGGAAGCGGTAAACTGGTTCGGCCCGGGAAAAGAAACTCTGCTTTATAACGGCGGTGTGCTGTGGAGAGCGAACGGGGAAAAGTTTTCCGATCTGCCGCACCTGCCTGCACCTGTGGGAGACCCGAGGCTCGGCTGGTATCACTGCATTGCAGGTAATCTCTGCGGCGATGACCGGGAAGAAGTTGTAATTTACAACCCATGGGACGTTTTCGTCTGGATATACACACCTGCACCGTTTGAAGCATCCATGTTTGACGGTTACACAGCCGGGCCGAGACAATATAATGTCAGACTGATGGATTGAAGTTCGCAGTTGTCACAGCAGTGAGGTCATATTTATCTTCTTCTATATTGATTCCCAGATGAAAAATTGATATAGTGTCTGAAATTCGAGAGGGTATTAATGACTAAAAAGCTGAATCAGCGAAAAGTGATATTAAGAATTGAGTCATCAAGCATCTACGGCAGAGGTTTGCTTCGCGGCATAGGTAAATATGCAAACCTTTACCGGAACTGGGTATTTTATCGCGAGAGTCCGTATTACCGCAAAAGCAGGGACCTGCAAAAAGAGGTTGAGAGGATGCAAAAGTGGGGAGCAGATGGAATAATCATCCGGGAAACACAGGGGTTCGAGCAATTGATTAAACTGAACGTTCCTGTAATAGTCTGTCCTAATATAACATTTGATCAGGAGCTCAAAGATGAGATAAAAAACTTTCCCAGCATTTTAACTGATTGCCGACAGATAGGTATAATGGCAGCAGAGCATCTGCTTGACCGCGGTTTTTCCAATTTTGCATTTTGCGGTTTTGAAGAATTGGAATGGTCGCAGAGGCGGAGGCAATCTTTTACAAACAGAATACAGCAGGCAGGTCATGATGTTTTATATTTTAATCCCTCTCCGAACAGAAAAAAAGGTTCATGGTTAAAAGAGCAGCAGCAGATGATTGAATGGCTTAAAAGCCTTCCCAGGCCTACAGGTTTAATGGCAGCTAATGATGACCGCGGGCTCGATGTAATAGAAGCCTGTAAACAAGCCGGGATTTATATTCCTGAGGAAATATCAATTATAGGTGTGGATAATGATGAGATAGCATGTGAGGTTTTCAACCCTCCGCTGTCGAGCATAGCGATAAACACCATAAAGGCCGGGTATGAGGCAGCGGAGCTTTTGGATAATATGATGTCCGGCAAAAAAATAACTAAAGACAAAATACTTGTAACGCCCAAATTTGTAATTTCTCGACAGTCAACTGACATTCTTGCCATTGAAGACAACTATGTAGCAGAGGCGGTCAATTTTATCAGGCAAAACTGTCAAAGACCGCTGCAGGTTAATGATGTTGTAGAGGCAGTTTCGCTATCCCGCCGCGGTCTTGAAAAGCGATTCAGGACAACTTTGGGGCGTTCGGTACTTGTTGAAATCAGGCGAATGAGAGTTGCCAAAATTACACAGATGCTTTTGGAAACCAATCTTTCCGTTTCTAAAATTGCTTTAACGTTTGGTTTTGGCGACGCTCACAATATCTCAAGGTACTTCAAAAAAGAAACTGGTATGAGCCTGATTCAATTTCGGAAAAAATATGGTTTCAATTAGGGTTGCATTGCTACCCGCAAATTTTTTTAAAGAGGCCTATTTTATTAGAATTGCAGGCAGCCAGGTAGATAAAAACGGGATGAACAGTACCAAAAGCAAAGCTATAATCATAGCTGTTAAATAAGGAACAAGCGGCCCGACGACCTGAGAGATTTTTGTTTTTGCAACGCTGCATGCCACGAAGAGGGCAATCCCCACCGGCGGGGTGCACTGTCCGATACCCAGTGCCATAACCAGCATTACCCCGAAATGTACCGGGTGCATACCCAATTTAAGAGCGACAGGCATTAAAATCGGAACAAGAAGTATCATCGCGGGAGTAAGGTCGATAAAGGTTCCGACAACAAGTAAAATCAAAACAATTATGAGTTTCAATACAATTGCGTTTGTCGAAAAGTCCATCATTGCAGATGCGATCTGTTCGGGTATATGCTCGACAGTCATCAGCCATGCAAACGGAGCAGAAGCACCGATGCACAAAACAACAATTCCGGTAACTTTGATAGTATCAACCATGACAGAGGCCATATCTTCCAGTTGCAATTCCCGATATATAAACCTGCAGACCACAAAAGACCATACCACAGCTACTATGGCTGCTTCTGTAGGAGTTACAAGCCCAAAGAGAATTCCTCCGATGATAAAGACGACAGTCATCAGCGACAGTATAGACTTGGCCAGTGCCCTGAAAACGTTTTTGAGTTTGAAAGGCTCACCGGAGCTGGGATGCTTTTGAATTCTGGCGGTTATATGAGCTACAGCCATCAGTGTAAATCCTATAAGCACTCCCGGCAGTACACCGCCAAGAAAAAGCTCACCGATAGAAATGCCTGAAATTACCCCAAGAAGAACAAAAGGCAGCGATGGTGGAATAATGATTCCGATCGAGCCTGCTGTTGCCTGGAGACTTGTTGCAGCTCCTGGAGAAAAACCTGTTTTTACAATGGCGGGAATCAAAACTATTCCGATAGCAGCGGTAGTAGCAGCGGTTGAGCCGGATATGCTGGCGAAAAACATACATGCCATTACGCTTACCATTGCCAGTCCGCCTTTTACATTTCCTACTATAGAAAGAGCAAGATTGATCAGGCGTCTGGACATGCCGCCTTTGCCCATTATATTACCTGCCAGTACAAAGAAGGGTATCGCAACCAGAGGGAAGCTGTTGCCTGCCGAAAAAAGTTTCTGCACGATAATGTCGAGCGTGAAATCGCTGAACAGAATAATTGACAAGGCAGACGACAGGACAAGGCAGACCGATATAGGTACTCCGATAAGGAGCATAACTAAAAAAGATATAAAGAGACATTCGATCATAGTTTGTGCCCAATTTCAGTCATGTTTTTTTGCCTGGTTTTCCTGAGTGTTTGAGCTTGTCCTGAGCATTCTCAGGCCAGTTTCAATCGTCCTTACCGCCATGAGCAGCCCTCCGGCCGGCACAGCTGCATAAGGTATGCTTTTTGGTATTTCCAGAGCCGGGGTTATTGAATGAGCACCAGCAGTTGTCATCCTGATTCCAAACCATATAAGAATCGCGGTAAATGTAAGCACAAAAACCAAGGCGAGCAAACGTACGGCTTTGGAAGCTTTCAGGGGCAGTTTCTCAACGATGATATCAACTGCGAAATGGTCGCTTGTCTTCAGTGCCAGTGCTGAGCCTGTGAAAAAAAGCCATACGAACAAAAAAGTGCACGTCTCTTCGGTCCATGAGAACTGGTCACCGAAAATATATCGGCTTGCAACCTGGAGCACGGCTACAATACACATTATTATCAGTACAATTGAGCCGACAATTTCTTCGAAATTCGCATAGAACTTTTTAATCGCATTTTTCATAATCTTGTTTATTCGCTACCGGGCGGCGGATTTGATTTTTTTGCACATATTTTCAAATTCCGGACCGTGTTTTTTGTAGTATTGGTCGTAAATACCAGCTACTTTATTTTCAAACAGCTTACGGTCAATGTCATTGAAGACCATACCTGCTTGTTTTAGTTTGTCGATTGCCAGCAGGCGGCCCTGACTCCAGAGCTGACGCTGTTTTTGTGTAGTTTCATCTGCAGCCTGGTCTATGATGGTCTGAATCCGTGGCGGCAAATTATCATAAAAAGCTTTATTGATCAGCAGCCAGTCGGGTATGCTGAAATGTTTGGTATGCGCGAAATGGTCGCATCCGGTTTCATACATTTTGAAGGTCAGAGCTGTTGACGGGTTGTTTTCCCATCCATCGAGTACACCGGTCTGCAGAGCAGTATAAACTTCCCCCTGGCTCATTGGTATTGCTGAAGCTCCGAGTGCATTGATGGAATCCACAGCTAAAGGCAGGCCCATTACTCTGATTTTCATGCCGTCCAGGTCATCGGGTGTTTCAATCGGGCCATCTTTGGTCATAATGTTTCTTGACCCAGCATCAAAGAAGCACATTTTCTTTAATCCAATCTTTTGAACGTAATCGGCAAGCTTCTGCCCGATTTTGCCGTCCATCACTTTATACTGATGGTGTGAGTCCTCGAACAAAAAAGGCATACTAAGCACAGTTACCTCTGGTACATATTGGGCAAGCGGGGTGGAGGAAATGAAAATCATCTGAATATTTCCCTGCTGAGTCATCTCGATAGTTTCGCTTTCTCCGCCGAGCTGACTGTTTAAGAAAAGCTGTAAATCAACTTTATTGTCTGACAATTCGGCGAGTCTGGTTTTGAAAAAATCAAGTGCTTTGCTGCTGGGATGGTCTTTCGGGAGAACAGAGGCGGCTTTTATGACTATTTTATCTGAATCGCTTTTTTTTCGGCAGCCTCCAGCAGTTAAAACAATTCCCGCAGCAATAATCAATGAATACCATAAGATCCTGCGCATAAGCATCCTTTCATTTAAGGTTACATTTTTGATTTACCTTGCCAGCCAGCCGCCGTCAACGGCAACAGTAAAGCCCTGCATATAATCTGCGGCCTGAGAAGCCAGAAAAACGGCCGCACCTGCCAAATCTTCCGGCTGTCCCCACCGCCCGGCCGGTATCCTTTCAAGTATCGCTTTGTTTCGGGTCGGGTTGTCTTGCAAAGCCTGAGTATTGGCAGTTGCGATATAGCCCGGGGCAATTGCGTTGACGTTTATGTTTTTGCCAGCCAGCTCATTTGCCATTATCCTTGTTAATCCCAGAACCGCACTTTTTGATGATGTGTAGGATGAAACTAAGATGCCGCCCTGGTACGAAAGCATTGAGGCGATATTGATTATCTTTCCGCCGGTGTCTTGTTTGATGAATACTTTAGCGACTTCTTTACTCAAAAAAAACAAACTCCTCAGATTTACGTTAATTACATCATCCCAGTCCTGGTCAGTAAAATCCGTAACCGGGGACCTTCTTATGATACCTGCGTTGTTGACGAGAATATCAATCTTGCCGAATTCGTTGATGGTACTGGTGATGATTTTTTCCACCGCATCGGTGCAAAGCAAGTCCGCTTTTACCGGCAGAAACTTTTGTCCTGTCTGTTCTACCTTGCTTTTTGTAACATCCATATCAGAAGTTGCTACACCGGCAATGTCGGCGCCTGCCTGGGCAAGAGCTTGTGCAATGGCCTGACCGATACCTCTGCTGGCGCCTGTTACAATTGCGACTTTTCCATCAAGCTTAAATTTATCGAGTATCAATATTATCTCCTTTATGTTTTCAGGTCTTATATTATTTCAGTTCGGTCATTTTAACATGGTCCATATCGTCGAACGCCTGGTTCTCACCTCCCATGCACCATACAAATGAATAGTTTGATGTTCCTGCGCCGCTGTGAATTGACCAGCTGGGACTGATTACGGCGTTGCCGTTTCGCATAACTATATGTCGTGTCTGGTCGGGCTGACCCATCAAATGGAATACGGCCTGGTCTTCTTCAAGCCCGAAATACATGTAAACTTCCATGCGGCGCTGGTGGGTATGAGTCGGCATTGTATTCCAGATACTTCCCTTTTCAAGCTGAGTAAAACCCATACACAGCTGAGAACTTTCAATTATACCGGGGCAAATGTATTTGTAAATGGTTCGTTTGTTACAATTTTCATCGCTTCCAAGCTCGACCGGTTCTGCGTCTTTTCTTTTTCCCTGCTTTGTGGGGTACTCCTTATGTGCAGGATAGCTTGCAAGATAAAATCTGGCGGGATTGTTGGCATCTTCGCTGGTAAACTGAATCTCTCTGGAACCTTTGCCGATGTAAAGTGCGTCAAGATTGTCCATCTGGTATTCATTTGAATCGACTTTGACAGAGCCTTTGCCGCCTATGTTCAGTGCGCCAAGCTCACGTCTCTGGCAAAAATAATCAGCTGCCATTTCCTTTTTGTCTGGCTTTAGCTTTAGCTCCTTAGCGGCGGGCACCGCAGAACCGATGACTGTTCTTTCAACTTCACAATAAAATAAGTCGATTTTACCTTTATTGAATAACGTCTCTAATAAGAACGTCTCCCTCATCTGCTCTGTGGTCATTCTTTTATATTCATTGTGGCTTACTGTGTACCTTACTTGCATTTTAAAACTCCAATACCTTTATATCGTTTACAGATTCATTTATATTCACAATTGCTTATTGCGGGCGTTGTTTTGATTTAAAACTCCGATAGCTTTTTTTCGTTTACAGATTTATTTATAATCAACGTTAACGGGTTCATTGATTCTAACTGCATAATCAGTAAGATATTTTCGCCAGTCATTCAGCGTTTTAATCTCACCTGCCTTTTCCCATCCGTAGCCTGTGTAATAAGTGACTGACCGGGCCTTATCAGCGGTCAAAGTATAAATATGGCTAAGGTCCTTGTCTGCGACTGTGAAATTTTCAATACTGCTGATTTGCGGTGAAACCGCGATGGAGCCTGTTCCCAGGCCATAACCGTCAATATTTTCCCAGCAGTACGCAATGCCTTTGGACCGGTCCTGATAAGTCTTAGCTTTGCTGTCATGGGTAGTAATACCAACTGCAATATGGTCTATGCCGTTAACATCCGGTCCCTCGAACGAGCAGTCGAACCGGAAAAGCCTCTGCCCAAGGTCGATCGTTACGCGTTTTTTCTCGACAATATACATATCTGCCCACTTCCACGATTTGTCATAGGTCAGTTCGAAGATACTTCTTACAGGGCCGTTGGCAATTATTTTCCATTCATCGAAAACATTTGAAAAAATATACTCTCCGTCTTCATTGATGCGAAGTCCGCCGCAGCCTGCCGATTTGCCGACATGGTAAGGGTCGTATCCCTGGCCCCAGTCTTTGTGGTAGGTCTTTTCTTTCATCTGGGCGTACCACTGGTCTATAACAGGATAATCGACTCTTTTGAGCCAGCAGTCTACACCTGAGTTCACTGCGTTATCCCACAACGCAGGTCCGTACATTCTGAACGCGATTTTATCGTTTTCCCATGCAAAGTCATCCGCCCGTTCAGGAACAAATCGGCAGAAGGTAGTTATTTTAGATTCCGGTTTTTCAATGGCAGCAGTTTTTGGCATTATCCAGAAATATTTTTTTTCACCGGGTGCAAGGTCCGTCTGGAAAAGCAGCTGCTCTTCGGAATCAGAATCAAGTATCTGGGTAACAACTGCATTGTTCTTTTCAAAGTCATATACAGTTATATTGTTTTCGTTTACCTGGTGGTTTTTGTTTTTAACTTTTTTCCAGTCCAGGCTGACCGTCTCACTGTCTCTGAAAATCTCAGCAGGGTTTACAACCACAATTCGCAGGGCATTTACATCCTGTTTGACCGCTAATTTATAGACTTCACTTCCTGCCAGAAGAAACGCTCCCACTCCGTAAATTCCAGTCTGTTCAGCAGTCACATTTCGTGGTGCAGCTCCTACCGGCTGAACGAAACCAAGTTTACCATCGGGGTGCACACATTCAACGAGTCCCTTCCATGCTTTGACCACAGGTTCAAGATAAGTATTTTCATCGAGGATACCGTG
>CAZAYB010000090.1:0-3240 GCA_964489215.1 uncultured Pirellulales bacterium
CGTTTCTAAGCAGTTTCTGGACGTCAGGCTGGTGTTCTGACAGGCAAAAGATAATTGAAGCGGTTTTTGTTTCGAGTTTGTTTACTTCTGCAAAGGCAGCATCGGTTTTAGCAAGGTTTTCTTTTACTGTTTCCAGGTGCTGATTCGGTATCAATCCTGCAATACAAACACCTCTGTCAAAGCCTGTCAGTTCCTGCAAGGGCATATCGAGAGGTTTCCATGGTTTTAATACTTCCAGTTTTCCTTTTAGGTTTTCTGTTTCGTTTTCTATTTCGCTTATTGTGTCGCTTATCTTCTGAGCGTTTTCGAGTATTTCCAGCGTTTGGCTTTCCTTTGCAACGTTTTTAAAGAAATCCTGGTCAATCTCGACTTTTGGTCTGAATAGGGTTGTCTGCTGGTCAGTCTCGTACTTTTTGAGAAAGTCTATCATTTTCTCAATACGGTTTACAGTGTCTTCGATATTCCTCGGTTTTGCGGCTTCAGTTTGAAGCTCTGGCCATTCCTTGCTTACAAATGCCTTTTCTGCGTCAAGCAGCTGGACAATCCCGGCGTTTTGGAGCCTTTCGATGAGCTCGGGGGCTTCCTTCCTGTAGCTTGCTATCATAATTTTGTGCATTTTAGCGATTGGCATTTACTTTACCTTACTGAGTGTATAGAAGCTTTAACTGTTTATTTTCACTTAATTAAAATTAAAGTTTTGGTTTGCTTATTCATTTGGATTCTGGTTTGCTATCTGTTCGATTTTTTCGATTATCTGTTGAACAGCAGAATCCATTTTTTGTCTGGCCTGGTTTTTAATCTGTTCGGCCTTTTGGTTTCCTTCTGTTGTCATTTTAGCAATGTGCCCTTCTGTTTGCTGCTGGGCCTGTGAGACAGCCTGCTGAATTTGTTCCTTGCGATGCTGTTGGGCCTGTTCACGTTTTTGGTCTCTTTGCTTTTGCGCAGATTCTTTCATGCTGGCTGCTTCTTCTCTGGCGTTTTCAACAACTTCTTTTGCCTTAGCTTCGGCTTCTTTTATTTCCTTGATAAGCTGCATTTATTATTCCTCTTAATAATCCTTTTATTCAGGCAAACTTTGAAAACATCACAACGCTTAGAGTATTTTGGTTCCAGAGACAATACAGTGTCTTTGGAAGTATAGCGAAACATTAAAGGATTTTGCCAGTTTATTTTTAAAAATCAAGTGTCTTTTTATAAAAAAAAAGGAATGTAAAGATAGGGAAAATATTCCACTGGATTTATGGAAAGTTTAGTAGGTAAATTCCGGGTTTATTTTGATTTTTCCTGAATTGAGAGAAGTTCTTTTTGTTTCAAAGCCAAAATAACAATTTCGGCCATTTGCTCTGTAGCGAATGTTGAATTATCAAGTACCAGGTCGAAAGATGAGTATTTAGGGTTCTTGTCTTTGTAAAATTTCATGAGTTTTTGTCTATGTTTTTCAATTTCCTGGATTTTTTTAACGGCCTCATCTCTTGTGAGATTTTCCATTCTGCTAACTCTTGGAATTCTCCATTCGAGGGGTGCTTCGATTCTTATGTTAAGTCCTTTATCCAGGCCGTATGTTGCTGCTGCACCTCCGTTGCCGATAATAATGACGTGTCCCTGAAAAACACGTTCTCTTATCATTACGGACAGTTTATTCCTGATTTCGAAAGCGTCCGGTATGCCGCTTTTTTTGAATCCTCTTACAATGTCCTTGACCAGAGAAGGTGGAGAAAGCCTTTCCTTTTCAATTTGTTCAACAGTCAGTCCAGTGTCTTGTGATATCTGGTTTATGAATTCCTTGTACATTACTTCCCATTTTGGTTCCTCTTCCAATTTTGACAGTCCCATGGCAATCTGTTCAGCGACATCGTAACCGTCGCATCCGAATTGTCTTGAAATAGTGATAAATGGTCCGGGCAGTTTTTTCTTTCCGGGCTGGTCGCCATGTTCTTTGACATAAGACGATAAAGTGGGTTTGGCCATTTTATTCGATCCTTCCGATAATTACAGCCTTTATAGTTGTAAAATACATTAAATATATAATTTTGTCAACAATAATATGTTATTTTTAAGACATTCAGCGTGAATAGTATCGACATTATTTATTAGAAAATTGTAAAAAAAAGGCTTAAAAAACGATTTTGAGTATTGAAAAGTTAAGATAAATGAGTATAATTACGGACATGGTCGGAACGTCCCGGGCGTAAGCCTTAGGTCGCCAAAATTCATTTCTTGTTCCTCCTCAAACCGGCGACATACGGCACCGGCCTTTTTTTTATTTTAAGGTAGGTTTTAGAGGTTATTTTGTTTAGAGGGCCTTTTTTTTTGCCATTTCAAGTAGTTTCAGGTGGTCAAATCCCATTTGTGGCAGTTTATCAATTTGGAACCACTGTGCTTTGTCGGCATCGTCGCCGGGTGTTACCTTAGTCTGGTTTTTATTTGCGATACCAAAGAATACGACAGTAATTACTCTTGCTCTTGGGTCCCTGCCAGGGTCACCTGCGGTATAAAGCTGGGTTAGAGTTATGTTTTCGAGGTTTGTTTCTTCCTTGAGCTCTCTTGCTGCGGATTGTTCGAGTGTTTCATCCATTTCAATAAAACCACCTGGAAATACCCAATGTCCTTTGAACGGGGGGTTAGCTCTTTTTATAAGCAGTACCTTTGCAGGTGGCGGTTCTTTGCAGAATATTATTGAGTCTGCTGTTACCATGGGCCGTGGCCATTCGTAAATGTATCTGCCTTTTTGTGCCATGCATATATTATAAAGTAAAAATCAGGATTGTCTATTAAATTGAGTCCAGAATGATATTGCTTATTAATATTATGTGCTTAAAATGTATTACTGTTTATCGTAGTGTTTGATTTGCGGCAGGTAAGATAAGGTTATGGCGGAAAGAATTAAAATAAACGGTATAAAAGCATTTGTCAGTTTGTGTGACAGGGGCGGTAATTCCTTTACAGAAAGTGAGCGCTGCGGGATAGTTGAGGGTGCTTTGAGGGTATTGGACAGTCCTGATGAGGTTATAAGAGATGGTGAGTCCGGGAGGGTTTTTTGCGGTAAGATTGATGCTGGGTCCAGGGTTTTTGATGTTGTGGTTAAGAGTAAAAGGTTAAAAAACTTTGTTTTTTTCAGGGGTAATGGAGGGGTTAAGAATTTCAGGAAGTCCCGTCTTCTTGAGGCAAATGGTATCGATAGTGTTTTCTGTCTTGCAGGTTTTAATGTTAAACTGGGCGGATTTTGGGAGAGTGTGCTTG
>CAZAYB010000090.1:3250-11548 GCA_964489215.1 uncultured Pirellulales bacterium
GAACGATTAAGCGGGGGTGTTGATGTTTATGAGCTTATGTTCAGCAGGGCTTTGCAGATGGGGGGAAGTCAGTTAAGGCGGTTAAAGTGTGAGTTGACGGATTCGCTTTGTGAGCTTTTGCGGCGTTTTGAAAAAAGCGGTTTTTATCACAGGGACGCCAAGGCTCAGAATTTTGCGGCTTGTGAAGTGGGGGGCAAATGGCATGTTTTGCTGATTGACCTTGACGGTATAAAGAGGCCTGTTTTTTTTACATTTAAAAAACGACGCCGATTTCTTGCTAAGCTGGGGGGTAGTCTTATACCGTGTGAAGTTTTGAATCTGAGCGATTATCTGCGTTTTTTCAGGTGCTATTGCTTTAAGAAAGGGATAGACTGGTCCAGATTCAGGGAAGAGTTCCGGCGGGTGTCAGTTAGCGGGGCCGCATCGAGGTTGTCGACGTTTGTTAATTCTGTGAATAGTTATTATCAAAAACAGAGAGATAATGGAAATTAAGAATATACTTATTATCAAACCCAGTGCGATGGGAGATATTGTCCAGAGTTTTCCGGTTTTGCGTACTCTTAGGGAAAACTTTGGTGATGCCAAGATAAGCTGGCTGGTTCGCAAGGAATTTGCGGGACTATTTGAAGGTGTCAGCGATTTGGATGAGGTGATAGTTTTTGACAGGAAATATTTGGGAAGGTGGTGGTATGACCCAAAGGCTGCAAAGGCGCTTTGGCGTTTTTTGATGAAGCTGAGAGGGCATAATTTTGATTTAGCTTTTGATCTGCAGGGTTTATTCAGATCCGGTTTTTTTTCCTGGGCAGGGGGTTGTAAAAGGAGGTTCGGGATGAAAAACGCAAGAGAGTTTGCGACTTTGTTCTATACAGATTCGGCTGGTTTGCCTGATGGAAGCTTTCATGTTCTGGACCATTATATGGAATTGTTAAAGCTTTCAGGGGTCAGCAGGCTTGTTTACAGGTACGATCTTTTTCCGGAGGAAGGTGCACAGCAAAGGGCAGATGCAATTTTGTCGGCGAATTCGGTTAGTAAACGATTCGCTGTTTTGATAACCGGTTCGGCCAGGCCCGAGAAGTTCTGGCCTTTGATTAAGTTTGCGGAAATCGCCAAAAGGCTGAACAAGCAATTTGGTTTAGATATAGTTACTGTAGGCAGTAAAAGTGAGTATGCAAGAAATGAGGAGCTTGCTTCTATTTGTGAATGTCCTTTGGTTAATCTGGCAGGCAGGACGAGCATTTCAGAGCTTAGCGGTGTTTTGAGAAGGGGCAGCATTTCGATAAGCAACGATACTGGTCCTGGTTATATTTCGGCGGCACTGTCACGGCCTACTGTTCTGGTTTTCGGTAATACTAATCCATGTAGAGTTATGCCTTACGGCAGGATGGATATGGTAGCGGCTGTTGATGTTTTCGGCAGAGGCAAGGCAATTTCCAATAACGACAAAAGGTACAATGTCGAAAACGTTACTGTTGAAATGGTTATGGAAAAGGTGTCGGCGCAGCTTAAGGCTGAGGCTGGGGGCGGCAGCGAATCAGCTAATTGCTGATTTTAAGCAGAGGCTGTGACCTGTGCACATCTATTGCAAAGATCAGGATTTTGAGGATCGTCACCAACGCTTGGCCAGTAGTTCCAGCATCTTTGGCATTTTTGATGACTGCTTTTATCGGCCTGGATATTCAGCTGTTCTGACTGGGATAGTTTTATTTCGCTGACGATGCAAAGAGCTGCGAATTCCTCGGTTCCAAAATCATTTAGAAGATTCAGGGTCTGGGGGTCTGCGTTTATGTTTACAGAAGCTTCCTGGTTGCTGTTAATGACATTGTCGTTTCGGAGACCTTCAAGAACCCTCAGGACATTGTCTCTGAGGTCCATTATTTTTTGCCATTTTGATTCATTTTTTTGCCAGTCTATATTTTTGTTTTCAGCGGGCATGTGCTGGATGTGTACGGTCTGTAAGTTTTCGTCGTTTTCGTTTAAGGATCTCCAAGCCTCTTCACAGGTGTGGACGAGGATTGGGGCGAGCAATTTAATCAGCCCTTCGAGGATTTCTCTCATTGCAGTCTGGCAGGATCTTCTGGAATGTGAGTCGGCCTTGTCGCAGTAGAGCCTGTCTTTCAATACGTCCATGTAGATATTACTCATTTCGACGGTACAGAAGTTATAGATCAGAGAAAATACTCGATGGAAGGCGTAATTTTCATAGGCTTCGTGCACTTTTTCAGTTAGCTTTTGGTATTGCTGCACAGCCCACTGGTCTATAGATTTCATTTTTTCATATTCTACAGCTTTATCTTTTGAATAGTCGTTTATGTTTCCGAGTATGTATCTTAGTGTGTTTCTTATTTTTCGATAAGCATCCTGGAGTCTTCCAATAAGTTCGTCAGAACATCTCATATCTTCCTGGTAATTAACGCTTGCAACCCAGAGCCTTAATATGTCTGCGCCGTATTTATTGATTTCCTCCAGAGCAGAGACGTAGTTTCCAGCGCTTTTAGACTGTTTCATTCCCTTTTCGTCAACGGTAAATCCGTGTGTAAGTACAGTTTTAAACGGCGGCTGACCAATTGCCCCAAGCGCAGGTAAAAGCGACAGCTGGAACCATCCTCTGTGCTGGTCGCTGCCTTCAAGGTACATATCTACGGGTACCTGCCATCGGTTTCTATGTGCGACACTGTACCATGAGCATCCGGATTCGAACCATACATCGAAAATGTTTTCTTCTTTTTGGAGGTCTTCCCATGAAAATTCAGGGGGCAGTTTGAAATTTTCTCCGAGTATTTGTTCTGGCGTATCTGTGAACCATGAATCTGAGCCGTTTTGTCCTATGTGTTCTGCAACAGCGAGTACGGATTCCTTTGTGAGCAGCGGTTCACCTTTTGAGTTTACGAATGAAGGTATTGCCAGTCCCCAGCTTCTTTGTCTGCTTATGCACCAGTCTGGTCTGCTTTCCAGCATTCCTGCTATTCTTTTTTCACCCCATGCAGGTATCCATTTAAC
Organism: uncultured Pirellulales bacterium; assembly: GCA_964489215.1. Taxonomy (GTDB): domain Bacteria; phylum Planctomycetota; class Phycisphaerae; order Sedimentisphaerales; family Anaerohalosphaeraceae; genus CAZAYB01. The sequence goes on from CAZAYB010000090.1 coordinate 6,248, forward strand.
TGATTTTGTGCTTTCAAGTGCCATATTTCTGAGGCTTTTGTTTTGGTGTTTTGATTTTTGATCGACACTGATGAACCATTGTTCGGTGGCGCGGAAGATTACTGGGGTTTTGCTTCTCCAGCAATGCGGATAGCTGTGCGGTGCATTATGAGAGGCGAACATGTTGTTTGTTTTTTCCAGATGTTCGTTTACAACTGGGTCAACTTTCAGTACGTTTTTTCCTTTCAGGAAATCCGGTACTGTGTCGTCGTAAGAACCGTCAGCTTTTACGGGGGAATATACATCCAGTCCGTATTTTTGTCCAGTCATGTAGTCTTCTGCTCCGTGTCCCGGTGCGGTGTGTACAAGTCCAGTGCCGTCTTCAGTTGTTACATAGTTTGCCAGGACGATTTTGTATGCAGTTTTATCGGTTGGGTTTTCTTTTATGAAAGGATGTTCGTATCTTAGGTTTTCAAGCTGTGATCCTTTTACTTTACCGATAATCTCAAATTGTTCTTCTTTGAGCGAGCCAGCCCGGGTTATAGCGTCAAGCCTGTCGACTCCGATGATGGATGTATGAGTTTGTCCGTTTTTCTGGTATTTCAGTCCTACGTATTCGAGGTCTGGATGTACCGCAATTGCCAGGTTGGCAGCGAGTGTCCATGGAGTGGTTGTCCAAATCATGAAGCTTACATTTTGGCAGTCCTGTGATATAAGTCCGAGCTTTCTGATTTTTTCTATGTCCTGTTCGCATACGTTGAAGTTTACGTATATGCTTGGGCTTTGGGTGTCGTAGTATTCAAGTTCGGCATCTGCCAGGGCGGTTTCGCAATCGACGCACCAGTGTATTGGTTTGAGCTGTTTGTATACCAGTTTGTTTTCGACGAGTTTTGCAAAAACTTCGAGGATTCCTTTTTCGTAAACGGGTTTTAAGGTCAGGTATGGATTATCAAAATCACCGAAAATACCCAGAGACTGAAACTGTTTAGACTGTACCTTTACGAATTTTGAGGCGTATTTTTTACATAGCTTTCGAATCTGTGGTTTTGTCATTTCCTTTGCTTTTTGTCCGAGCTGTGCCATGACCTTTACTTCAATCGGCAGTCCGTGGCAGTCCCATCCGGGTACGTATGGTGCTTTGAAACCTGTCATGGTTTTGTATTTAACCAGTATGTCTTTGAGGACCTTGTTAATGACGTGTCCCATGTGTATGTCGCCGTTTGCGTATGGGGGCCCGTCGTGGAGAATGTATTCCGGGGCGTCTTTCCTTGCCTCCATGATGGTGCTGTATATGTTTTTCTTTGCCCATTCCTTACGCAGTACAGGTTCTTTCTGTGTAAGGTTCGCTTTCATCGCGAAGCTGGTTTTCGGGAGATTCAATGTATCCCGATATCCTTTGCCTTTTTTGTTTTCAGCCACAATATAATCCTCTAAAAAATCATTAAACGGGATATAATAAGGTTTTTGGTTGGTTATGTCAACTCCTGAGAGTTGTGGTTTTGAGATAGTTATGAAAAAAAGGCGGGGTTATTAACGGGCTGGGGGTTTATCCGTTCAGCAGCTTGTTTATCATATCTTTCTGAAAATTGTTTGACTGGGCTGCCATTGCGACCGAAGCCTGTGCGAGGACCTGTTTTTCGGTAAGCTCAGCGACCTCAGATGCATAATCAACGTCTTCAATTCTGGATTTTGCGGCTGAGAGATTTTCTGCCTGTATCTGGTTTACCTCTATTGCGGTCTGGAGTGTGTTCATCTGAGAACCGATGAGAGTTCTTTTTTCATTGTGCTGCTGTATTGCATTATCTATTGCTGTCAGTGCCTGTTTTGCTTTTTGCGGGGTTTTTGAGCCTATTTCCACGGCATCGAGTCCAAGTGATTCAGCGGTGATATTGATATTGTGCAGTTGGATTTGCGAATCCTGATCGATGTGAACGGCGATTTCTGACGAGCGGTCGAGCAGTGCTATGTCGTTAAATTTTGTGTCTTGAGCGGTTCTGTTGATTTCCTGTATTAGCTGGTTCATTTCAGCGTTTATAATGTTTCGCTGTGTTTTTGAATATGAACCTGTCGAGGCCTGCTGAGCGAGTTGTTTTACTCTTATGAGCATTGAGCCGGTGTTGTTCATTGCTCCTTCAGCAATCTGGAGCATGCTTATTGCGTCGTTTGCATTTCTTGTGCCTTGATTTATGGTTGCTATTCTTTCTCTGAGTGTTGAGGCGACAGCAGAGCCGGCAGGGTCATCCTGAGCGGAGACGATTCTTTTTCCGCTTGAAAGTTTTGCAATCGACCTTGCCATTGCGTCATAGTGTGTATTTACATGACGAATTGCAGAAAGGTTCATTATGTTTGTTCTCATCGAGAGCATAGTCCTATAACTCCAACAGGATCAGACAGATACGTTAATGCCGATTTGTTTATCGACATTTCAGGCGGGCATCTTTATGTCTGATCAGCAGTTGTTTGAGGGGTATTTGCAATCAGTTATTATGGTTTGGGGCAAAGGCAGTTGTGGTTTTTTCTTTTAATCGTCGTTAAGTTGGTTATTATAGTTGTGATGACGAAGAAAAAAGCACGAAATATTTATATTATTGACGGTCATGCTCATATTTTTGCGGCTTATTTTGCGCCGATGGGTGCAAAGCTTTCGAGTCCATCTGGGGAGCCTACGAAAGCTACTTATATATTTTCAACTGCTTTGCTTGGTCTTATCGAGAAATATTCTCCTGATATGCTTGTTGTTGCTATGGACCCGAAGGAGCCGAGTTTCAGGGTTGATATATATCCGGATTACAAGGCGACTCGTCCTCCTATGCCGGATGATCTGCCTGTTCAGATTGACCGTATAGAACAGATACTTGAAAGTCTGCGGATACCTATGCTGCGAGTTCCTGGTTTTGAGGCGGATGATGTTATCGGTACATTGTCCAGGAAAGCTTCGAATGAGGGTATAGATGTTTATATCTGCTCCAGGGACAAAGATATGATGCAGCTTGTGGGTGATCATGTTTTTACTTTCGATATCAAGAACGGGGAATGTATAGGCAGTGAGGAGATGTTTGCGAAATACGGAGTAAATCCGTGCCAGTTTGTTGATATTCTTGCATTGCAGGGTGACAGTTCAGATAATGTTCCGGGTGTTCCTGATGTTGGTCCAAAGACAGCATTGAGCTGGATACAGAAGTACGGGTCTTTGGATAATCTTTATGCCCATGCCGATGATATTGGTGGTAAGCGGGGCAGGAGTCTTCGGGAGCATAAGGAGCAGGCTTATCTTAGCCAGAAGCTTGTAACTATCGATTGTAATGCTCCATTGGATATTGATTTTGATAAGTTCGCTCTTAAAGAGCCGGACCTTGAGAAGCTTGGTAAGCTTTTTACTGAACTTGACTTTACGAGGCTTATGAAGCAGTTGTCAATTAAGCCTTCGGAGGGTGAGGGTGTATCAGGAAAAACAGGCGTAGTGGAAGTGCAGGCAGATTCGGCATTGAATGAGCCTTTAGATGTTAATTATGAGCTTATTGATACAGATGAGAAATTTGAGAAGTTTTATAAGCAGCTGAGCGGGCAGAAGATATTTGCTTTCGATACCGAGACCAATTCTATCGATGCAATGAAGGCGGATCTGGTTGGTCTTAGTTTCAGCTGGAAAAGCGGCAGTGGGTTTTATCTTCCTGTCAAGGCTCCTTTGGGGGGTAAGTGTCTCAGTGTTAAGCTTATCAGGGAAAAGCTCGGGCCGATAATGTCTGACAGTAAAATCAAGAAGGTTGGTCAGAATATTAAGTATGACCTTTTGGTGATGCAAGGAGCTGGTATTGAGGTTGAAGGTGTTTATTTTGATACCATGGTGGCATCTTATGTTCTTTCGCCGGAGCGTATGGGGCATGGTCTGGACCTTATGGCAAAGGATTATCTTGATTATGAAACTATATCGATAACGGAGCTTATCGGCAAGGGTAAGAACCAGCTGACTTTCGATATGGTGGATACTGAGGCGGCTTGCAGGTATGCGGCAGAGGATTCTGATATTACCTGGCGTTTGTATGAGTATCTGTCCGGCAGGCTTGACAGGTCGGGGGAGCTGAGGAAGCTTTTTGAAGAAGTTGAGATGCCGCTTGTTTCTGTTTTATGGCGTATGGAGTCTCATGGAGTCAGTCTTGATACTGATCTTTTGCGGAAAATGAGTAATGAGATAAGCGACAGTCTTGACAGGCTTACCGATAAGATATATGAGCTTGCGGGGAGTGTTTTTAATATTGATTCACCTAAACAGCTGGCGGAGGTTCTTTTTGATAAGCTTGGGATGAAGTCGGTTAAGCAGGGCAAGACAATGCGTTCGACTGATGCTTCTGTTCTTGAGAGTCTAAAGCAGGATCATGAGATAGTAAGTTATTTACTTGAGTATCGTCAGCTTGTAAAGCTCAGGAATACTTATGTTGATAAGCTTGGACAGCTGATAAATCCTCGTACGAACCGTGTTCATTGCAGTTTTAATCAGACGGTGACAGCGACAGGAAGGCTAAGCAGCAGTGATCCGAATTTGCAGAATATTCCGATTCGTACAGAGCTTGGCAGAAAGATTCGATCTGCGTTTATACCCGCAGATGATAATGACTGTATAGTTTCTGCGGACTATTCACAGATAGAGCTGCGAATGCTTGCTCACTTTTCATCGGACCAGGCACTCATCAAGGCTTTTGAGGAGGACCAGGATATTCACAGCTTTGTTGCTTCTCAGATATATCAGGTTGGTCTGGATGAGGTAACCTCTCAAATGCGTGCTAACTGCAAGGCAGTAAATTTCGGTATTATATACGGACAGGGTGCTTACGGGCTTTCAAGGACTATTGGGATAAGTCAAAAGGAAGCTAAGGAATTTATTAATGACTACTTCAGCAGGTACAGGTCGATTAAGGAGTTTATGGAAGGTATAGTTGCCAGGGCCAGGAAAAGCGGTTACGCAGAAACGATTCTTGGCCGAAGGAGGGTTATAACGGGTCTTAACAGCAGGAATTTCAATACGCGTACAAGTGCTGAGAGGATGGCAGTGAATACGACTATTCAGGGCTCGGCGGCAGATCTTATCAAGATAGCAATGATAAATATTGACAGAAAGATAAGGGAAAAGCAGATAAATGCAAGTATGACCCTTCAGATACATGATGAGCTGGTATTTGAGGTTCCAGAGAATGGTTCTGAAAAGATTGCAGCACAGATTAGCCGAGAGATGACAGATGCTATGGATCTTAATGTGCCGTTAAAGGTAGATGTTTCTGTTGGTCCTACCTGGCTTAGTGATAAATAGTTTAGCAGTGAAGTGAAAGG
>CAZAYB010000091.1:0-7221 GCA_964489215.1 uncultured Pirellulales bacterium
TAGCAATACTTCTCAAGAGAAATGTTCATGGTCAGCCTGATTATATATTAACGGCAGGGGCTGGTTATGTAACGATAGATCCGGAAATGACAGAGCTGCTGGAGCAAAGGCTGGTTGAAGAGCTCAACGGTGGTCAGGAAGCGATACTGGACAGTGATGTTGATAGTCCTCACAAGTATGAGTGGCCCGAAAGGGTGAAAAATATTATGGCAGTTCCTCTCCAGAACAAAGATAAGCTTTTTGGTATTATGCTGGCAACTAACAGGAGGGATAAGCCTGATTTTGACAGTATTGATCTTAAGCTTTTTACTTCTGTTGCAAATCAGTGTGCTACTTTTGTTGAAAATGACCGTTTGTTTTCAGATCTGAAGGAATTATTCATAGGTTCACTGAAATCTCTGACGAACAGTATCGACGCCAAGGATCAGTATACCCGCGGTCATTCGGAACGTGTTGCGTTTATATCGAGATGGATAGCAGAAAAGTATTCCGAAAAGCATGAGCTTGATGAAGATCAGATACACAGGATATATCTTGCAGGTCTTCTTCATGATATTGGAAAGATAGGAGTTTCTGAGGAGGTTCTCAGGAAAACGGGCAAACTTGATTCTGATGAGATGCAGCAGATCAAGACTCATCCAAGGATAGGAGCGGATATATTGAATGATATAACTCAGATGAGGCATGTTGTTCCGGGTGTTCTTTGTCATCACGAAAGGCCTGACGGCAAGGGTTATCCCAAGGGTCTTACTAACGATGAGATTCCTTTGATTGCCAAGATAATCAATCTTGCTGATTCTTTTGACGCAATGACATCCCGGAGGACATACCGCGATGCGATGAGCATTAAACGTGCACTTGAGGAAGTTAGAAAAGGAGTCGGTACGCAGTTTGACAGTGAAGTTGCAAATGTTTTTCTTAACAGCGATATCCAGAAATTATGGAATATTATCCATGACGGTTTCATTGAATCCTGGGATTACAGTAATTTTAACGAGTACGGACAAGTGGCGGTAGGGGCACTGCTTAAATGAAGACTCAGACACAAAAATATAATGATGTAACGGTTATTGAGCTTCAGGGTGAGTTCACGGAAGAATTTACAAGGGAGTTTCAGAATAATCTTTCAACAGTAATATCTGAACGGTGTCAGGGAGTTGTGATAGATATGACAAGCGTCAGCTTTCTTGACAGCAAGGCATTGGAGTCGCTGCTTTGGCTTACAGATTATTGTCATGAGAATATGACGCAGCTGAAAATAGCAGGGCTTGATGAGAATTGCCGAAAGATATTGGAAATAACAAGGCTTTTGCAAAAGTTTGATACTTACAGCGAACTTTCAGAGGCGGTAAAAAGTTTCGTATAGTTAAGTATAATCAAGTTTGATTTAGTTAGAAAATAATATGACGAACGAACAGGTAAAAACAAGACTTCAGCTTGGAGAACTTCTTCGCCAAAAAGGTATCGTTACGGAAGAACAGATCCAGAGCAGTCTTGAGCGTCAACGTAGTAACGGTCATAAGAAACTTCTTGGTGAGATTCTTGTAGAAGAAGGGTATTGTAATGATAATCAGATAGCAGCTGCTATTGCCGAGGCTGAGAATCTTCCTTACGCACTTATCACTCCCAAGCTTTGTGATGCTTCTGTGGTAGAGCTTTTGCCTCGAGACTTTCTCGATGAACATGTGGTTTTGCCTTTGTTTAAGGTTCACGATACTCTTACAGTTGCGGTTTCGGAGCCTTCGAACCTGTTTCTGATAGATGAGATAAAGCGAATAACCCAGTGCGAGCTTCAGCTTGTCTGCGGTACGGCAAGGGATATAAAGTCTACTTTACAAACGTACATGCCCAGTGCGAATGTTTTTGTTATCGATGACATAATTGATGACACAGAGATTGAAGATTTTTCACTGATTGAAAACATTGCAGAGGATATAAGCGATCTGGAAAAAGTAGCGGGGCAAAGTCCCGTAGTGAAGCTGGTTAATTACCTTCTTTATAATGCTGTTCGAGAGAATTCGTCAGATATTCATATTGAGCCTGATGAAAAGCGGCTTCGAATCAGGTATCGAGTTGACGGCAGGCTTTATGAGAAGATGACCCCTCCTTATCAGATGCATGCGGCTATAGTATCGAGAATCAAGATTATGGCAGAGCTTGACATTGCCCAGCGTCGTTTGCCACAGGACGGCGGAATTCATGTTCTTATGGAGGGTAGGTCTATCGATCTTCGTGTTTCGGTAATGCCGGGCAATTATGGGGAGAAAGTAGTAATCCGAATAATCGATGCGAGGAAAATCCTTTCGAATCTCGAGTCGCTTGGGTTCAGTATGGCTAATCTTGAAAAATTCAAGAATGAGATCAAGGCATCTCACGGTATTGTTCTTGTTACCGGTCCGACTGGTTCGGGTAAGAATACGACATTGTATGCGGCGCTTGCTGAGCTGAACAATGAGCAGGTGAATATATGTACGGTTGAGGATCCAGTTGAGTGTAATCTTACTGGTGTGAACCAGTTTCAGGTGAATGATATGTCAGGTTTTACTTTCGCCAAAGCGCTTAGATCTCTTTTGAGGCAGGACCCGGATATTATAATGGTAGGTGAGATTCGTGACCAGGATACTGCCAATATAGCAACCCAGGCGGCACTTACCGGTCATCTGGTTCTTTCCACTTTGCATACAAATGACGCTCCCGGAGCGGTTACCAGGCTTATTGATCTTAATGTTCAGCCATTTCTCGTAAGCGCATCTCTTATAGCGGTTCTGGCACAGCGGCTTGTGCGAAAAGTGTGTCCCAACTGTAAAGAGGATTATGAACCGCCAGCATCTATTAAGAAGACCGCAGAAAAGTGGTCAGGTGAAATTGAGCATTTTTACCGCGGTGTTGGTTGCAGGAAATGCAGGAATACCGGTTATCTGGGGAGGATGGCTATACATGAATTGCTCGTTCCTGATGAAAATATGCTTGATATGATAACCCAGGGTGCTACTCTTAAGGAATTACGGTCGGCAGCTCTTGATATTGGAATGGTCCCTCTTCATATAGATGGTATGGAAAAGGTTAAAGCGGGAATAACTACGATTGACGAGGTTATCAGGGTTACAAACGTTGGGGGATGATAATATGGAAACTATAGTTGGAAAATATGGCAAAAGAGCGACCGATCAGGTTGTTTCCAAGGCAAAAGTCAAGCAGTCAGAGCTTATCATTTTTACAGATCAGCTTTCGATAATGCTTGAATCCGGAGTTGTTCTCAGCGATGCGCTTGAGGCGATAGCAAGCCAGGCATCACCGGGAATTTTCAAGGTTGTGATTTCTGATGTTGCGGAGAAGATTAAAAATGGAGAGCCATTTTCCGAGGCACTTTCAAATTATCCACGTGTTTTTAATTCGATGTTTATAAGTATGGTAAAGGCTTCTGAGGCAGCGGGTAAGATGTCACAGATGCTTCAGGTTCTTAATGGTTATCTTACAGCAGATGCAGAGACACGCAAGCAGATTAAAGGAGCAATGATATATCCTTTCATTATGCTGCTGATGGCAGTTGCTGCAACAGGATCACTGATGTTTTTTGTTCTTCCAAGGTTCAGCAAGATTTATGAATCCCGGGGTGCTGAACTTCCCAGGCTTACTCAGGTGCTTGTAAGTGCGAGCCAGGTGCTTGGAGATTTTGAATTTCTGACTATTGCAGGAAGCTTTTTGCTGCTTGGGGGTGTGCTGTTTTATCTGTGGAAACAAACGCTTTCGGGTCAGAAGAGTCTTGACTGGGTTAAGGTTCATATGCCGATTGTCGGGACAATGTTTGTAGATGCGGTTATGACCAGGTCGATGCGAATTATGGCAACCATGGTCAATACGGGTGTAAGTTTGCTGGATGCGATAGATATTATGAAGCTTTCCTGTGAGAATTATTATTTCCGTCAGTTATGGTCCTCTGCTGATATGAAAATCCGGAACGGTTATCAGCTTTCTGACAGTATTTCGCTTTCTCCTAACAGTGAGCTTGTTGCGCCTGGAATAATTCAGATGTTAAGGGCAGGTGAAAAGAGTGGTCAGTTGGCCCATGTTGCTGATAAGGTTTCAGTTTTTTATGAAAAAAAGCTCAGGAGTTCGATAAGGACGGCCACTTCTCTTATTGAACCTTTGATGATAACCATTATGGGGCTGGTCATCGGCACAATCGCGATAGCCTTGCTTTTACCTGTTTTTCGTATTTCAAGTGTTATCGCTCATTAATCTGCAAAAAAAAGGCCGACTAAGAATTCTAAGCCGGCGACAGGAAAAACTTCTAAATTTGTGTCTTCGAGGTGAAATTTTCAGGAGGGGGTCTTTCCCAGAGAAGAATTTGAATAATTTTTCTTTTCAACAGAGCTTTTTCAATCCAGTCTCTTTGTCGGTGTAAGGTTTGTATTTCTGCATTAATCAGCATCCTTTGCAATCCCAAAATGATTGCGACTGCGTAAGTCCACATCCATGTGTTCATAATAAGTCTCCTTTATATTTTGACCGGTTTGCATTTCGTCAAATATTTGTAAGAATCTTTAATCCTTGTATTGCAGTAACTTACGCGAGGCAGGTATGTTCAGGTTTTGGATTTTGAGCATTTAATTTGCGGCATGTCCCATAAAAGGATGTATTTCAATATTGAGTGGTTTGATATTTATGTTAGCCGGGCGATTTGTGTACTTATGTGAGGTTTTATGTCTTTTTAGGATTACAGTGTTAAAAACCTTGAATTGCAAAATTTTATTTTTTTTATTTTTTTTTATGATATTGTCAGTGCTGATTTTTTTTGTTGGCGGACAATAAAGATTTGCAAAATCTTCATTTTGTGTTAAATTTAATTAGTAATATTGTTGCAAAACGTCTAATAAGCGTTATAATTTATGTTTTGGTACGGTAACGTGGTTAAATCCGCCGTGCATTGTGATAAGTGTTTGGAAATTTTGAAAGGCATAAAAAGAAGATGTTGGCAAAGGAGAAAAAAGAAAAGATTATTGATGATTATAAGCTTAAGGATGACGATACTGGTTCACCTGAGGTTCAGATAGCTATACTTACCGGCAGGATTAATGAGCTTACGGAGCATTTGAGGTCACATCCTAAGGATCATTCGTCAAGGCGTGGTTTGCTTAAGATGGTAGGCACTCGTTCGTCTTTGCTTAAATATATCCGTAACAAGGACTTAGGTAGATATAAAGACGTAATTACAAGGCTTGGTTTGCGTAAATAGACCGGCAAGTGTATGAAATATTAAGTTATTTAGTCCATCTGTGGATTAAAAGCTGTGTGGTCAGTGTTTTAGAGGTAAAAACGGATTATGCAGCAACATTGAATGAAATTAGAGGTGTAAGTTGGAATTTACAAAATTACAGAGGCAATTCGGGGGAAAAACATTATCAATTGAAACAGGCAAAATCGCAAAGCAGGCAGATGGTTCGGTAATTGTTTCCATGGGAGAGACAATGGTACTTGTGACAGCTTGCCGATCTGCCCCGAGATCCGAGGAGATTGACTTTTTTCCTCTTAGCGTAGATTACAGAGAAAAGTTGAGTGCTGCGGGTAAATTTCCTGGTGGTTTTATGAAGCGTGAGGGAAGGCCGAGCACTAAAGAAATATTGACTTCGAGGATGATAGACAGGCCTATAAGGCCTTTGTTTCCGGAAGGTTACTTTGACGAGGTTCAAGTTCTTGTTTCGGTTATCAGTGCAGATCAGGAGAATGACCCTGATGTTCTTGCTATGATAGGTGCCAGTGCGGCACTTTCTATTAGCAGTGTACCGTTTCAGGGTCCGCTTGGAGCTTGCAGGTTGAGCATTATAGATGGTGAGTATGAGTTTTTTCCATCGCATGAACAGCGTGAAAATAGCGATTTCAATCTTATTCTTGCAGGCAGGAAAGAAGCAATAAATATGATTGAGGTTGATGCCAGGGAGATACCAGAGGATAAGACGGCCGAGGCCATTCAAAAGGCTCATGAGGTTGTCGGTCAGGTTGCAGATCTTATTAGTGAGCTTCAGGGCAAGGTAGGCAAGGACAAGGAATTTTCGGTAGTAGAGGCGGATTCAGAGGTTGTTTCCAGGGTTACAGAGCTGGTTGGCGATAAGTTTTTAAATGCTTATCAGATAAAGGATAAACTTGCAAGAGGTCAGGCTATTTCGGAAATCAAGGACCCTATCAGAGAGGAATTTTGCACAGCTGATGAGAGCGGCAGTCAAAAGTGTACTCGTGTACAGCTTGGTTTGATATTTGAGAAGCTTGAGAGCCAGGCAGTAAGGAAACTTATTCTGGACGGACAAAGGCCAGACGGCAGAGGCGATGAAGATTTGAGAAATATCGAATGTGAAGTCGGCATCCTGCCCAGAGCTCATGGTTCTGCACTATTTACCAGGGGAGAGACGCAGTCACTGGTTTCGCTTACGCTTGGTACCGGAAGGGATGAGCAGATAGTTGACGGTCTTCTTGAGGAATACGGCCAGAAGTTTATGCTTCATTACAATTTTCCTCCGTCCTCTGTTGGCGAGGTAAGGCCTATGAGGGGCCCCGGCAGACGTGAAATAGGCCATGGTGCTCTTGCAGAGAAGGCTCTTGAGCAGATTCGTCCAGATGAGAAGGATTTTGCTTATACCATCAAGATAAACTCAGATATCACAGAGTCTAACGGATCAAGTTCGATGGCGAGTATCTGCGGCGGAACTCTTGCTATGATGGATGCAGGTGTTCCTGTTAAGCAGCCTGTTGCTGGGATTTCGATAGGTCTTGTTGTTGATGATACTGATTCAGGTAACTACAGGCTTTTAACAGACATTATCGGTGATGAGGACCATTTTGGGGATATGGACTTCAAGATTGCAGGTTCAAAGGAAGGTATTACAGCGATACAGTTGGATATTAAAGCAACAGGTTTGCCGCATGATATTATGGTTGAGGCTCTTGAAAGGGCCAGGCAGGCCAGGCACAAGATTCTTGATATGATGTTAAAGGCAATTGAGCAGCCCAGGGAGCAGCTTAGCGAATATGCACCGAAGATGATTTCGGTAAAAATCGATCCTGAGCAGATCGGTAAGATTATCGGGCCTGGGGGCAAGATGATTAAGGGTATCCAGGAAGATACAGATACGGTGATTGAAATCGAAGAAGACGGTACTGTTATGATAAGCTGTGTCGGGGGTAACGGTCATTTAAAGGCGGCAGAGATTATCGAATCTATGACAACTC
>CAZAYB010000091.1:7231-9584 GCA_964489215.1 uncultured Pirellulales bacterium
ACGATGGCTCAGTCTTTATCACTGCAGAAGATGGTCCATCAGCCGAAAAGGCTAAGACTTGGATTGAAAATCTGACTAGAGAAGTTGAAGTCGGTGAGATTTATGATGGCAAAGTGGTTAAAATTATGGATTTTGGGGCCTTTGTTGAAATAAGTCCCGGTGTTGAGGGCTTGTGTCATATAAGCGAACTTAGTGAAGATTATGTCAAAGAGATTGATAAGGTCTGCAAAGTCGGCGATGTTATTCCGGTTAAATTGCTGTCTATAGATGAGCAGGGCAGATTCAAGCTTTCGAGAAAAGCAGCCCTTAAGGAAATGCAAAGTGAGGAACAGGAAGTAACGGCAGAATAGTAAAGCTTTTGCGATATGCATGATATGGAAGTTTATGTGTATGTATTAAGTTTGGGTTTTATAGCTGCATGACGGCAGCTGAAAGAATGTACTAAGCAAGAGTATCAACCGTCCGTGTTGGGCGGAGATTTTAGTAAGGAGGCGCTCTATGGCTAAAGGTACTGTAAAATGGTTTGACCCTAAGAAGGGGTTTGGGTTCGTTATCAACGAACAGGGACAGGATGTCTTTGTCCATTACACCAGCATCAATGGTGATGGGTTCAGATGTCTGAGGAACGGGCAGGTAGTCGAATATGAAGAATTCGATTCCGGAAAAGGATTGCAGGGCAAGGATGTTACAATAGTTGAACTTGCACCATCAGAGAAGGCCCAGGAAGCTTCCCGAATAAATCAATGACGGACCTTAGAATCTTAGTTTTTACTGAGTAGACTGATAGTTCTTAGCCGCAGTTAAAAACTTGTTGCTGATTAAATCAGGGCTGTAACTCGTTGGCAATTGTCAATGATGTGATATTTAATGTATATAGATATCTCGGGGGCAAGTGTCTGTCTTTTAGTAACTTATCTCTTGACATTTCCTTTTTTTTACTTTATAAGTATTAACTTTACTTAGAGCTTAGAGCATGTCAGGAAGTGTTACTTGAAATGCTCTAAAACTGAGATAAAAGCCCTTTTGGTAAGGTTTTGACTGATATGGCGAGAGATGCTGATATTTTGATAATAGATGACAATCCGGAGCAGGCAAAGGCTCTTGCGGATTCACTTGGGGAGGACTACACAAATGTAGCTGTAGTCAACGATGCGGATAAAGCATATCAGCACATTGCTGACAACAGTTATGATCTTATAATCGCAGATCTGCATCTTTCCGAGGATACCAACGGCATTGATATACTAAAACAGTCCAGGAAAGTCAACCCTGCGACATCTGTTATAATAGTGACGTCTTCTCCGACGATAGACTCCTGTAAGGAGGCAATAAGGCTTGGAGCTTATGACTATCTTGAGAAACCTTTGGATACGGAAAATTTTAAGGTAGTTGCAGCGAGGGCGCTTCCTGACGGTTTTCGATCCACATCTCATGAGGATTTTATTTTTCATGGCATACTTAGCCGATCTGCTTCGATGCAGTCTGTTTACAACGTTTTAAGAAGGGTTTCTCCTACAGATATCAGTATACTTATTGAGGGTGAGTCTGGTACTGGAAAAGAGCTTTTGGCCCGTTCTGTTCATTTGAACTCTTCGAGAAAGGATTATGCTTTTCGTCCGATAAACTGTGCAGGTCTTACTGAGACTCTTCTTGAAAGTGAACTTTTCGGTCATGCCAAAGGGGCCTTTACGGGTGCTACAACTGATCATAAAGGGCTTTTTGAGATGGCAGATAAGGGTACTCTTTTTCTCGATGAGATAGGTGATATGCCGCTGAATATGCAGGCTAAACTTCTCAGGGTTCTTGAGGACGGTATAGTTGTTCCGGTAGGCTCCAGCAGGTCTATCCGAGTTGATGTCAGGATTGTCAGTGCTACCAATCATGATCTTGCCAAGCTTGTTGATGAAAAGAAATTCCGTCAGGACCTTTTTTTCAGAATAAAAGGGGTTACAGTTACAATTCCTCCTTTGCGCAGCAGGCGAGAGGATATCGAGGAGCTTTTCGGTTATTTTTTAAAGCAAAGCTGTGACGATCTTGGCAGGCATATAACGAGGATTACAGAGCCAGCGATGGCAGTTTTGCTTGATTATCCCTGGCCTGGCAACGTACGTCAATTACGTCATGCGGTCAGGACGATGGTAGTTATGACAGATTCTGATACCATTGATGTTGCAGATCTTCCTGCGGAGATAAACCGTATAAAGCGGCTGGCGGCGCCTTCTGTGGAAACTGAGCAGTCAGCTCCGGAAAGTATGGCAGGCAGCAGTCTTGATGAGGTTGAGAAGCTTCATATAAAAAAGACTCTTGAGATGACTGATGGCAACCGTGCCGAAGCTGCAAAGATACTCGGTAT
>CAZAYB010000091.1:9684-11446 GCA_964489215.1 uncultured Pirellulales bacterium
TTTTTTACGCAGAAAGTGTTCTTAGTTTTTCGATTTCGGTTACAATCTTTCCGCCTTTGAATATGGTGACTGTGCCGGTTGATTCACTGACAGCTATTGTGACGGCGTCAGTGAGGCTTGTAATACCTGCTGCTGCGTGGTGTCTTGCTCCGAGTCCCTGGGGCAGTTTTACTTCGTCGGTACTGCCTACTTTGAGATGAACGCCAGCGGATCTTACGGTTCCATCGCCATCGATTACGAAAGCACCGTCGAGGCTGCTGAACTCCTTTATGGTTTCCTCAAGATTTGGGTCCAGTACATTTCTTTGCTGTTCGGAGTATCCCTGGAAAGGATTAAGTATAAGCTGGCGTGACAGGGAAAGTACTCTTTCGCTGTCTCCTACAACGAAGAGCGCTCCTACGGGCTTTCCTTCTCTTCCTTCATTGCCCAGCTCAGATGATATGTCAATAATTTTTGAGAGCACTGTCGGCTTTATGTCTATTGCCATTTTGTCCTCATCTTCCGGTACCTGGAACATCTCAAACTCGTTTCCGACTTCCATGATTATAATAGTGTCGAGAGTTCCGCTGGCAGCGACTCCGCTTAAGAATACCACCGTATCTCCTGCCTTTACAATTGCCTTGGAAAATGCGAGGAGCATTGCTATCTTTATCTGGCCCATTCTTGTGAGAGGCACATCGGGGACACGAAGATGGTTGCGTCTCATCATATACTGCTGCATGTCCTCCTCAGCTGTTCTTGTGACATAATAGACGGTATATTTGTCATTGCTGTCAAGTTCCAGCCTGGCGTCAGTGAGTGCGTCAGCATATACAAAGACGGTACTGGCTCCGCATTCTTTCATGATTTCATCCAGATGCCTGACCAGGCTTTGGGTTACTTTTGAAAGAACGGGAGTCTTTTGAGGTTTCTTGTATTTTTTGGATTTTTTATTTTGTTTTTCCAATTTTTTATTCTGTCAATCCTGTTTGTTTTCTGAGTGGATAAATTTTATTTTGCAATTAAAGCAATTACTGGAGTTGCCCACATTTTTTATTTTAGTTTTTTTATCATCCGATAACCAGCAGCTGACATGTCTGGCTGATATAAGACCCTTATATGGTGCATATAGCCGACAGATATTACATCGGCCAGATAGTTTAGCACCTTGAAGCTTACGGTTCGATTGGTTTATTTACCAATTTTACGCCGACTCGGTTTTTATTTTACATCATAACGGTTGTTTTTGCAAGAATGTATGTTTTGGGTACAGGGGTGTTTGTCTGTGATTATTTTGCTTTTGGAGGGACCAAACTTAGTTTGTGATTATTTGCTTGACCAAAACACCCTTTTTAAGTTAAATTCAGTTCTCTCGATATTTAGCTGCAAAGGAAAACTGTTATGTCTGAAAATAGTGTTAAAATAGGACTTGTCGGGTTTGGAACTGTAGGTTCCGGTGTTGCGAGGATTCTTCTTGAGGATAAAGAGCATCTAAGGCGAAAAACGGGTCTTGATCTTGAGCTTTCAAAAGTTGTTGACCTTGATACGACCTCAAAAAGGCCCGTCGATTTGCCGGGTGGTATGCTTAGCGATGATATCGGTGAGATAATTAACGATGAGTCGATAAGTATCGCAGTTGAGCTGATCGGGGGAACGACTATAGCCAAGGAACTTCAGCTTAAACTTTTAGCTTCAGGCAAACACGTAGTAACTGCCAATAAGGCTCTGCTGGCTGAGCACGGCATCGAGCAGCGTGGCGATGGTACCGAGCTCCGCGCGCAGC
>CAZAYB010000092.1:0-4896 GCA_964489215.1 uncultured Pirellulales bacterium
GTGAGGGTTGTTCCAACGCGTCGGCAAGTAACGGTTGGTACGTGTGAGGTAATTCTTACCAACAGTGAGTATAAAATTCTTGCAGGTCTAATGGAGGCGGGGGGTGATGTTCTTAGCCGAGTAGAGCTTAAGGAGCTTTTGGGCAGTGAGGGGCATGGCCAAAAGGACCGTATTGTCGACGTTCATATCGCGGCATTGCGTAAGAAGTTAGGTAAAGAGGGAATTATCAGGACAGTTCACGGGCATGGTTACCGTATATCTTCAGGTGAGTAAAAAGGTGAGGATCTGATTTGCCTGCAAGGGTTAGGGAGCAGGAAATTATGAAAGGTACCTGTGCAAATTGGGATAATTCTGGCGGAGAGTCGAATTTTTTACTGTATTTCTCTTATGGTTCTGTTTCTCATTTCGTATGCGTCTTTGATGAGGACTTCTCTTTGGGCGGGTATGTATGGGCTTAGTTTGAATGTCCATTCGTATTCGTCTACGATCCTGCCCGGCCAAAGGACACCAGTGATAAAGTCCAGTCCGAAATTGTCGTGTAATGGAGCTTTTAGTTTTCTGTTTGTGTTGAGTGTTTCGTAGCCAGGTTTTTCTATTCTGATGTTGTAATGTCCATACCAGTTAAAGTTTACAGTAACAGGAGTGGTTCCTATTTGTTCGTCGTTTAGTTCGACGAGGGCTCCCTGGGGCATTGTGTTAATGGTAAGTTTTCTTTCGACACAGCCTGAGATTGCCAGTGTCAGAGCAGTCAGAATTACAATTGACAGTTTTTTGTACTTCCTTGCAAATGTCATTTGCTTTCCTCGCAAAAGTTGATCTTATATTTAATTTACGGGGTATAAATTAACATTGCGAAATTTTTTATGCAAGTATTATATGGAATCGAGTGGATAATTTTCAAAAATTGACAACAGCAGTGATGAGCTGACCTTGTCCTGTACGACGTCTATGAAGCTTTTGTATTCGAGAGGTTTTACTATGTAGTCACTGCATCCGAGTTTTTTGCATTTTGTTTTATCCTCCTGGTTATTTACGCTTGTAAGCATTATAACGGGTATTTTTTTTAGTTTTGGGTCCTGCTTTATTGTTTTTAGTACCTCGATCCCGTTAATTTTTGGCATTTTTATGTCGAGCAGCAGCAAGTATAGCCTGTCAGGTTTTGCGGCAGGTTTTTCGGGGTCATTTTTCAGGAATTCGAGTAGTTCCTGTCCGTCTGAGAAGTGGATAATTCTGCTCTTAAAGCCCATTCTGGCGAGATTTTTTTTGATGAGCTCTGTGTGGCCCGGGTCATCTTCTGCGAGCAAGAGGCTGAATTCTTTCTTTTCGGCCATTTTTGGTACCTCAATAGTATCAACAATTTGTGTTTGCTCCGTCAAACAGCCCGAAAAACGCGTATATGTACTTATGCTACCTTATTCTAAACAAAAACAGTATTTTATCAACATATTTTTGGAGAATGGGTTAATATAGTTGATTATTTGATTGATTTTTCCTACTATATTCGATTCTGAGCATTTATCAGGCGGTCTGGTTTGTTTACGGGGCTTTGATGATTGTTTATTTTGAATTAGCTGAATAAGAGAAATGTGAAAATGGATAAAACAGGACATTACGATTTTAACGGGATCGAGAAGAAGTGGCAGCGTTTCTGGGAGGAGGATAAGACTTTTCGTACAGAAGACGGTTGTGAGGGCAGGGAAAAGTTTTATGTTCTTGATATGTTTCCTTATCCGAGCGGTCAGGGTCTTCATGTCGGCCATCCGGAAGGTTATACGGCCAGTGATATAGTTGCGCGTTATAAGCGAATGTGCGGATATAATGTACTTCATCCGATGGGGTGGGACGCTTTTGGTTTGCCAGCTGAGCAGTATGCAGTTAAGACAGGTACTCATCCATCTGAGACGACTTCGAAGAATATTGCGAATATGCGGAGGCAGATAAAGAGTCTTGGTTTTTCTTATGACTGGGACAGGCAGGTTGATACTACGGATCCTAAATATTATAAGTGGACCCAGTGGATATTTCTGAAGTTTTTTAACAGCTGGTTCGATGAAGAACAGCAAAAGGCCAGGCCGATCGAGGAGCTTGAGGTTCCTGATGGTTTAAGTGAGGAACAGAGGCGTCGATATATCGATGGGCATCGTCTTGCTTATGAGAGTGAGGCCCCTGTGAACTGGTGTCCAGAGCTTGGGACGGTTCTTGCGAATGAAGAAGTAGTCGGGGGAGTAAGCGAGCGCGGGGGTCATCCTGTGGTACGCAAGCCTATGCGTCAGTGGATGCTTCGCATTACGAAATACTGTGAGCGTCTTTTGTCAGGTCTTGAGGATCTTGACTGGTCAGATTCGATTAAGAAGCTTCAGCGTGACTGGATAGGCAAGAGTATCGGAGCGGAGGTTGATTTCAGGGTTTCTGGTTTTGATGATGTGATCAGTGTTTTTACGACCAGGCCAGATACTCTATTCGGAGCAACTTATATGGTAATGTCTCCGGAACATCCTCTTGTAGATAAAATTACGACAGATGAGCGTACTGAAGCAGTTTCTGCTTACCGTGACCAGGCTTTGCGCAAGAGCGATCTTGACAGGACTGACCTTTCTAAGGAGAAGACAGGTGAGTTTACCGGCAGTTATGCAGTCAATCCGGTGAACGGTGAGGAGATTCCGATCTGGATAAGTGATTATGTTTTGATGAGCTATGGTACCGGTGCGATTATGGCGGTTCCTGGGCATGATGAGCGTGATTTTGAGTTTGCAACAACTTTTGGTTTGCCGATTATTCAGGTTGTTGAGCCTTTGGATGACAGTATTAAAGAGCAGGTCAGCAAAGGTGAGATGTGTTTTTCCGGAGAGGGTGTTGCGGTTAACAGCGGCGATTTCAGCGGTATGAAGACATGCGATTTCAAGAGGGCGATTACTGAGAAGCTGGAGAAGGACGGGCTGGGCAGGCGAGCGGTAAATTATAAGCTTCGAGACTGGCTATTCAGCAGGCAGCGTTACTGGGGTGAGCCATTTCCGATTATTCATGCAGAGGATGGTGAGGTTATCGGATTGGATGAGAGCGAACTTCCGCTTATGCTTCCTGAAGTTGACAGTTATAAGCCTACCGGAACCGGTGAGCCTCCTCTTGCAAAGGCTAAGGATTGGGTTGAGGTTACTTTGTCTGACGGCAGGAAGGGGAGGCGCGAGACGAATACTATGCCGCAATGGGCAGGTTCCTGCTGGTATTATTTAAGGTATATCGATCCATGTAATGACCAGATTTTCTGTGATAAGGATAAGCAGGACCGCTGGCTGAGTGTCGATCTTTATATAGGGGGTGCGGAACATGCGGTTCTTCATCTGCTTTATTCCCGTTTCTGGCATTTGCTTCTTTATGATCTGGGTTATGTTACGAAGTCAGAGCCTTATCAGAAGCTTGTCAACCAGGGCATGATTCTTGGTGAGGATAATCAGAAGATGAGCAAGAGCAGGGGTAATGTTATCAATCCTGATGAGATTGTTGAAAGATACGGCGCAGATTCTATGCGTCTTTATGAGATGTTCATGGGTCCGCTCGAGGCGTCCAAGCCCTGGTCGATGCAGGGAGTGGAGGGTGTTCATCGTTTTCTTCAGCGTACCTGGCGAATGGTAATCGATGAGGAAAGCGGGGAGCTTGACAGCAGTGTCAGGGACGTTGAGGCAGATGAGGATACTTTGAAGATTCTTCATCAGACAATAAGCAAGGTTACCAGCGATATCGAGGAGCTTTCGTTCAATACAGCAATCAGCCAGATGATGATATTTGTAAATCATATGACAAAGCAGCAAGTGCGGAGCAAGGAGGCGGTTTTGAGTTTTGTTAAGCTTCTCAGTCCGTTTGCCCCTCATATAAGTGAGGAGCTTTGGGTTCGGCTTGGCGGTGAAGGGAGTATGGCTTATGAAAGCTGGCCTGTATTTGACAGTGAGCTTGCCAGGGAGAAGGAAGTTGAGCTTGCGGTTCAGATCAAGGGTAAAATCAAGGATAAGATAATGGTTAGTGTTGATATGAGCGAGTCAGAGATTCGTGAGAAGGCGCTCGGCAGTGAAAAGGTGTTAAGTGCGCTTGACGGCAGGGAGCCACGTAAGGTAATAGTGATTAAAGACAGGCTGGTTAATATAGTAGTATGACACCTGATGACGGTTACATAGCATATATAGTCAATCCGAAGTCGGGCGCTGGTATAGGCAGGCGAGTTATCGATCGTTTTCGAGACTATCTTACTGATAAGGGATTTGAAGTTGAGATGGATTATACCAATTCTCTTGATCATGCGGCGGAGCTTACGCTTGGTCATTGTGAAAATGATAATTGCGCGATGATAGCGGCGGCGGGTGGTGACGGTACAGTTCGTGAAATAGCTTCGGTAATCGCTCACAGCGGTTATGATAAGTGTCTGATGATAATTCCGAGCGGTACGGAGAATCTTTTGGCTAATGAGCTTGGATTCGGGCGGTCTACGAAAAAGATGATCGAGGCATTTGAGGGCGACAATTTCAGCAGGCTTGATCTTGGCAGAATCGACGGCAGGATGTTCGCTTCTATAGCGGGTTTCGGGTGGGACGGTGATGTAGTTCATAAGGTTTGCGAAAAGCGCAAGGGTCATATAACTCATCTGAATTATTTTTGGCCTATATTCAAGACTTTCTGGGGTCATAAGTTTCCAGTAATGAAGGTTGAGGCAGACGGGGTTGAAGTTTTTAATGGTAAAGGTCTTGTTTTTGTGGGTAATATTTCCCGTTATGCTATTGGTCTTGCTTTGGCAAGGGATGCAAAGTATGATGACGGTTTGCTTGACATTTGTGTTTTTAAGTGTGATAGTAAATGGAAGCTTCTTGTTCATGCTTTAAGGACGATATTTAAGAGACATGTAGAAAGCGA
>CAZAYB010000092.1:4996-6614 GCA_964489215.1 uncultured Pirellulales bacterium
ATGAGTATAGCTGAGGCTCTTAGGGGTATAAGCGACCGGAGCGGAGTTGGAATAGTTTTCAAGGCGAGTTTTGATAAGGCTAACCGTTCGAGTATTGACAGTTTCCGTGGTCCTGGAGTTGAGGAGGGTCTTTTAATTCTTGATAAGGTAAGGAAAGAGACTGGTATGGCAGTTTTGACGGATATTCATACACCGGAGCAGGCCAGGCCGGCTGGTGAGGTTTGTGATTGTGTTCAGGTTCCGGCTTTTTTGTGCAGGCAGACGGATCTTTTAGTTGCGGCTGGTCAGACCGGCAAGGCTGTTTCTGTTAAGAAGGGTCAGTTTGTTTCGCCAGTTGAGATGAAGAATGTTCTTGGGAAGGTTAAGAGTACGGGTAATGATAAGGTGATGTTTACTGAGCGGGGTACTTTTTTTGGTTATAACCGTCTTGTAAATGATATGACGGGTATATCTATTATGCGTGGTTTTGGTGTTCCGGTGGTATTTGATGCGACTCACAGTACCCAGCAGCCAGGCGGTCTTGGCGACAGTTCCGCGGGCATCCGTGAGATGGGTCCTGTTCTTGCTAAAAGCGCAGTTGCGGCAGGTGCAGACGGTTTGTTTCTTGAGGTTCATAACGATTGTGAAAATGCGAGGTGCGATAAGGAGTGCATTATGCCGATTGAGTGGGTTGAGGACCTTATTTTGCGTTGCAGGGACATTTATGATATAATACGTAAGTGATTTGATGGGGTTTTGAAATGTCAGTTAAGCGTAAATATGTTTTTGGGCCAGTTCCATCGAGACGTATTGGTTTAAGTCTTGGTGTTGACCTTGTCGGGATGAAGACTTGTACGCAAAACTGCATTTACTGTCAGCTCGGTGTTGATGCTGAGACGACTTTGGAGAGGCGGTCATACGTTTGCAAGGATGAGGTTGTCAGGGAGGTTCTTGAGGCAGTGGGGGTTGGTGAACGTCCAGATTATGTTACTATGAGCGGCAGCGGTGAGCCTACTCTTAATCTGGATTTGGGAGAGATAATCGACAGGGTTCATGAAGGTTGTGATGTTCCGGTTGCGGTGCTGACGAACGGGACACTTTTCTGGGATGAGCAGGTTCGCAGTGAAGTTTGCAGGGCTGATCTTGTTATGCCGTCACTTGACGGTTGTGATGAGGAGACTTTTAAGCGAATCAATCGGCCAGATGAGGGTATAGATTATTCACGTTTTATCGAGGGTTTGTGTGCATTCGGGAGGGAATATGAGGGAGTTTTCAATCTTGAGGTTTTTATATTGGAGGGAATTAACAGCAGTGATGAGCATATAGAGAAGTTCAGGGGTCTGATAGAGAGGATCGGTCCTGATAAGGTACAGCTTAATACTGCGGTTCGTCCGACGAGCGTTAAGGGAGTGGGGTGTGCTTGTCGTGAGGTGATGGAGCGTGTTAAGAGTAAGCTGGGTGATATTGCTGAGATAGTGGTGGATTTTGACCGTGTTAGTGATTTTCGGGTTCAGGTGAGCGAAGATCAGATTTTGGGTACTTTGAGGCGCAGGCCCTGCAGTGTTGATGATCTGTGCTCGTCTTTGGGAGCAGGGCGAGATGAGGTTATGGGTCATGTTAAGGATCTTTGCGGCAGGGG
>CAZAYB010000092.1:6714-11446 GCA_964489215.1 uncultured Pirellulales bacterium
AAATGCCTAAAAAACTTTGATAAAATAGAGTTTTTTAAGAGTATTTTTTCAAAAACAGCTTTAGTTATTTGATTGTCGACCGATAACAGGATTAGACAACTGTTCTCTAAATGTCACATAAATGTCAGGTTTAAAGAAAGGCATCGATGAACAACTGTACGAAGCAACTTGTTCTGAATAAAGGAGAAGAAAAGTACATATTCAGATATGACGATGGTTCAGAAGGAGAGCTTCTGGATACACTTGTTGATCAGGCAAAGGACGAGAGGATAGATTTTAACTGGTTTGATGCTGCCGTTCTAAGTTTTAAACTGACTCAGTCTCTTATGGGCGAGGCTGATAAGTTGATCCATAAGGATATGCCCAATCTTCTTGAATCCTTTGGTTCAGAAATGGACCAGGAACCGATATAAGAGAAATGCCAGGGAAAAGGCTATATAAACTTAAGTTATAAAGGCGGACGAACTATGAATGAATGTTCCCTCACTCAAGACTTTTTGAGCTACCTGAAATATGAAAAACATTTTTCTCAGCATACAGCGAAGTGCTATGGAGCTGATCTTGACCAGTTTTGTGATTTTCTGGTAAGTAAAGGTGAGAGAGTTATTGAAAATGCGAATCCGTGGTCAGGCGGCCAGGGTGAGTCAACAGCAGTTGCGACAGATAAGCAGGTGGATCTTGAGAAGGCGTTGAGGAGTGCGGATACCGATACGATACGGGGTTATATGGCGAATCTCAATCAGCAGCAGTATTCGAAGTCTACGACTGCAAGGAAGCTTGCAACATTGCGCAGTTTTTATAAATTTCTGGTTAAACGTTCCAAGGTAGATTCAAATCCGGTGTCATCCATCAAGACTCCTAAGCAGGAAAAGAAGCTTCCGAAATGTCTTGATGCTGAGCAGATTCAGCGATTGCTTGATGCACCGGATAACAGCAACTGGCTGGGCGCCAGGGACAGGGCGATGCTGGAGGTTCTTTACAGTACGGGTATGAGAGTAAGCGAGATTGTTGCACTTAATATGGAAGATGTTGATTTTCTTGGCGAGGTTATTCATGTTCGGGGTAAAGGCAAGAAGGAACGTATTGCTCCAATCGGGACAAGTGCTCTGCAGTCTATTCAGCGTTATATAGAGTTCCGTAATAAGCGAATGCAAAATGACAGTAACTTTGACAGTAAGGTACTGTTTGCGAATAAGCACGGTAAGAGGCTAAGTACAAGAAGTGTTCGAAGGAAGATGGATAAATATTTAAAGGAGGCAGGTCTTGATCCTTCAATAAGTCCTCACACTCTGAGGCACAGTTTTGCGACTCATATGCTCAATAACGGAGCAGATCTGCGGAGTGTGCAGGAGCTTCTTGGTCATCAGTCGCTTTCTACAACTCAGGTATATACTCATCTTGGCACTGCGAAGATGAAAGAAGTTTATGATCATTCTCATCCGAGGGATTCGATGTGAGTTAATTGTGAATTTTGTTTTAGAGTCAGTTCTTTTGTGAGAAATAAATGCCCGCTTTTGTGCGGGCTTTTTTTATGTTATCAGCTAAGGGCAGCAGTGGAAATTTTATGGATCAACTTCGAAAAAGCGGGTTTGTAGGGATCTTGCAGATCCAGCGAATTGAGTTTTACTGGGAGAGTTGTCACGGTGCTTGCGTTTCGGGCTTGCGATTGGTTTCGGGGCATTACAATAAAAAAGGGACCTGACACCTTTAATTTATGTGGGGGCGGTGTAATCAAAAAGGGACCTGACACCTTTAATTCATGTGGGTTAGGCGTTTGCTTTTTTCAGCATTTTTTCAATGCTCATATTTGCTGCCATCAGGTATTGTCTTTTTGATATCAGGGGTTGGTCGAGGGCATCTCGGGTTTGCTGCGAGATGTTGAGGTTTTTTACGATTTCCTCAGCAGCTCTTGCGACGTTCTGGAGGTAGTCGTCGACGATTTTTGCGGTTTCGGGATGCTTCTGGGGCAGCAACTCTGCCTGTGATCTGTATATTCCGGCGATAATTTCAGTGCTTAGGTTTCTTGCGAATCTTTCGAAGTGATGTTTGATTACCTGGAAATGTGACATTTCCGGATAGCCGCAGGTGGAGAGTACGACGATTTTTGTCGGCTTTTCCATTCTGGTTGTGTGCCTTGTTTCGTTTTCAGGGTCCTGTTCGAATCGCGGGTTCAGCAGCGGCCTTAATCTTTCCATGAACTGCTTTGTGATTGCGGTTACTCCATCGGTGTAGACAGGTGTTGCGAAGACGGCAATGTCAGCGAGCATGAATTTTTTTACGAGTGGTTCTGCCTCGTCGTCGATTTTGCATGAGCCAGGTGTTTTGATCCAGCATTCCATGCAGCAAGAGCATGGCTTTATTATTTTTTTTGCGAGGTAGATGTTTTCACATTGTGCGTTTGCGGCTTTTGCGCCTTCGATAAAGGCTTCTGTCATAATATCGGTGTTTCCGTTTTGTGCCCTGTTGCTTCCGTTGTATATGACTATTTTCATTTTTTTACCTATGGGTATTTTGGGAGTTTTGAGGTTCGGTTATTCGCCGATTATTTTGACGAGTAATCTTTTTTTTCTTTTTCCGTCAAATTCGTAATAGAAGATGTGTTCCCATGGTCCGAGGTGGAGGCTTCCATCGGTAATTGCGACGACGACTTCTCTTCCCATGACCTGTCTTTTCATGTGTGCGTCGGCGTTGTCTTCGTATCCGTTGTGTCGATACTGGCTGTGAGGTTTTTCGGGTGCGAGCTTTTCGAGCCAGAGTTCATAGTCGTGGTGCAGGCCGGACTCGTTGTCGTTAATAAAAACCGATGCGGTGATGTGCATTGCGTTTACCAGTACGAAGCCTTCTTTTACTCCGCTTTGTTTTACGAGCCTTTCGACTTCATTGTGAATTGAAACGATGGCTCTTCTTTGGGGAGTTTCCATCCATAATTCTTTTGTAAGTGTTTTCATATTATCTCTTTAATAAACGGTGTTCTAATAATTAAGGGTATCTTTGTTTTTTTTAATATAACTTAGTATTTTGTTAAGTTCAAGTTTTTTTGGTTCATTAACCGGATGAACCTGATATTTTAGGTTCGTTTAAGTATTATCTGGGTCTGTCACAGGAGCCATTGTGAGGCGGGTACGGCAAAGTCATCGATTCTGACCTTGCAGTATCTTGTTGACCATTCGACTTCTTCAAATAGCGATACAGTTTTTTTCAATATACATTCAGAGAAGGTGTAAAACAGAATACAATCGGCGAGCAGCAGAGAGGGATTTGACAATAAAAGTTTGGGAAAAAGTTCAAAATTGATGTTGGAAGAATAAGGTTTTTCTCAAAAAAAAGGGGGTTTATATGCTAATATGTTTGCTTTAGCGGCTATATGTCATAAAATGGCGGTAATAATGACAGCCTCTAAAAATTCATTTTGGCGGACAAGCGAACCTTTTTATCTTTGGTTTGCGTCAGGCGAAGGCTGATTTGTCGTCGGATTGTACAAGTTTTAACTACTGGTGTGAAAGGTCGGATCTGAACCAGTCCGGCAGGGTTGATTTTTTTGATTTTGCAAGATTTGCAGATTTGTGGGCAGGTTTGTAAGGGCAGATAGAGAGTGAGAATATGATGCATATATTGAGGCGAGAGGTCAGATTCAGTATTATGCCTTTCGGGGTTGAGAATCCTTCGGGAGCGAACAGTTACAGTTCGTTGCCGAGCGGGGGAGACGGATTGTCTGTATACATGGCGATGACAGTTAGTATGAGCAGTTCGGTAGATGAAGAGACCGGTTTTATAATGAATGTAACTGATATTGATGAATGTGTTCACAGCCATGTTGTGGGTCTTTTTCAGCGTACTGTAAGCTCATCTTTCGAGGCGAACAGCAATATCAGTTTTATCCAGCTTGGTGAGCTTTTAACTGCTTGCGGAGAACGTTTAGGCGAGTTTACGGGCGATGCGAAAGTTTTGGATGTCAGTTTGAATCTTAATCCTTTCAGGAAAATGAAGATTAAAACCATGGAGCCAGAAATGATATATTACAGTGAGAAATTTGAATTTGCGGCGATGCACAAGCTTTGGAATGAGAAGTTTGACGATGAGAAGAATTTTGCGGTATTCGGCAAGTGCGCCAATCCTAACGGTCATGGTCATAATTATGTTGCGGAGGTGACAGTTAAGTGTGATAAGTCCTGCAATTTAGCGGTAGGTGATTTTGAAAGGGCGGTTAACGAATATTTTATCGAGTTGGTGGACCACAGTAATTTGAATTCGGATATTGATTATTTCAGTAAAAATATTCCGACAGTTGAGAAGATATCGGAATTTGCGTGGGAGGCTCTGGAAGGAAAGATGCCCTGCGGGGAGCTTGAATCGATAACTGTATGGGAGAACGACCGGACAAGCTGTACTTACAGCAGGGACAGGAGTTAGCAGATTTTTTTGTTTAATAAGGAGTTTTGATGGAACAGAAGAAAACCATTGCCTCGAGGACGATAGTTGTTATTTTGGCGGCGGGTAAAGGTAGCAGGATGGGCAGGACAGATACGGCTAAGGTCTGTTTTGAGATAGCTAATGAGCCTGCGATACTGAGGACGGTTGAGACTTTCAAGAGCAAAGGATTCAAACGTTTCATGATTGTTACGGGGGCTTATTCAGAGCAGGTAATGAGTGTCCTTTGTGAGAGACATCCGGAGGTTATGTATGTTTATCAGTCACCTCAGCTTGGGACAGGTCATGCGGCGAGGGTGGCAGC
>CAZAYB010000093.1:0-6920 GCA_964489215.1 uncultured Pirellulales bacterium
GTATTTACAAATGCTTCGCTTCCACCGTTTGGAAAAGACCTTACATGCATACCTACCCTTAAAGAGCCATTATTCAATGCCCCTATAAGCTGTGAATATGTAGAGTTATAGTTCATTCTAACCATCCATTGCTCATCTGGGTTAATACCGTTTGAGGGAGCCGGGTTTTCGGCTGCGAAAGAAAAATCCGCGGGTTTCTCGAAAGAAGGATAAACCTCGTTCCAGGCAGGCATTGTCCCTCCTGACATATACTCAAAAGATGTATCCGCGTCATTTTCAAGATAATCAGGACTTCCGAGAAAAAAATCATCGTCGTAATCATCAAAATAAATAACCGCAACGGCAGTTGGCACAGGTCCGGTGTTGCCGAAAGTAAATGTCGCGAAGTTATCGCCGTTAACCGTAACCTTATCGACCGTCATGTAAAGCTGATCTTCGCCAACCTGAGCATTATAGCTGCTGTTTCCACTTACATTTACAAATCCATAGGTAAAAGCCGCGATTGCCGGTACCGAAAAAACTGCTGCTGTTAATATAGTTAACAAACAAATTTCCCTTTTCATTTCTCTTCCCTTCCCATATTTATAATAATTAACTTGCCCATATTTATACTTTTTAAAGAAAGCAAAGTTCTTCTTAGCTACTGCCCCCGTTTGTGACCTTAAACACTTAAAACACACTAATTATGTATGTATTATAGCTCTCAGACTTAAAGAGAGTCAATGTAAATAATCGTTTAAACTTAAAAATGGTTAATATTACCTATAAAAAAAAGGAATTTCAAAGATTTGAAGGTTTTAACGATTATATAGAGACTGTGTGTTAGTATTTTATTAATTAAAGGAACCTCTAAAAATTCATTTTGGCGGACAAGCAAATGTTTTCAGAGCTCATTTATGATTTTGAATCAGCTTCTTCTCGAAGCCTGACGATGTAGGATATCACATCTTTTCTGCTTATAATTCCCACTAACTTGCCGTCGGAAACGATTGGAAAACGCCTTTTCTCGAGATTTTTAGTAAACTCCTTGCAAACCTCGATAAGACTGGCATTTTGATCAAAACAGGTGACTTTGTCAGTCATAAAATCAGCGACAGTAGCCTTTACTTCTTTGTTGGCAGTGAGATACTCAAGTATATCGCTTTCACAAATCAGCCCTGCAACAGTCATATCATCGTTAACGACAGGTATGCTTGTTTTATGAGTATCAGCAAAAACCTTGGCCGCATCAAAGACAGGCAACTGCTTCTTTAATGAGATGGTCTTTTCTGCGTCCATGTAATCGCTGACTTTGAGCAATCCAAGCTTTGCAACCTCGCTGAGTAATTTATCCCCCATATTTGACTTTACGACATAGGCCTCACAGCCCTGCCTGAAAGCCTTGAATACATGTTCACTTTTGTCCTGAGAGGTAGTCATAATTATTTTGACGCCATCTAGTCCATCAATGTTTTTTGTACCCTCATATTCCCTGATAGCAGTTAAAGTGCTGTGTCCGTCCAGCTCCGGCATATTTATATCAAGCGTAACCAGATCATAAGGTTCATTTGCATCGAGTGACTTTTTATAAAGGTCGACAGCTTCCTGTCCGTTGGTAGCAAAAAAGCATTTAAAGTAGTTTTTAAGGAGCATTCTAATCCTTTTTCTGCAAACAACTGCATCGTCTACAATTAGAGCCTTTCTGAACTTTTTAACTGCATTTTTTTCCTCTACAACAAGAGCGTCTTTTTGCCGGGGCTTCTCAGCTTCGGCAACTTCACCTTTATTTGTAGTAACGTCAATGGCTATCTGCATCCAGTCCTTGGCTTTCAGGACCATGTCCGCTTTTTTTAGATTGTCCTCAAGTTTTTCCAGAGCCGACTCGACTTCATGGCAAAGATCATGAACATCCTGAAGGCCTACCATTCCCGACTCCCCCTTTAGAGAATGAAGTATCCTTTTTATGTTCGCAGCGTTTTCATCCGGCTCCTCACCCTTTTCCAGCTTTAAGGCTGAAGACTCCAGCTGTGGCAGTGAATTACTGGTTGAGTCAAGATAATCTTCCCATAACTCCTCGATAATACTGTTTCTGTCAACGGTTTTAGGGTCCGGTAATTTGCCGTTTTGCTTGAGGTCGGAAAAGTTCTTCTTTGCCATTTTGTCGTTCCTGAATTTACAATTTACGATTTCATGATATTCTATAGATTTTCGAACATATATTTTTCGGCAAATTATTGGTGTGTTTTAATCATAAATCACAAATAATCCCCTTATGTGTACAGTTTACACAGTCAAAGAGCAAAGAGTTTGCTTTTCCAGTCTGTTTTTTTGTTTATCGGACCACGGCCTGTCCGGCATCGACTACGAGGGTTTGAGCGGTTATTCGACGTGCATTATCGCTGCTTAGAAAAACTACAGCGTCTGCAATATCTCTGCCCTTTATTTCGAGCCTGAGCATTGTCTTGTTTGTATAAAAAGGAATGACTTCCTGCGGTTTGATCCCGTATTTTTTTGCACAGACCTTAATGTACTGCGGATTCCATATTTTCGATCCTTCAAAGACGTTACCCGGACATACAGAATTTACCCGGATGTTATCTTTACCCAGCTCCATTGCCCATCCCCTTGTAAGGTGCAGCTGGCCGGCCTTTGTAGCATTATATGCACTGTTGTTTTTGCTTGCGTCAATTCCGGTTTTACTGCTTATGTTGACTATACTTCCTCCCATAGCCTGATGCTTCATGATATCGGCAGCGATCTTTGCCGTGAGCATATAGCCTGTGAGGTTTACCTCGAGTGCAAACCGCCACTTTTGGACAGGTGTATCCTGAATTGGGTAAGCAGGTGCCACTCCGGCGGCATTTACAAGTATATCGAGACCGCCCCATGTATTTAGGAGTTTATCAAAAGCTTCCCTGACAGATTTTTCGTTTGTTACATTACATGAAAGGACAATTGACTGGGCACCGAACTTTTCTGCGATCTGGTCCTTAGTCAGCCGGGCAGCTTCAGCATCAATATCAGCAAGGCCAACCAGTGCGCCATCTTCAGCGAGGCCCATTGCTATGCTTTTTCCAATTCCTGAACCTGCACCTGTAACAAAGGCAATCCTGTTTTTCAGCTGGCCGGTGCCGGTTGTCTGTCCGCTTACTTTTCTTCTGAAGCTTTCGGCTTCCCATTCATTGATGAATTCGGTTTGCCTTTTGTTAAGAGCAGCTATCTTATCGAGCCTGTTAGCATTGTATCTTACATAAAAACTGAACTTTGCCACATCATTTATCACCTGAGCGGTTTTGCTGTCAGCGGTTATGAACAGTCCGGTTTTTTTAACGAGAAATGCGGCTGGCAGCTTACCGCCCTTTTCCCTTACAGACTTTAGTTTGATTGCGATCTGGTCGCTGGTGCAATTATTTACCCAAAGGGCAGGACCATTGGCATAGACAAGCTCATCAGGTGAAAGTGAACCTGCCGAGAGCATTCTGCGGGCGTCTTTGTGCTGCAAAAAGCCCTTAATTGTATCATCGATGAAAAAGTGTACGCAGCTGCGATTGCCGGTCGCCTCAAACAGTGCCTTGCGTATCTGGAGCTTACAGTGATTTACCTGGGAGGTGTCAGGGTCGGTCATTCTTCCAGGCTTTAGGTCATTTAGGCTCTTGGAGCATTTTTTGATAACCCTTTTTACAATCCGAAGTCCTGCTGCGGGGGAGGATGCACTGACGAAAAGGCCGTGCTTTTCGAGGAAAATTATATCGGGCAGACAGTTATGCACTTTAACATACTTTTGGACCAGTGAATATGTTTTACGGGCAAGAGTAAGGCCCGGGTCAACATAAGGAACCCATAGAATTTGCTTTTTTTCATCATCAAACAATTTCAGGATCTTTTCTTTTCCGCTTTTACAGTTGACGTAAGCACCTACTGCCTCGGGATGAAGATGTATCACAACCTTATCAAGAAAAGCGTGCAAAGGCGCCTCCACAGAAGGCCTTGAAGCTAACCCAAAATCATCCTCACAGCACATAGCCATTTTCTGCATTACCAGGGTTTCACGTATATCGGCACTGCGCCGCATAAGCTTATCGTCCTGCAGTATTTTAAGGACCTCATTTATGTCCATTTTTCGCCAGCCTTTTTCCTTATCCATATTTGCAAGGCTTGTGCCGGATGCCTTGACGTACATGAATTTGCCGTCATCGGTTTTGCAGGAAGTGTTACCTCCGCCTCCCTGGACGAGGCTGGTGTCGTTACCGACTTTATGAGAAAAATCTATAAGCTGACGCAATGTTTTATTCATCGGAAAATTCCTTTGCATTTTATACAGATATTTAATTAAGAGAGTCCTTAAACTCCGCAAGAAGCTGCTTTTCAGCCTCTTTGGTCCATAAACCGTTGTTTAGCTTTTCTGCAACTTTTTTATATTTTTCACTTAGCTGGTCAAGCGTAACAAGCTCAAGATCTTTACAGGCGGGATAGCAAATTATTTTGCCCGATATGGTACGGTTCTCCACTGCTCTTATTCCTTCAATCGCTCCTTCAAGACCGCAAACAGCACCAACCGAAAGATTTGTATCCAGTTTACCGGTTTCAACTTTACTGAGCACTATCTTCATGTCCTCGAGTACCGAACCGCTTGTGCCTATAAAGTAGAGATGTTTGCGGATATAACTGTCGAGGTCTATTTTGCCGGTAACGGAAGCGGGAATACCTGCGAAGATATTTATTATTCCTTTATCGTTTGCGTTCTTTACGGCCTGTGCAACTATCTGCCAGACCGGTGCCATTATCGCATAATAATCGTATGAACTTTCAGGTTCTTTTTCCTTAGGATTATAGGGGATGTATTTGACAGAATTTTTCTGAGCGAGAGGAGCTGCAATTTTTGTCAAAACTTCAAGCCTGTTGTTATCAAGGTCTCCTGCGTAAACCTCAATACCCTTAACGCCCTGGCAGATATTACGTACAACGTGCATAACTCCCATCGGGCCAGCGGCACCTATGACGTTTATTTTGTCATTTTGTCGAATTTCTGCATTGGGGGGTATGTTTTCCATCGCCTCAGCGGGGTCATTGCTGGTAGTTCCGATGATTCTTATTCGGCCGTAATGTACCCTGCCGACAGCTGTTTCGATTTCCCTGCCGAATGTTCGTCCGGACTGGACAATGTTGAGCAGTCCGCCCGGTGCAATCCTGTCAAAAATCCCTTCGAGCAAATCGGCGTCTGAACCGAAAAATATAACGTCATCGAAGTAATGTTCCTTCAGGTCTTCAAGGGTTTTGGCCTTTATCAGTTCCGAGGTATTGTCATTATCCAGAAGCAGCGAATCAACAGCATTTCCTGCTAATGTTATTGACGCAGGTTTTCCAAATCTGCCGAGAAAGGCGGTGAAGAGCTTATTGTCAATCTCGGCTTCTGCGAAGACCAGCATTTTGGAATCCTGCTTTATTGCAGTACGCTCTTTATTTATATAAGCGTCCTCCACACATGCCCACGGTTCCACCAGGGCTCTTGCACTGTCTGAGACATGACTGGCGTCCTCATCAACGGGTATCATAAGCGACTGGCCCTGGGGGCTTGTAAATATACGCTGATCGAGCAGGACATATTCCTGGAGTCCGCCCTCAAAATTATAACCGAATGCAGCGTTTGAGTTTTGAGTCGGGGCCCACCGATAATCGGTCTGAACAAGGAAGCGTTTACCAACCTGATGACCTGTAACCTTATCGCCCCTTGCTACCACCTTTACAAAAGCCTCATGGCCGGGAACGGTTCTTTTCTGGCCCGGCACATAGCTTGGTATATCATCGAGAACAGAGCTTTCAATGCCTGAAACAACAGGGCCTTTTCTGGCGTGCTTTTCGAACTGCTTTAAGAGCTTAAGGTCTGAAAAGCAAAGCCCCACCGCCTCAACCCTGCACAATATCTGGTAAGGCCCAACATTATGGACATCCTTTTGGTCGTTAAGAACAAGCTGGTCACCAGCCACTAACTGGATTGCTCTTTGAAATTTCGGTATTGTCATAACTTATCAACTTTCTTAAATAAACTTTTTAATATTAAAACACCTGTAAAAGTGCGTTTTGGGTAACGAAACGCAAGATAATTGTAAGCAGTTCAAGTCTTTTTGATTGTCTCGAGTATTTTGCCCGGTTCGCAATTATCAGCAATTTCCTGGAGAATGTTAATGTCGGCCGGTTCAAGTGCGGCACCTAACTGATGGAAAAATTCATTCTTTTCAACCACGCTGGAAAAATTTTCAGCTGACCATTTACTAAGATAACCCATTTTATTTATTCTCTGGAGCCAGGTATGAGCATAAATGATATATGCACCTTTCATGAAAACCGGCAACAGTCTTGACAGCTCATCAGTATTGAAACTGTCGACAAACTTCTGGCCCGGCTTGTTCATCTCGGTTCCCACGGCCACAGGGAGGTTGAGCTTTTCTGCAAGCTCAACAAATTCGTACAGTGCTTTGCACTTGCTGTTTTCGAGTCCCTGGCCTGGGACGTAATTTCTGTCCGGTATAATATTGACCGCAGCGGTACCGTTTGCCATACCGATTTCAAGGAGCTTTTCAATTTCCTTTTCGCCTGCACTGGAACCGTCCAGCCAGGCATGTGTAGGTATGCCGCCTGCCTCAAGTACAAATTCGTTCATCTGAGCCATTTCAGGAAATGAACCGGCATCAGGAAGTACGTAGCCTGGGCCTCCTGCCTTCATAGTTTTAGATCTTATAAGCCCCTGCAAATCCACGCCAAGCGGGTCAGATTCAAAATCAAGCTTTTCCACATCCTGCCCCAGTTTTGACATCCAGAATTGTTTAAGCTTTTCGTCGTGTTCGAACATATCGGCCGCCTTTTTAGCGTAAGCCAAACAAAGATGTCTTTCGGTAGCATTTCCAGCAGGTGTCAGGGGCAAAACGTCGGCATTATAATCAAGT
>CAZAYB010000093.1:7020-11321 GCA_964489215.1 uncultured Pirellulales bacterium
TTCGGTAGCATTTCCAGCAGGTGTCAGGGGCAAAACGTCGGCATTATAATCAAGTTTTAACGGTGCCAGGAAGTCATTGACCCGATCGAGCAATTCAATGTTCCTTTGCTGTGCCATGTCGTAAAGCTTCTGTTTAAAATCAGCGGCGTTTTCACCGACATTGCCGCCGGGGATACCTGTGCCCATATGATAAGCAATGCCTGGTTCTCCGGGTGAACTTATTTCCTTATCTGCAAATCCCCTGACAAAAACGCGTGTTTCTATCCCTGCTGTGGCCGGGAGGTTAAGTATTCGTCCTGCCTCGAGAAACTCCTCTATTCCGTCAAGAACATCGAAATCAACAATGCCTGCTACATTAACGCCGCGTTTTTTAGCAAGATATGCAATATGACTTGGGGAATATCCCTGTCCGTTGTATGAAAAAAAAGTATGATAATGTAAATTTATCTTCTGGGAATCATCTTCGGGGTTAATGCTGCCGGCAAGAAGGTTTAAGGCATTTTTACGAACGGCTGGGTCAAAACTGTCAAGTTTACTCTCGGTTGTCTGCGTTTCACTCATTTTTTCCTCATATAGAAAATATCTTCAAGAATTTTTCGTATTGTTTTTCCCATTTTTCTGTGTCAGTCGGTTTATAGACTTCAGGCTTAAAGGAATTTGAAATAATTTTTCGAGCCGATTTTACGGAGTCAACCTGCCCTGCCGCCATTGCCTGCATCATTATATTACCGCTTGCGGTAGCTTCGATCGGCCCTGCAACAACCATTCTGGCGGTGGCATCAGCGGCAAACTGGCAAAGCAGCTTGTTTTGTATACCGCCGCCAACAATATGAAGCACTTCAATCTTTTTTCCGCAAACATCTTCCAGGCTTTCGATTACCCATTTATAACTCATCGCCAGGCTTTCCAGGACAGTACGGATAATAGAGCCTTTGTCCTGAAGCGCGGCCTGGCCTGTTTTTGTAAGGAAATCATTTATCCTCTCAACCATATTGCCGGGAGCGAGAAATACCGAATCGTTAGGGTTCAGACATGCTTTGAATGCTTCGGCCTGTTGTGCCATAGCGGTAAGTTCATCATAAGAATAACCTGAACCTTCAGTTTCCCACTGCCGTTTGCACTCCTGAACAAGCCACAGGCCCATAATGTTTTTTAAGAGCCGAATCGTATTCTTAACTCCGCCTTCATTTGTAAACTGATATTCAAAAGTTTTTTCGTTAATGACGGCCTTGTCGATCTCAACACCCAGCAGTGACCATGTGCCGGAAGAAAGGAACGCCCAGTTGTCTCCTGAAGCTGGGACGGCAGCTACGGCGCTGGCGGTGTCGTGTGAACCTGCGGCAATCACCGGTATCTGCTCTGTACCAATTTCACTGGCGATTTCTTTGGTAAGCAAACCAACCCTGTTACCAGCGTCAACAACCTCCGGCATAAGATCGAGCGGGAGATTGAGCTTTTCAAATACATCCTGTGACCATTGAGATGTTCTCATGTCCATCATCTGGCCAGTACTTACTAATGTATATTCAGAATAAACCCTGTGGCAAAGATGATAACTCACAAGATCTGCCATCCAGAGCAATTTGCTTGCTTTTTCAAGGTCGTCCGGGGCAAATTTCTTTTGAGCCATTAACTGAAACACCGTATTGAACTGCATCATCTGAATTCCGGTTCGTTCATACAGCTCTTTTTTGCCCATTAAATTAAAGGCCTGTTCCATGATCCCTTCTGTACGGCTGTCACGGTAATGATACGGATCATCTATAAGCAGACCATCTTCATCGATCAGGCCGAAATCAACCCCCCAACTGTCAACGGCAATACCGCATATCTGTGCATCAGTCTGCTGTGCAGCCTTTTTAAGACCTGTTTTAATGTCACCGAAGAGCTTTTTGAAATCCCAGCGGAGATGCCCCTGTCTTTCCACCGGACCATTACTGAAACGATGAACCTCATCAAGCTTGAGCTTTTCGTCGCTGAGGGTACCTTTCATTACTCTGCCGCTTTCTGCGCCAAGGTCTACCGCCAGATATATTTTCCTTTCGCTCATTGAAAATCCTTTCGTTATTATTCACCCCTAAACCGGTTAATATACATATTCAGCTCAAACTGTCAAGGAAAACGCTGATTTAATGCTGCAGGCCTTTCAAGAACACGTTTATACTTGAATCCTGCAAAATAGTCCCTATTATTGAAAGAGGAAATAACCGATATTACTGTTTTTGTTATTACAGAAAGGGATTGAGTAAAAATGAATGATACAGAGACGGAGTTTCAGAACAAGACACCATGGGCCTTTGATAATGTCGATACAATCCTGGAACATCTGAAAAATGCTGAACAGGCTGCTTTTTTTCTTGACTATGACGGTACACTTTGTGAATTTGTGGATATTCCCTCCGAGGCAGTACCCCCAAAAGAGACCGTCGAACTGCTGAAAAGAGCCGCTGACCTGAAAAATCTGGATGTATATATAATCAGCGGAAGAGATGCAAAGACCCTTGAGCAGTGGCTCTTTGAATATAACACCACGCTTATCTGCGAACACGGCTACCGGTACATAAAACCCGGAGATGAGCAATGGCAACTTGTAAACGAAGACGTTGACCTGTCATGGAAATCAAAGGTTCTTGAAACCTTAAGCGTATACTCAGCTGATGTACCAGGGTCGCATATAGAAGAAAAAACTTCAGCACTGGTCTGGCATTATCGCAAATCCGACCCGAAAGTTTCTCAAATAAAGGCAGGTGAGCTTATCGAAAAACTTCAGGAGGTAATAAAAGAGTACAATGCCATAGTCCGACCCGGGCATAAGATTGTTGAAGTCAGCTCTACCAGTATTAATAAAGGCAAAGCTTTCAGGAAATTCGCTAACTCAAAATCATACGATTTTATTCTTACATCCGGCGATGATACGACTGATGAAGAGATGTTCGCAATTGAAGATGAACGTATTTTCAGCATAAAAATAGGCCCAGAGCCGACAAAAGCAGATTTTAGAGTAAAGACCCCTACCGAATTTCGCCGACTTCTAAACAGTATGCTTTGTGTTCTGGAAGATTAAACTATGATTATCGGACGCCTGAAGCATCTAATAAGAACTAAACCGTAAGATAATTTCGTGTAACAGGAGAAAAAATTATGTTCAGCCTTGACGACTTCAGGGGTATTGTACTGGATGAGAAACTCGCGGAGATTTATAGAAAAGCACGCCATCTCTATGGTAAACACATTATTCATGTAAATGCAACCTACCAGGGAGGCGGAGTGGCTGAGATGCTTTACCCTCTGGTTCTGCTAATGAATGATGTCGGTATAGACGCAGGCTGGAGAATCCTGCACGGAAGCCAGGATTTCTTTGAAATCACAAAAAGCTTTCATAACGCTCTTCAAGGTGCGGATCTGAATCTTTCGGATAAGAAAAAGGATATTTACCTTGGCGTCAACGACAACTTTTCAAAGTTTACCCATCTCGATCATGACTGCGTAGTAATACACGACCCGCAGCCATTGTCCATGATACGCTCATACAAGAAATGCCAACCCTGGATTTGGCGATGTCATATTGATCTGACAGACCCGCATTCTGAGCTTTGGGACTTCATGAAACTTTCACTGCTGAAATACGACCAGGTTGTCGTATCGAGCCAAAAATATCTCAAGGACGATTTGCCGATTGACCAGCGGATAATGTATCCTGCGATAAACCCCCTGAGCCCTAAAAACATTGAGATGAATGAAAAAGATGTTATGAAGGAAATCAAAAAGGCTGATATTCCAACAGACAAACCTATTATAACTCAGGTGTCCCGGCTTGACCCATGGAAGGATCCAGAGGGAGTAATTGAGGTTTACGACAGAGTTAAGGAAAAATTCGACTGCAGACTTATGTTCTGCTACAACGTTGCCAGCGATGACCCTGAAGGAATGGTAATGTTCAAGAAGGTGCAGAAAAAAGCTAATAAGCACCTGAAAAACGGAGATATAATTTTCGTAATAGGAAACAGTGAAAGACTTGTAAATGCAGTTCAGAAATATTCGGCGGTCATAATACAGAAGTCAACGAAGGAAGGCTTTTGTCTGGCCGTGACAGAGGCACTTTGGAAAGGTACGCCTGTGGTCGCTTCTAACGTGGGCGGTATACCGATACAGATCGAAGACGGCAAAAACGGTTTTATGCTGGATGCTTATGACTTTGACGGTTTTGCTGAAAGAATACTCCATATGCTAAAAAACCGTAAAGAGCTGAAGGAAATGGGCAAAAACGCAAAGGAAACCGTCCGTGAAAAGTTCCTTATCAC
>CAZAYB010000094.1:0-11311 GCA_964489215.1 uncultured Pirellulales bacterium
GCCTTTTTCATTTGCTATTTTCAGGCCAGTCTGGGTGAGCAGATTGCAAACTCTTTTTGGATCAGCTGGTGTTTTTACGGCCGAATCAAAAAACTCGGCAATACTTCTTTCCGATGTGAGGACCTGGGCATCGTATTCGCTAAGTTTGTATTCGGTAACAAAGCGTTTCTGCATATCAATTGGAAGTTCGCAAAGCCTTTGCTTTATCTGAGTTAGCCAGGCTTGATCAACGTCTATCGGAAGCAAATCAGGGTCAGGAAAGTATCTGTAATCGTGAGCTTCTTCCTTTTCTCTTTGCAGTACGGTAACTTCATTGGCATCATCCCAGCCGCGTGTTGTTTTATTACCCATTGCCATGACCTTACCGCTTTCCACAAAGTCCCTCAGCTGTCTTTGAGCCTCGTATTGAACGGATCTTTCCAGTGCCCTGAAACTGTTTAAGTTCTTTACTTCAGTAATTGGTGTTTTGTATATCTTGCCGTCTTTTTTTATGTGAAGGTTGATGTTAGGCTCAAATCTCATGTGCCCTTTTTGCATATCGCCCTGTGAGACACCAAGATAACGAACTATTCTCTGAAGCTGGGTTGCCATTTCCTTTACCTCATACGAACTGTTCATGTCAGGCTCTGTTACAATTTCCAGCAGCGGAGTGCCTGCGCGGTTAAGGTCAATGGCTGAGAAATCTCCGAGAGTATGTGTGTTTTTTCCAGCATCTTCTTCCAGATGAGCACGTATTATGCGTATTTTCTTTGTTGAGCCGTCTTCAAGTGATATTTCAATACTACCGTTAACGCTCATCGGCAGGTCGTACTGGCTTATCTGGTAGTTTTTCGGCAGGTCAGGATAATAATAGCTTTTTCTGTCCCATTTTGTGAAAGACGGTATTTCGCAGTTCAGTGCCAAACCTGTAAGAACTGCTTTTTCGAAAGCATCTTTGTTCATTACCGGAAGTGAGCCCGGCATACCAAGGCAGACCTCGCAAACTTTTGTGTTTGCTGTTTGGCCGTAGGCAAGTTCACAACCGCAAAAAAGTTTTGTCCTTGTTGCCAGGTGAATGTGAATTTCCAGTCCAACTATTATTTTATATTCAAGCTCACTCATTTTTATCTATAATTCAGGATTGTTTCTGGTCCAATTGGTTTGTCTTTCGTACATAGCTGCTATTTGGAGAAGTTTTTTTTCCGTAAATGGTCCGGAAATAATCTGCAGGCCAATAGGTAAATTTTTGTTATCAAAACCACATGGTATGCTTATGCCCGGCATTCCAGCTAAATTAACACCCAGAGTGTAAATGTCTGCCAGGTACATCTGCAGAGGGTCGTCAATTTTTTCTCCAAATTTGAACGCAGTTGAAGGTGATACCGGCATCATTATGCAATCGCATTTTTCAAAAGCTTTAATAAAATCGGATCTTATGAGATTTCTTACCTTAAGTGCCTTTAGATAGTAAGCATCGTAATAACCGCTGGAAAGTGCGTAGGTCCCAAGCATTATCCTTCTTTTAACCTCAGAACCAAAACCCTCAGCTCTTGATTTGGAATATATTTCTATATAATCACAGGGGTCTTTGGCTCTGTAACCATAGTGAACGCCATCGTACCGGGCTAAATTACTTGACGCCTCTGCAGTGGCAACAACGTAATAGGTCGCAACGCAGTAGTCAAAATGCTTCATTTCTATTTCAATCGCAGTTGCACCGAGATCCTTATATACCTTTACCGCATCTTTTACAGCTTTTTGCACTTCGGGCTGTATGCCTTCAAAAAGCTGAGGGACGACCCCTATCTTCAGATCACTGTAATCATCTTTCAATTGCTCCATATAATCAGGCACCGGAGCAATGTCGTTTGGTACGCTTGTGCTGTCGTTCTTATCATGACCAGATATAACATTCATCATAAGAGCAGCATCAGTAACATCCTGAGTGAGGGGGCCTATCTGGTCAAGACTTGAACCATAGGCAACGAGCCCGTATCTTGAAACCCTGCCATAAGTTGGTTTTAAGCCGACTACACCGCATAGGCTGGCCGGCTGACGTATTGATCCACCAGTATCAGAACCCAGTGAGGCGGCACACAGGCCCGCAGATACCGCAGCTGCACTTCCGCCGCTGCTTCCGCCTGTAACCCTTGTTGTGTCCCATGGGTTTGTGGTTTTCTTAAGTGCGGAATTTTCAGTACTGGAACCCATAGCAAATTCATCAAGGTTAGTTTTTCCAATAATGACAGCGCCAGATTCGTTTAGTTTATGGACAACGTGGGCATCATACGGAGCTTGAAAATTTTCAAGCATTTTAGATGCGCATGTAGTTTTTCCGAAACTGGTGCACATATTGTCCTTTATCGCAACGGGAACGCCTGCAAGAGGACCAAGTTTTTGGCCGGCTTCAATTTTTTTATCAATTTCATCTGCCTGGCTTAATGCCTGGTCGCGGTAAAGGTTTAAGTAAGCACCTATTTTGGGTTCATGTGCATCTATTCGGTTAAAGAAGTGTTCTACTGCCTCTGTGCTTTTTAGCTGACCTGTGGATATTTTATTTGCCAGAGATGCGGCTGTGTAGTCCTGGTAAGCCATTTTCATGCCCCCTCGTTGTCGTCAAGAACCTTGGGGACCTTGAAATATTCATCAGTTTTTTCCGGAGCGTTTTCCAGTGCCTCTTCATTTGAAAGGCCCGGCTTTACCATATCCTCTCGCAAAACATTATGAACAGCAAGGCAATGTGCTAAAGGCTCAACGTTTTCTGTGTCGAGCTCATTTAGTTTTTCGATGTACTCAAGAATACTGCTTAGCTGTTCGCTGAATATATCCAGCTCCTGGTCGCTCATTTTCAGCCTGCTTAGGACGGCGACTTTCATGACCTGAGATTTATCAATTTTATCTGACATTGGTCAAGTCCTGATAATAAAAAAGCGAGACAGGTTCAGCCTCGCTTTTTTGAGTTTACAAACAAAGTGTCAAACTACTTTTCACCCTGAGGTTTATAATTTCTTTTAGGTGGCTTTACAACCAATCCCATTTTTATAGCCTTTGCAGAAACCTTTATTCTGCAAACTTTTCCATCAACAACAGCCTTTACTTTCTGGATGTTTGGTTTGAATTTTCTTTTCGTTATGCCGGTGGTTTTTCTACCAACTCCGCCGAGATATTTTGCCTTACCTCTTCTTGATACACTGTTTCCGGTAGAGGTACGTTTACCTGTAAAGTGACATTTTCTTGCCATTATAATCGCTCCATATCTTTATTAGCGAACAAAACTTATACATCGGCACATTGTTTTTGCAGACCAGCTGTGCCCTAAAACGTAACAATATATAGATTTTGAAGATTATTTCAAGGGCCAAAAGCAGAAAAAAGGCTTTTTTCTTGATTTATTTCAACTTTTTTATAAGTTATTGAGGTTTATAATGCAAAATAACGACCGAAAAAAGCGAAAAAAGATAATAATAACCGGCTGTTCGAGCGGTTTTGGACTTTATTGTGCGGTAAAAGCTGTACGCCAGGGCCATCAGGTCATAGCGACAATGCGCAATATGGAAAAGGCACGTTATGTTTACGAGGAGCTGGGCAAGGATTCAGTTGAGAACCTTGAAACAGCACATCTGGACGTTAGGGACAGTGAACAGATAAAAAGTTTCGCAGAGAAATACGGACCTGTCGATGTACTGGTCAATAACGCTGGAATTCTGGTAACCGGTTCATTTTTGACATTAAGCAGCGAAGAAGTTGAAAGAATATTCGAGACTAATTATTTTGGGGCTGTTAACCTGACCCGAGCATTTGCCAGGGGCATGATCGAACAAAAAGAAGGATTGATCATTAATGTGGCATCATTGGCAGGTTTGGTGGGACATATGTTCAATTCGGCCTACTCGGCAAGTAAGCACGCTTTAGTTGGGTTTTCAAGGTCTATTCGTCTTGAACTAAAACCATTCAATATAAAAGTTGTTTCCGTTGAGCCTGGTTATCATAAAACGGAGATAATTCGTGCCAACGCAACCGTCTCCGAAAATTTTTATGACCGCCAAAGCCCGATGTTCGAATATAACCGGGCTTTTTTGCGGCTGATGCGTGAGGAGATAGTGCCAAGGGCAGGTGAGGTAGATGCTGTTGTAGATAAACTTATCGAAATAATTAATACTAAAAAGCCCAAAGATCATTATGTAATCGGCCAGGATGCATTTTTTGCCACTACTGCCAAGTGGCTGGGCCTTGACGGTCTGGTTCGAGAAAAAGTTTACAAAAAATTAA
Organism: uncultured Pirellulales bacterium; assembly: GCA_964489215.1. Taxonomy (GTDB): domain Bacteria; phylum Planctomycetota; class Phycisphaerae; order Sedimentisphaerales; family Anaerohalosphaeraceae; genus CAZAYB01. The sequence continues at coordinate 4,249 of CAZAYB010000094.1, forward strand.
TGACGGCAGTTAGACGCGAAAACCGACGGGCTAAAAGGCGTAAACAGGCAAGGAAGAATAAGCGTAAAAAGTCAGAATCTTAAAATGTGAGAAACCAAACGGGGGCTTATTGCTTTTTTTTTAACATTTGCTTATACTGTAAGCAGACATTATCAATTTAAAGGTATTAAATAATATGAGCAGACAAAGACTGCAAAAAATAATGGCAGAGGCAGGTATTGCGTCAAGGCGTAACTGTGAAGAGATTATCGAACAGGGCCAGGTTCAGGTCAATGGTGAGTTTATTTCCAAACTTCCTGCCTTTGCGGACCCGGAGAAAGACGATATAAGGGTTTCGGGCAGGAAACTGAAAATACCCGATAAGGTTTATTATCTTGTAAATAAACCAAAAGGATATATATGTACAAATCGCGACCCTCAAAAAAGACCAAAGGTTGTCGATCTGGTCGATACAAAAGAAAGAGTCTATTGTGTAGGCAGGCTTGACGCCGATTCGACGGGTGCTATTGTACTGACTAATGACAATGAACTGACCAACAAGCTGACTCATCCAAGATATGAACTTGCCAAAACCTATCAGCTCAGGATACGCGGCAATGTTGATGGAGATGCTATAGAAAAGATAAAAAAGGGTGTGTGGCTCAGTGAAGGTAAAACCAACCGCGCATCCGTAAAAGTTTTACGGAGAACAAAAGCACAGACCCATATTCAAATAGTTATCAGGCAGGGTCTGAATCGTCAGCTTCGTCGAGTATTTGCCAGGCTCGGTTACAAGGTCCAACAACTCCACCGCACAAAAATAGGCAACATCAACATTAAAGGGATCCCAGCGGGTGGATATAAGATACTGAGCAAATCCCAGGTTCAGTACCTCAAGAATAAAACAGGCCCTAAAAAACGCAGCAAAAAAAATATGCCCGGATAATCAGATAAAGCTGATTTATAAATATATTTGGTTTTGAACTTTTTGCAATCAGCCAGCAAGATATTCGTTGATTGACTGGGCCGCTGTTCTCCCCTGTCCCATAGCGAGAATGACAGTAGCAGCACCGAGCACTATATCTCCTCCTGCGTAGACGCCCTCAATGCTGGTTTTGCACTTGTCATCGACAACGATATTGCCCCATTTATTCAGTTCAAGTCCGGGGGTGGTCTGCCCAATGAGAGGATTCGCACCGTTACCGATAGCTATAATTACTGTGTCGAGCTGGATTTCAAACTCACTGCCTTCTATAGGTACAGGACGCCTTCTGCCTGAGCTGTCAGGTTCACCAAGTTCATATTTGAGGCATTCAACGGCTTTTACCTTGCCGTTTTCATCCCCAATCACCCGTTTTACATTCTGAAGCGTCTTGAAAATAACCCCTTCTTCTTTTGCGTGATGAACTTCTTCTATCCTGGCGGGCATTTCCTTTTCGCTCCTGCGATAAAGAATGTAAACTTCTTCTGCCCCGAGCCTTAAAGCGGTTCTGGCAGCATCCATAGCTACATTTCCACCTCCGCAGACAGCAACCTTTTTAGATACTGCGATTGGTGTATCGGATCCTTTGCCAAAATCGTAGGCTTTCATCAAATTTGCCCTTGTGAGATATTCATTTGCTGAATAGACGCCGATAAGCTGCTCACCTTCGATGTTCATAAAGTAAGGAAGTCCTGCGCCTACGCCGATATATACGGCATCGTAATTATCCTCTTCCATAAGCTGTTTTACGGTTCTTGTTCTGCCAACAACAAAATTACACTGGATATCGACGCCCATTTTTTTCAAAGTTTCAATCTCTTCCTGGACGATTTTTTTCGGCAGACGAAATTCCGGAATTCCGTAAACAAGCACTCCGCCAGGTTTGTGGAAAGCCTCAAATACGGTTACTTCATGGCCTGCCCTTCTGCAATCAGATGCAACAACGACACCGCCTGGTCCCGAGCCTATAACCGCAACCTTTTTTCCCGTAGCAGGAGCAACTTCCGGCACACTGGGATTGTCTCTGTCAAGATCAGCAACAAAACGTTCAAGCCTCCCAATAGAGACCGACTTGGTCGGATCCTTAAACTTCAGTCCTACGGTGCATTTTTCCTGACACTGTACTTCCTGCGGGCAAACCCTTCCGCATACCGCTGGCAAGAGTGAATTTTGCTTGATCGTTTTAATGGCTTCCTTGTAATTGCCCTCAGCTATCTGGGAAACAAAGTCCTTGATTTCTATTCTTACAGGGCAGCCCTTTACGCAAGGTGCATTTTTACATTGCAGACACCTAAGAGCTTCGAGCCTGGCCTCCAATTCAGTATATCCTGTGGCAACTTCGTTGATGTTCTTATTTCTTTGGTCAGGTTCCTGGCAGGGCATATCCTGGCATGGAATTTTGAACCTGTCGGAGGGTTTCAGACCCTGGGCTTTTTCCTTTTCCAGCAACTCAGCAAGCATTTTTTGTTTTTCCTGATCCACGTTATCTGATCCTCAGCTTATTTAGGTATTATTTGTTGTTTTTGTCCAATCCGATTTTGCAGCGATGCTGCTTGTATTTTTCATGTGCCTTGTTCTCAAGGTCCTTATAAGCACTCATTCTTTTTATCATCTGGTCGAAATCTACCTTGTGTCCATCAAATTCAGGCCCATCAACACAAACGAACTTCGTTTCTCCACCTACTTCAACCCTGCATCCGCCGCACATACCTGTACCGTCAACCATTATTGTATTTAAGGAAACCTGGGTTGGTACCTCATATTTTTTTGTTGTCTGTGCACAAAACTTCATCATTACAGCAGGACCTATCGCAACACACATCTGGGGCTTGGTATCTTTGCAAATTTCTTCAAGCGGTTCTGTAACAAGAGCCTTTCTTCCATAAGAGCCGTCATCTGTAACAACAATCAAATCGTCGCTGATATTCCTGAAATCATCTTCCAGAATCAAAAGCTCCTTGTTTCTTGCACCAATAATGCTGATTATTTTATTGCCTGCATCTTTCATACCTTTTGCAATAGGCAACAGTGGTGCACAACCGATACCGCCGCCAACACAGCATACAGTTCCAAATTTTTCAATATGAGTCGGGGTTCCAAGAGGCCCTACTATATGGTCGAAACTGTCGCCAACGTTCATATCAGCCATTTCAGCTGTAGATTTACCTACCCTTTGCCAGATAAGACGTATTGTGCCTTTTTCAGGGTCTGCACCTGAAATTGTCAGGGGTATTCGCTCGCCGTATTCATCGCTTACGCCTACAATCACAAACTGCCCCGGTTTTCTCGATTTAGCAACCATAGGGGCGTTTACATCAGCAGTATAAACATTTTCTGACAGCTGAGTTTTATTTACTATTTCAAAAGCCATTTCAACCTTTCATAATTTATGCAGAATTGTTGATAATTACAAGAAGATTGATTCTATTGTTTTTTCTAACAATAAACAAGCGCAAACTAACTATGAAATGTCAATATTTTGCTGTAATAGTAAGAATTTAACAGTAAAAAAACTGCTAATCCTGGTGAATTGCAGGACTGAACGAAAAAAACAAATCTAGCCTCTTGAATATCTTTTTGAAAGGCTTACAACAAAAAGTGCCATCAAACACGCCCCGGCAAGGGCTTCTGCCATCGCTATAATTTTGGTCAGAGTGTGCCCGTGCCTTGGAAACATGTCTCCAAAACCCAAAGTTGTAAATGTGATTGTACTAAAATACATACCATCTATCCATCCAAGGCTTTCCTGGTATAACTGGCCTCTCCATTCGACTTCAGCGAAACTGCTTGAATAAAAGATTCCGCAGAGAAATATTATTATTGCACTTGCCATAAGGACCCGGATTGGCCTTTCGCCATAACCAAACAAGAATTTCCCAAACACCAGTTCCGGCAAAAGCCTGAAACCTGACAAGAACCTCAAAAATCTGCCTTTACGGTCCAGATCGTCATAATCCGGTCCGCGAAACTTCCTCCAAAGATAGGCACATCTTTCATTGTAAAAGCTTTCGCCTGCGAGCTGATAATATCCAGCTTCCTGTGAGGCCTGCTTAATGAACCGCCAAAATGTTTCATCATCACCATATCTTCTTCTTGAAAAATAGACAGATTCATACATCGGTACAGATTTACTAAGAGAGTATACGCCAGCAAAATCTGTCTTTCCCAGAAATTCGACATCGGTAAAATTGCCGCCTTTGCTGAAAAATGTGTTTGTAAATCTTGCATCACGATGAAAGATCACGCCTGTAAAAAGCCCGTATCCATGAAACTCAACAGTTCTGAACATGCAGGCGTTTTGAAAATGGGCGTACCTGAAAGAGGCTATTCTTTTGAAGGCAACACCGTCAAAGCTTGCCATTTTTTCGAAAAGAGCGTTTGAAAACTGTGCCTGACCTGAAAAAACAGAGGAATTGAACATTATATCTCCCTGAAAAACGACATCAAGAATGTCGGGTTTATCCCAGGGAGCGGAAAAGAAAACATCGCCTTCAAAGGTACATGAGTCAAATGTTATTTTATTTGATAATATAAGCTTTTTCTTACCGTCTTTTTCTTCAATATTCAGTTTTGACCTGTCAAAGCTGTCATCTTCTGAAAACAGGCGATTAACATCAAGCTGGCCGGTAATGTTACAGCCGAAAAGTTTTATTTCAGTACCAGCTGACAATTCCTGCAGGACTTCTGTTGCGGATACTCTTTGCTTTGCCCTTTGGAAAATGTTCTCCTTTTTGGTTTTCAATCCGGCTGCTCCTGCAACAGAGTTATTATATCTTCCTTGGATGGTAATGAATCAAGAGATCCGAATTTTGTACAAGCCAAAGCTCCTGCCGCAGCAGCAAACCTTACAGCATCTTGTGGTGAATCTCCGCAGCCTGCACAAGCAGCCAGCGCTCCGGCAAATGCGCTTGCACAACCGGTTCTGTCCAATCTGTCTACATGAAAACCCGGAATCTGCAGGCTTTCTTTTCTATCAACTATGAAAGTTCCCCTTGGACCAAGCTTTATTATGACACATTCAATACCAGCTGCGACAAACTCAGAGGCCATCATTTTGAGCTTATGAACTCCTGAGCTTCCGAGTTCCTGTATATCGGTTCCTGTATTGAAATTAGGCAACAATACGTCAGCAAGATAATACTCCTTAGGCCAGCCAAGCTGACTAACCGGATTACCCTCAATAATTTCCATTTGAGTTTCAAGAATCACCTTTTTATTATGGAGCTTTGCGAGCTTGATCGCCTCAATAACAACGTCCTTATTAAGCTGGTCATATATAAGACAAACATCGGACTGGCTGATTATATGCTCAGTGGAGGCGTAATGTATATCATCCGAGCCAAGAGCGCGGTTTGCCCCTTCACATATACAGCCTGTATTTTCTCCGTTATTGTCGACCAAAGTAAAATTTATACCGGTGCTGATTGCCTGGGCTATAAATACCAGATCATTTTTTACGTTATATTCTTCAAGTTTTGCAACTATCATCCTGCCAAAAGCATCATCACCTATTTTTGTAACCAGATAAACATCACAGTGACACTTAGCAGCCTCGATAGCCCTGTTTGGGCCTGGACCTGTTGGCTCGCAGGTGAACCCGCTGCCGCTGATCGTTTGGCCATGAATTAAGGCCTGTTGAGATTTCAGGACCATATTAACATAAGTTGGCCCAACCGTTACCACTGTTGGAGTTTGAGCTGACATTAATGTCCTTCCGGTTTCAATGTAATACTGGCTGAAATATCCTTAATTATACGCTCAACCAGCATTTTTTCAAAAATTTTAGGTACTTTTATCGCCTGTTTTCTTTCTTATCGGCAAAAGTGGCCATATCAATACAACAAGAAGGACTAAAGCAGCAATATTATTGAGTAATGTTGCTGATTTGGGGTGCATATGAGGCTGAATATCTACACCTATTGCAGGCAGCGTTAAATCAACCATTATTCCTGCAACCAAGGCACTTATTATCATTGTGACGAGATAGACAATGGCGGCTTTTCTACCCATAATCCGCCATAATGTTACCAATGTAACAGCATTTGTTGCAGGCCCTGATATTAAAAAAACCATGGCGGCCCCAGGTGAGAGCCCCTTTGCGATCATAGCCGCCGCAATAGGGACAGAGGCCGAAGAACAGACATATACGGGCATTCCAGCTATCAGCATTATCAGCATTGAAAGGAAGCCTGAGGGTATATATTCAGCAAAAAAATTCTGAGGTACAAAAATATTTATGGCCGCGGCTAATATCAGACCAAGAACCATTGGCTTTCCTATGTCTTTTGGAAGCGTAATGAAACCATGTTTGAAAATACGTTTTATAATGTGTGTTTTTGATTTGCCGCAGCTGGCACTTGTACAGTTATCTGGCTCTTGGGATGTATCTTCCGGCCTATCATCTGAAGATTCTTTATGAAAAAATGACATAAAAAAACCACCAAAAATTCCTGTAAGGAATGCAATTATCGGACGCAATATCGCAAGTACGGGACCTAAAAGCGACCATGTTACCATCACACTGTCAATACCTGTCTGCGGGGTCGAAAGCAGAAATGACAATGTTGAAGACTTACTTGCACCATGACCATGAAGGGACATTGATACGGGTATTACTCCACAAGAGCATAAAGGAAGAGGGACTCCAAAAAGAGAGGCCTTTACTACCGGCAGCATTCTCCCTGATGCCAGATGTTTTTCGACAAAAGACGGTGAAATGAATACCGAAATAATACCCGCTATCAAAAACCCCAGCAATAGATAAGGACTCATAACGGCCAAGGTGTACCAGAAAGTCTGAAATATTGAAATAATATAATCCATTATGCAATTTCCATAGGCACATCTATCCTATTGCTTTCCAGGACTTTGCCATTGAGATCTATTGTTATATCATTAAAAATCATTTGCTTTCCGCCGGCCAGAACAGCTCTTTTCGCTATATTAGTTAAACCAGTGCAGCATGGAACAGTCATGTGTACGACAGCAAGCGAATTAAGGTCGTTTATTTTAATAATCTGAGTTCGTTTTGTCATTATACTTTCCTTTAACAAAACATATCAGATCCTTTCAAAAAAATTTAAATATTCCATTTATTTCATT
>CAZAYB010000095.1:0-11267 GCA_964489215.1 uncultured Pirellulales bacterium
AAAGCAGAGTATATCGAAAGGATAACCGAGACTTTTCAGATCAGCGGTAAGCATACTTTGCCATTTCCTGAGATTGGGATAGAGAAGCTTTTTGTTCTGAGGGAGCCCGAGATAGAGTGGGCGGTTTCACAAAGTTACGCGGGTTTGAATCAGCCTGATAAGCGTCTTTTCAGTACGCGTTGGCTGGAGGCCCATCCGACGTTTCCAGATCTTATTCCTGCCTCTCACAACCAATGGATATCGGGAGCGAATATTAACTTTGGTAATTTTCATAGAATCTGGAAAAAGATTACAGAGGAGAGCGATCAGTATAATGTGAATTTCAAGTTTCCTTTTGAGCAGTGGAGCGGCGATGAAGGTTACGCTAAGTTTGGTATTTTTAATGATGAGGTTAAGCGGGAGTATAACCAGGATTCCTTTGCGAACAGTGAGGACGGCACTATAAAATATGATGCCCCATGGGGAGAGTACTGGAGCAGGATTTATTATGAACTGGGATATATCAGTAATCCCGATGCGGACATTGACGCGGCAGATATCGATGTTGATTATAAGGGAGAGCAGAACATATCTGCGTGGTATTATATGCTTGATTTTCCGCTGACTTCTTTTTTCAAGTTTGTCGGCGGTACGCGTTTTGAGAGTACAGAGCTTAGCATAACTAATGATCCTGACCCTGGTGCACTTTTGGTATTTCAGGGCAGCGGCGGTCCGGCTTTGTTCGATTCTGAACAGGCAGATGTTACATTTGAGCAGGAAGATGTGCTTCCTTCTCTTGGTTTTGAGTTTGCTCCCTTTGAGACAGTAACTTTTCGCGGCTCATATACAGAGACGGTTGCTCGTCAGACATTTAAGGAGCTTTCCCCGATTATGCAGCAGGATTATCTGGGCGGCGATGTTTTTATAGGTTATAATGATCTTAAGATGAGTGCGTTGAAGAATTATGATCTTCGTTTTGATTATAATCCTTATGAGGGGGGGCTTGTTTCGGTTTCTTATTTCAGGAAGAAGATTGACCTTCCGATAGAGTATGTTCAGATGAACGCTGGTTTTTCTTATACAACGCCAGTTAACTATCCTGAGGGTCAGTTGGAGGGTTGGGAGTTTGAGATTCGTCAGCGTCTTGGTCACTTTATCAAGAGCCTGGAGGGTTTGAGTGTGGGTGCTAATGCGACTTTTATCGAGTCAGAGGTGACTTTGCCGGATGATGAGGCGGCGGAATTTGAGGCTGACGGATTCCCGATGACTAAGCGTGATATGATGAACGCTCCGGAGCATTTGTATAATCTGTATTTGACTTATGACATAACTCCTTTTACGAAGTTTGGCGTTTTTTATACAGTCAGGGGTGATACTCTTGTTGCAGGTGCGGGCCAGTCGGGCGGTAATTATATTCCCAGTGTTTATGAGACGGAGTATGGTACTTTGAATATGAGTCTGAGCCATAAGATAGGTGATATCTGGGGTGTGAAACTTCAGGCTAAGAACATTCTTAATCCGGATATTGAGAGCGTTTACCGTTCGGATTATATTGGTGATGATGTCAGGAAGACGTCCTATAAAAAAGGCGTGGAGTTTTCTTTGAGTGTCGGGGCCAGTTTTTAGGGCATTTATATGGGGCGTGATAAGAGTGTGGGTGTTAAAGGGTATCTCTGAAAATTATTTGTATTGAAAACCCTAACTTAAGTTGCGTTGTTAACATGTCGATACGCCAGCAGAACTTAAAACTGGAGGTATTTGACATGTTTAGAAATGGTAAGAACGATAAATCAGGTGTTTTTGTTTATAATTGCGACAGCAGAGTTTGCCGGTTTTTTTATTCATCGGTTTTTAAGCTGGTGTTTTTATTTATTTGGGCGGCTGGTATGCTGGTTATTATCGGCGGGTGCAGCAGTAATCTTCAACAGGGCTGGGCGTGTTATAGGAAGGGGGATTACGGGCGAGCACGTGAATACTGGCACAGAGGAGCTGAGGAGGGTGATGCAGGGAGTAAGTTTTATATGGGTCTTATGTATGACCGCGGAGAGGGAGTTGAGCAGGATGACTGTGAGGCGGTGAAGTGGTATAAGGAGTCGGCAGATCAGGGGTTTTCTTATGCTCAGACTAATCTTGGTTTGAAATATTACAAGGGGGAGGGGGTAGTAGAGGATAAGCAGGAGGCGAGGAGGCTTTTTGAGCAGGCTGGTAAGGCCGAGGAAAGGTTTGCAAGGGGTAATCTTGGAGTGATGTATCTTCGCGGCGAGGCAGAGGGAGCTGATGAGGAAGATTGGGTTGGTTATATAAAGAGCAGTGCTCGTGAAGGTAACTCTAAGAGCCAGTATTTGCTTGGCAAAATGTATCTTGAGGGCAAGTATTTTGATCAGGATGATTACATTGCTGCTAAGTGGTTTAAGGCTTCTGCGAGGCAGGGTTATTCGGCAGCTCAGAACGAGCTTGGATTGCTTTATGAGAGAGGCAGGGGGGTAATGCAGGTTCCTGAGAAGGCGGCTTACTGGTATGGTAAGGCGGCAGAGCAGGGTGATTGCGCAGGTATGAATAATCTTGGATTTTTGTATATGAAAGGTGAGGGTGTTGAGCGTGATTACGATAAGGCCATGTCGTTGCTTGAGCGTGCCAGTTCGGATGGTGCGGGTCTTTCGATGGCGGCGATGGGTTTTATGTACTATAAGGGGTTGGGTGTTGAGCAGGATTATTCAGAGGCGGCGAAGTATTTCAGTATGTCAAGCGAGAGCGGGACAGCTTATGCTCAGCATATGCTTGGGTGGATGTATTATAACGGTGAGGGTGTTGAGCAGGATTATACGCAGACAGTTCGGCTTTATGGTCTAAGCGCTGAGCAGGGATATGGTCCCGGTCAAAATGATCTTGCGCTGATGTATTATGAGGGTCGTGGTGTTGAACAGGATTACTCAGAGGCGGTTGAGTGGTTTGAAGCGGCGGCGAGTCAGGGTTTGGCAGAGTCTGAGTATGCGCTTGGCTGGATGTATTATAAGGGTTTGGGGGTTGAGGTTGATTATGATAAGGCGGCGGAGTATTTCATGCGTGCAGGTGAGAAGGGATTTTCGAGGGCACAGACGAGCCTGGGTTTGATGTATATAAGCGGTAAGGGGGTGGCAAGGAATGACAGTGAGGCATTTAGGTGGCTTAGCATGGGAGCATCGGGCGGTGATGTTACGGCGGCGGCTAATCTTGGGTTGATGTACGCAAAGGGCATGGGGACAGAGAAGGATATGTCCAGGGCAGGTTGTTATTTTGAACAGGCAGCGAATGGCGGAGATGCTTTTTCTCAGGTTCGGCTTGGAATGCTTTATGAATACGGTATTGGTGTTGATTTTGATTATGTCAAGGCTTATAAGTGGTACAGTGCTGCAGCGGATAACGGAGATGTTGATACATTGGGACGGCTTAGAAATTTGGCTAAGAAGATGAACGGAGCGGAAAGGGCCAGGGCCAGGGCAGCTGTGAATGACTATTTATTCGCTAAAGGTGAAGGTTCAACAGCGGTTGCCCAGAGCGATGAGATTGTTTTGCCAAATTATTGACGGCAGGTGTCGGGGGTAAGGGGTTGTTATAAGAGCTGTGAGCTATTTTTCCATGGAGGTTATTATGTATTCGGGAATAAGTTTTTGTATGTGTTCGACAATCAGTGAGTGATTTTGAGTGTCAGCGATCTCGATAATTTTTGATATTTCTTCTCTTAGCTGATTTCTGTCTTTTGGTATATTTTTCCATATCCCGATTTTTGGATGTTTTGTGGGCAGCATATCTTCGCCCGCAATTGAAAGTTCCTCGAAAAGTTTTTCGCCTGGTCTTGTTCCAGTAAATTTAATTTCGATGTCCTCGTCGACCCTGAAACCGCTTAGCGTTATCAGTTCTCTTGCGAGGTCGACTATTTTGACAGGTTCTCCCATGTCGAGTACGAAGATTTCACCTCCTTTGCCCATTGTCGCGGCCTGGAGAACGAGCTGGCTGGCTTCTGGTATGGTCATGAAGTATCTTCTCATTTCCGGATGGGTAACGGTTACAGGTCCGCCTTTTGCTATTTGTTTTTTGAAAATGGGTACGACAGACCCGTTAGATCCGAGTACGTTTCCGAACCTTACAGTTATGAAGTGTGTTTTGCTGGTGGAGTTGAGGTCCTGTATGTACATTTCTGCGATTCTTTTTGAGCTTCCCATTATGCTTGTCGGGTTAACGGCTTTGTCGGTGCTTATCATGACGAAGTTTTCAGAATTATATTTATCTGCAGCGTTTGCGATGTTCATAGTACCGCAGATGTTGTTTTTAATCGCTTCGCCGGGGTTCTGCTCCATAAGTGGAACGTGTTTGTGTGCGGCGGCGTGAATGACTACCTGGGGTTTGTATTCATTGAACAGCTGGTCGACCCTTGTATTGTCGGTGATATCGCAGATAATTGCCTGGATTGGCAGGTTGGGGTTTGCGGTATTTAGTTCCTTTTCGATAAAGAAGAGCGGGTTTTCAGACTGCTCGACGAGCAGGAGCAGCTTTGGATTGAATTTGCAAACCTGCCTGCACATTTCCGAGCCTATGGAGCCTCCTGCCCCGGTGATGAATATTGTTTTTTCGCTTAGGTATTCTTCGATTTGTTTGAGGTCCAGCTGTACGACTTCTCTTCCGAGCAGGTCGTTTATGTCAACATCCCTTATTTGAGATACCCTTAGTTTTCCCGATGCGATGTCAGTTAATGAAGGTACGGTTCTGAATCTTATTTTTGTTCCCTGGCACAGCTGTACAACTTTTCTTAGCTGGTTTCTCGATGCAGAGGGCATTGCAATTGCGATTTCGTCAATTTCATGTTCCTGACAAATTTCTGAAATTTGGCTCACCTGCCCCAGTACCGGTATTCCATGTATGTTTATTCCTTTTTTTGCAGGGTCGTCATCTACGAATCCGATTACCTGGTATTCCTCTACTTTCATTCTGAGAATTTCTCTTAGCAGTGCTTCTCCAGCGTCTCCTGCTCCGATTATCAGGAATCTTTTGAGTCCTGCCTTTGTTTCAGAAGTGAATTCCTCGTGGTACAGCCTAACGAGCATTCTTAATCCGCCCAGCAGCATGACGGTTGTGAACATGTCGAGAATAAGAATTCCCTGGCTTATCTGAGTAATTGCCCTGAATTCAGGCGGAATTCCTCTTCTGACCGGGTCGAACCATACAATTGAGTACCAAAGCAGTACGACAATAACGGTACTTGTCAGTGAGGCTTTTAGAATTCCTATAAGGTCGAAAATTCCGACGTATCTCCACCATCCACGATATTGCTTGAAGAGTCCGAATACGATTAATTTTACAGGCAGTACCATCAAGAGCAGAAGGGGGAACTTGTATTTTAGCCAGCCTGCTCTAAAACTCATGTCGTGTACGAGCAGAAATGCGAGCAGCAGTGCGAGCGTAAAACCGATTATATGAACGAGGACGAGGATTAGCCTGCGGAATCTTAGTATTTTTTCGATCGCAGAAGACTGGTTCTGGTTCTCATTGCTGAGAGAATCTGGTTTTGTTTTATCTTCCTGCGGCATATAGATTATAAGTTTAATAATATTTTTTTAGTTTGGTGCTTATTCTGAAGCTGAGGCGGTATCTTCTTGCTGGTCAATTCTGTATTTTTCGTCGAGCCAGGCTCCGAGGTCGATAAGTCTGCATCTTTCTGAGCAGAAAGGAAAGTTTTCGTTTTTTTTGTTTTTCTGCTCGTTGTTATCGTTTTCCACAATTTTGCTGCATTTTGGACAATAAAAAGGCACGTTCATCTCTTTTTTTTGAAGCTTTAATTAATCTTCGTCGTCAAAGCCTGAGTAATAGTCAGTATCGTCTTCTTCATCGTCCAGGTCATCTAAGTCTTCGTCAAAGTCGTGGTCAAAGTCGTCGTCTTCATCATCATCATCATCATGTTTGTCTTCATTTAAGTCTTCGTCCTGGTCATCATCAAGGTCCTCAAGGTCAGATTCTTCGTATAGCTTCTGGCCTTCGGTGACGGTTCCCTTTTCAAGAAGTTCAGCGTATTCGACACAGTATTTTGCCCATGGGTTAGCTTCAAGTCTTGCCTTTGGTATTGCCTTTCCTGTACCGAGGCAAATACCGTATGTTCCTTCCTGTATTCTCATCAGTGCGTGGTTTATTTCTGCGAGCATTCTTCTTTCACTGTCTACGAGTCCGAGAGCAAATTCCTGTTCAAAATTGTCGGTACCTATATCAGCCATGTGAATGGGCATGCTTGAAAGGTCTCCAGTTGCATCCATTCTCGATGACCTCAGTGCCTCAGATTCCATTGAGTTTACGTCACCCATAATGTCGGCTCTTTTTTCGAGCAGCAACTTCTGGAAATAAGCGAGCTCTTCTTTTGTCAGGGGTGTTTCAGTTAGGGGTTTGAAGTCCTTGTTTTTTTGATATGCAGGGTTCATTTTCAGGGCGTCAGATGTGCCGGCGACAGATCCTGAAGATTTATTTTTAGATTTCGAAGCGGACTTTTTTGCGGAAGACTTCTTTTTTGTTTTTTTTGTGGTTTTCTTTTTTGCAGATTTTTTTGTTTTTTTTGCAGTCTTTCCGACAGATTTTTTTGTCGTTTTTTTCTTTTTACTGGTTGTTTTCTTTTTCTTTTTTGCCACTATATCGGCCTTTCCATTGGCAATAACACTTTTTGCAATTCATTTTTCGGGAAGCAGATTTTCAAAGTTAGTCAATTTACCAGAATTGAGCATTTTAGCCAATTTTTTTTCATAATTCCAGTAAATATATCTTAGTTTTGTAAAAATACGGCATCCCTGCCTAAAAAAGCGCTATTTTGCTTATAAGTTATTTTGATTTAGAGTTTTATCGTTAAATTTGGCGGAAATCTTTTGCCATTTTCCCCAAAGGTATGAAAAACTGCTGATTTTTCATGTTCAAATCACAACCATCTACGTCGAATACCTGTTTTATTTTTTGTGTAGTGAGTACGGATTCGGGTTTTCCAAAGAAATAATCGGTATTATTTGCCAATAAAAGGACCTGGTCTGCGTATTGTCTTGTGAGATTGAGGTCGTGGGAAATAGTTATAATTGTTTTATTCCGGTTTTTCTGGAGTGATTTAAGCAATTCGTATATTTTAACCTGATGTTTTAGGTCCAAAAAGCTTGTTGGTTCGTCGAGCAGTATAATATCGGTGTTCTGAGCGAGGGCTCTTGCTATGTAGACTCTTTGTCTTTCTCCACCGCTGAGGTTCTGGAGGGGTCTGTCAGCAAGGTGTTCTGTTTCTGTGTCATGCAGTGCTTTTTGAGCAATTATTCTGTCATTTTTTGATTCGAATCCGAGGCTTTTGAAGTAGGGCGTTCTTGCCATGAGGACCGTTTGGATTACAGAGAAGCCGAATACCGGTATATGTTCCTGTTTAACATGTGCGATCATTTTTGCCAGAGCAGTCTTGTTGTATGTATTTATGTTTTTTGATTGTATTAATACAGCTCCTTTTTTTGGTTCGAGTTTTTTTGAGAGCAGTGCCAGCAGAGTGCTTTTGCCAGCTCCGTTTGGTCCAGTAATGGCGGTCAGTAATCCTTTTTCTATACTGAAAGACAGGTTGTTTATGACCTGCTGGCTGGTGTATGAGAAGTTCAGGTTTTTTGCTTCTATGATATTCATGATTTAAAGGGCGAGTTTTTTTGAGAAAATTTTATAAGCAGTATAAGGAAAACCGGTGCCCCTGTAATTGCTGTTACGACTCCTACTGGTAACTGTGCAGGTGCAACGAGGGTTCTTGCGATTGTGTCAGCGGTTACGAGGAATGCTGCGCCAGCGGCAGCGCTTAAGAGTGTTAGCTGTCTGTGGTCAGGTCCGAAGACGATTCTTACGGCGTGCGGTACTATCAGCCCAGCAAATCCTATAAGTCCGCTGATGCTGACGGCCAGTGAGGTAATAAAAGCAGCGACGGCGAAAGCGTAAAATCTTGTTTTGCCGGGGTTTATTCCGATGCTTTTGGCGTCATCGTCTCCGAAACTGAGTATGTTAAGCCGGGGACTTATGAGGTATATCATGGTAAGTGAAATTGCCAGAGCGGCAGCGATTGTTATAATGACCGGTTTTGATTCTTCGGTGATGTTTCCCATCAGCCAGAAGATTGTTGAGTATACCTGGTCGCTTTTTGCTATTGATGTAAGGAACATTATCATTGCTGAGAAGAACGAGTTAATGACGACCCCAGCGAGCAGGAGTCCGGTAACCGAGCCTTTTGAAGTGAGGTTTCCGATTATCCATACTAACCATACGGTAATCATAGCTCCGGTGAAAGCGGCAAAGGATACGACGGCAGGTGTCCATATTCCGATTGTCAGGCCGGTTATAACTGCGATCATGGCTCCGAGGCCTGCACCGCTTGAGATTCCGAGTATGTATGGGTCTGCCAGCGGGTTTCTCAGCAGGGCCTGGAATACTACTCCTGAAGCAGCCAGAGCGGCACCGACGAGAGCAGCAAGGATTATTCTTGGTACCCTTACGCGGAAATATATTATCAAATCGGTGTTTTGAGCATCATTGTTTTTTAAACCATTTATTATGTCGGCCGGTGAGATGTTTCGGCTTCCGATAAGTGAGCACAGGAACATTACAGCGAGAGTAATGAATATCGCCAGTGTCAGTCTTATTATGAGAGTTTTTGGGGTTAGAGTTTTCAATTTTGTTCCTGATTTCTGAAAGCTTCGGGCCAAATACATTTTGCGATGTTTTTCATAGCCTGGGGCAGTCTGGGCCCGAGTCTTGAGACGGAATCGCCAGGTATTACGTATATTCTCTGGTTTTTTACGGCTGGTATCTGGGGCAGTTTGTTCCAGAATTGGATTGCGGAATTTAGCTGGCTGTCAATATCCTTTACCTTTGCAGGTTCTATTATAATCTGGGGGGCGGCTATGATGAGCTCTTCTGTTCCTATGGGCGGGTATTTATGTATGGTTGGCTCTATTGCGTTTACCGCTCCTGCCATTTGCATCAGTTCGGTTACGAAGGTGTCCGGGCCGGCGACTCTTAAGGGTTTTCTCTGTACGACCCAGAGAACAGAGAGGGGGGGAGAGTCGGGAATCTTTTGGGCGATTTGGTTAATCTGGTTTTCGATTGACTGTATCAGTAATCGGCCTTTGTTTTTTGTGTTTGTTCTTTGGGCGATTTCAGTTATAGCGGAGAACAGCTCAGAGATGTTGTCAATTTTTACGGTGAGTGTTTTTATGTTCAGTTTATTGAGTCTTTTTGCAAGGTCAGTTTGCTGTTTGAAAGCAAGGGTTATTACGAGGTCTGGTTTTTTTTCGATTATTTTTTCGATGTCTGCCTGCCAGAAGCTTCCTATTCTGGGGATATTCTGTGCCTTTGGGGGGTAATTGCTGTATTGTGTGGCAGCGGTGATGTTTTGGCCGAGTCCAAGCTCGAAGAGTATTTCAGTAAGATTGGGGGCAAGTGATACTATCCTATTAGGTGTTTGAGGGGCAGGTGCCTTTGTATTGGTTTGGTATTGCGGATTAATGCCGGGTTTTGGTTTGTAGTTATTGAGGTAAATAATTGTCAGTCCTGATGCGAGCATTATGAACAGGAGAATTGTCCTTCGGTATTTTTTGTATGTCGAGTTGTTTTTCATGTTCTTTTAAATTGTTTTTCCAGTTGAGATATAGAAAATTCGATGGTTGTCGGTCGGCCGTGGGGGCATCTGTTTGATTCTGCCAGGAGTTGTTTGTCATTCAAAAGCTGCTGAATTTCATCGTCAGAGAGGGGCTGGTTGGCCTTTATTGCGGCTTTGCATGAGGCTAAGTCGAGTATCTTGTGGAGCAGCTTTTCCTTGTCGGTGCCGATGGTTTCGTCTTCGATCATATCTATTGTGTCGTTGATGAATGTTGGGATGTCGATTTTCCGGAGTATTGTGGGGAAGGCGTGTACGGCTATTTCCGAAGGGCCGAAGGGTTCTGTTTTTATGCCGAGAGATTCGAAAAGGTCAGAGTTGTTTTTGATGAGATTTATTTTTGCGTTGTTTAGCTCTATTGTTTCGGGCATCAGAAGATTTTGTGACTGGAGGGGTTGTTTTTCTATGGCATTTCTCATTTTTACATACAGTATTTTTTCATGGAGGGCGTGCTGGTCAATGATTGACAGTCCGTTTTCTGTCTGGGTGAGGATGTAGGAGTTGTGTATCTGAATGAATTTTCTGTCGGTGGGCAGCTGGTTTTTTGTCTGATAGTTAGGGCTGTTATCTGGGATTGAGTTTGGGCGGGTATTGAAGCTGGGTTTTGACGGTCTGAAGTTCAGGTTCTGCTGTGAGCCTGTTACGGCGGAGTTTTTTTTGAAGAAGCTCTGCATAGCGGCGTTTATGCGCTGGGCTCTTTCGGGGTCTTTTGGCGGTGTTTGGTGTTCCTTTATCGGTATTGGGGGTGATTTTGGTAGAGAGCCTTTTGTGTCGAGGTTTGTGCTCAGTAGTTTATTCCTGATTACGGCGAGTATTTGTGAGTGTACGAGGTTTGAGTTTTCAAAACGGACCTCTATTTTTGTGGGGTGTACGTTTACGTCAAACCTTGAGGGGTCCATCTGCATGAAGATGAAGACGACGGGGAATTTGTCATGTTCGATAAGCCCTCTGTAGGCCTGCCTTATTGCGTGGGAGATGAATCTGTCCTTTATATATCTTTTGTTGAGGAATACGTACTGATATTTGCTGTTTGATCTTGCGGCGTGGGGTTTTGCCAGGAACGCATTTATTGTGAGGTCCTTTTCTTTTGATGATGTTTGCAGGAGGTCTGCCCCCGCGGCCGGTCCGAGCAGAGTTTCTATCCGCTGAGGTATTGACTGGCCCGGCAGAATTCGCTGGGTCTGTCTGTTATTGTGTGTCAGTGTCATGTCGAGGTCCGGATGTGCCAGGGCAATTCTGGTGAAGTGTTCGTTGATGTGTGTCATTTCAGTGTTTGCGGTTCTGAGGAATTTTTTTCTTGCAGGGATTTTGTAGAAAAGATTTCTGACCTCGATTGTTGTTCCGACGTCAGCGCTGCAGGGTGTCAGGGGGGTTTTACGGCCGTGGTCAATTTCTATGGTGTTGGCCTGTATTTGGTTGTGTTGTCTAGAGGTAGCTTTTAGCTGTGCGACCTGTGCGATGCTTGCCAGTGCTTCGCCTCTGAATCCCATTGTTGCGATATTGTCCAGGTCCTTTGGGTCCTTTATTTTGCTTGTTGCGTGTGGTTCGAAGGCTGTTCTGAGGTCATCGGCGTCCATGCCTTTTCCGTTATCGGTTATTTTTATTAATTTTTTTCCGCCAT
>CAZAYB010000096.1:0-11203 GCA_964489215.1 uncultured Pirellulales bacterium
GATGTGGACAGTGCATTAGATATGGAAGGTTTGAAGATCAGGACTATAGAGTCTCCTGTTTATATAGAGGCTATCAAGCTGATGGGGGCTAATGCGACACCGATGGCTTTTGGTGAGGTTTATTCTTCGCTTCAGACGGGTGTGCTGGACGGATTTGAACATTCGGCTTCGGTGGTAAAGGCGAACAAGTTTTATGAGGTTGCTGATTATATTATTCTGACGAGGCATCTTTTCGGGCCTTTGGTTTTTGTTTATTCACAAAGTCAGTGGGAAAAGCTTACAAAGCAGGAGCAGGAGGTTATAAAGCAAGCTTCACAGATGGCAAGGGATGTCCAAAGGGCACTGGCTCCGCACAAGGAAAATGAGGCGATGGATTTTCTTAAAGCGCAGGGAATGAAAATCAGCGAGATTGATATGTCTAAGTTCAAGGCAGAAGCAGAGGAGCTTCAGGATGAACTTGCTAAACAGCGTAATGCAGAAGAACTTCTGGAAGTTATAAGGTCATTTGGTAAATGAGCTCCAAGGTTGAAAAAATATTTTTTGCGGTAGATAAGTTTTTTGAGTTTCTTATCATTATCGCTTTTATATCGATGGTGGTTGTGGGACTGGCCCAGGTTTTTTCGAGATATATTTTGAGGGACTCTTTGAGCTGGAGTGAAGAGTTTCAAAAGTATATGCATATCTGGATCATATTTCTGGCGGTTCCTCTGGCATATAAACAAAATGCACATATAGGTATGGATATACTTTATAAGCGGTTTCCCGGCTCAGTCCAGCGAATAATAAGAATAATGATTGATGTTTTATGGCTTTGTTTCGGCTGTGTAAGTTCATTTTATTCTTTAAAGATAATGAAGGTTGCTTCTGGTCAGAAGAGTGCTGGTCTTGGGGTCAGTATGAACCTTGTATACAGCTGTATTCTGATAGGGGGGTTATATTTGATTTTGATGGCGTCGCGAAAGCTTTGGGTGTCTTTTAAGGGGTCCGGGGAAGAAGAGGTGCCTCAATAATGCTTGCTGGAATATTTATTCTTTTGCTTGCTTTGATTTTTTTAGGCACTCCGGTACTGCTTGCTATCGGTGCTGCGGGTTTTATAGGTATTGCGGTTAATGAGTTAAATCCTGCTTTTTTCCCTCAGAAAATGTTTACTATGCTCGATTCGTTCAGTCTTTTGGCAATGCCCTATTTTATTTTTGCTGGCGAGTTGATGTCGAAAGGTGGACTTAGTAAAAAAATTGTCAGTTTTGCAGAAACAATAGTCGGGCCTTTACGCGGTGGTCTTGGTCAGGCAGCGGTATTGTCGAATATCGCCTTTGCTAATGTTTCAGGTTCTTCCACGGCTGCGACGGTTGCGATAGGTTCTATACTCATACCTGCAATGAAAGAGCGTGGATACAAGCCGGGCTTTGCAGCTTCTCTGATAGCTTCTTCGGGGACTATAGGGCCGATAATTCCTCCGAGTATGACAATGATAGTTTACGGTGCTATGGCTGGTGTTTCGATAGGCGGACTTTTTCTGGCAGGGATTATTCCCGGTCTTATTATCGGTGCTGCTATTATGATATTGATTTATTTACACTCTTTTTTGCCCGGCTTTGAAGAGCTTCGCAGGACCACCGGCAGGCTGAGCGTAGTTGCCGTTTTGAAAGGGGTTAAAAATGTATGGGTGGCTTTGCTTGCACCTGTAATAATCATAGGTGGTATCCTTACCGGTGTGTTTACCGCTACAGAAGCGGGTGTGGTAGCTTGTTTTTATTCCTTTGTTGTTTCGTTTTTTGTATACCGTACTGTTAAAATTACCGATTTGCCAAAGATTATTTTCAATTCTGCGGTTACCTCTGCGATGGTTGTTGGTATTATCGCAGTAGCAGGTGCTTTGGGTTGGCTTCTTTCTTATCTGGATTTTAATCAGACGGTTCTTGATATGATTCTTTCATTGTCGAATAACGCAACAGTAGTTATGCTGATACTTCTTTTTACAATGATGTTTCTTACCATGTTTATAGAATCGCTTGCGGTACTGGTTATAATGATTCCAGTAATCACGTTTATAGCAGACCGTTTCGGATTCAATCCTCTTCATTTTGGTTTGCTAATGGTCTTTGCGACTCAGATTGGGGCTACGACGCCCCCGGTTGCAGTTCTTCTATTCGTGGCGACAAGTATTGCGAAAACGCCTTATGACCAGACGCTTCGTTACTGTCTTCCATTTGTAATTACATTGATAATAGTATTGCTGATATGTGCATTTTTTCCATCTCTTACAACAGCGATACCGGAACATTTTTTAACAACACAATAATTTTCAGGAGTTAGTAATGCCCAGTCAAATTAAATCTAAAGATAACAAAAACAAGCCGATAATTGATTCTGACAATTCTCTTGTTAGTTTAACATACTTTAATATTGTCAGGCTTGAACAAGGACAGATTTATACAGAAAAGCTTGAAAGATTTGAGTCTGTTTATGTTGTTTTGAAAGGCACTTGTGATATTCGTGTAAACGGTAATGTTTTTAACTCTGTAGGTGAGCGTGAAGATATCTGGTCCGGCAAAGCGGATTCTGTTTATGTTCCCCGGAATTGCGGAGTCACTGTGACCGGAGTCTCTGATTCAGTTGAAATAGCCGTTGCAGGAGGATATTGTGAAACAGATTATGAGCCTTTCAGGGTCAAGCCTGACGAAGTTGAGATGGTAGAGGTTGGTTCTATCGAGGCGCACTGCAGGAGAAGGATATATCATGTATTAGGTCATAATGCCAGGGGCAGGGCGGGTAATCTGCTGGTTAGTGAACTTTATGCGGATGGGGGTTGCTGGTCTGGTTATCCCCCTCACAAGCACGATGAGGATTCAGGAACTGCAAATGATTTTGAGGAAACTGCTTTCGAGGAAGTTTATTATTATAAGTTCAGGCCCAGGACCGGATTTGGTGCCCAGATTGTTTATCAGCCGAATGGACAGACAGACTGTTTTATGACCGAAGATGGGGACACAGTTATAATTGAAGGCGGGTATCATCCGACAGTTACTTCTCCCGGTCATGATGAGTATATTTTTACGATACTGGTTGGTAAAACTCAAAGATCTCTTATTCAGAATTTTGAGGGCAGACACGGTCATCTTATGAATAAAATTCCCGGCATAGGCGAGATGAGAGATAAATTCAAACAGGATTAATGCGAGGTGAATTATGATATCAAAATTGTTCGATATTGAAGGTCTTAATGTTCTGATTACCGGCTCTTCAAGAGGTATAGGGTATATGTTTGCCGAGGGCATGGGTAAATGCGGAGCTAATATTATACTTAACGGCAGGAACAGAAATAGTCTTGATGAAGCGGTTGAGACGCTTAGCTCACAGGGTATAAATGTTTGTGCTTATGACTTTGATGTTTCCAATCCGGAGGAAGTATGCAAGAGTACCGCAGATATTATCGAGGATAAAGGTCCTGTCGATGTGCTGATAAATAACGCAGGTATCCAGATACGTTGGCCTCTTGAAGATTTCAACTATGAAGATTGGCAGAAAGTTATGACGGTCAATGTCAACAGTGCGTTTCTTGTAAGCAAGGCAGTTGTTAAACCGATGATTGAGCGAAGGAAGGGCAAGATTATAAATACCTGTTCTCTTATGAGTGAGGTTGCCCGGCCTTCAATAGCTGCCTATACTGCATCTAAGGGTGGTATCAAGAATCTTACCAAAGCGATGGCAACCGAGTGGGCCAGGTACGATATTCAGGTAAATGGCATCGGACCGGGTTATTTTTCTTCGGAGATGACAAAGGCTTTGGTGGAGGATGAGCGATTCAGTGACTGGCTCTGTAAAAGGACGCCTGCGGGTAGATGGGGCCAGCTGGAAGAGCTTTTGGGAACGGCGGTTTTTCTGGCTTCAGATGCCTCTAATTTTGTGAACGGCCAGATTATTTATGTTGACGGCGGAATTTTAGCTTGTATTTAATGAAGGAGTTTTTTGATGTGTTTAATCAGCAAACCTGTTTTTGTTTTTATGTTAATTATGTGTTTTTGTTGTTTTTTAACAGGAACTGTCTGTGCTGACTCTGATTTTATTGACTGGGAGAATTTACAGAATCCCCTTTATTCGCATCCAGGCTGGGCGACTAAGGATGCCTGCGTGGTACACAAGGACGACTGTTTTTACATTTTCTTTTCTGCATTTTATCTTGACAACGGCAGAGAGAGAAGCCATGTAACGGCGGTCAAAACAAAGGATTTCAAAACTTTTTCCGATCCCTTGTTTATATGGGACGGTCAGGATGACGGTTATATTGGGATGTGTTCGCCGAATATAACGAAGGTCAAAGACCAGTATGTTCTGACATATAATTCATGGGGTCATCGTCATCCCCGCGGTATGAATAACGAACTGTTTTATGCGGTAAGCAAAGATCTTGAAAACTGGGACAAGCATAACAAAATTGCATCAAATCTGCTCAAGGATAAAAGCGTTATAGATATTGCACTGGCATATTATGACGGTAAGTATTACATAGTCTGGCAGAATTGGCGGGATAATGATGTTACTGTTAAGCGGAATCGGATAGCGGTTGGGAACAGTCTTGACGGAGATTTCAGCTATATCGGCGACGGTTATCTCGAACTGCTGATGGGGGACGGCTATGAAAACGGTATGATTCATGAGAATTTTTCATTTGTTGAAATAGACGGCCAGTGGTACCTTCTCTCAACTGATTACAGGCCTCATAATCCTTATTTGTATAAAATGTCAGGTGATCCGGATGATCGGCTGTCATGGAAAACCTGGACAGATGGATATGTGCTCGAAGCTCCGCTGGAGGATTTTAATACTTATGACCGTGCAAATGCATCTTTTCTGGTAGATTGGTCAAATTATGATGGGTATTATTATCTGCTTTATGCGGGTACTACCGAAAGTGAAACGCATGACGGCAGAGGTAATAATAAGCTGGCACTTGCAAGGTCGAAAGATTTAGTCAACTGGAACGCTCCTGGTGATGATCAGACTTTTATCGATTGGGATAAACTTCGTAATCCCGTTTTTTCATATCCGCACTGGTCAACAAAAGATGTTTGTGTGATTCGACACGAAGAACAGTTTTATGTTTTCTTTTCAGCGTTTTATTTTGACCGCGGTCGGGAGAGAAGTCATGTGGTTGGGGTTAAGACGAAAGATTTTGTAAATTACTCTGAGCCCTTGTTTATATGGGACGGTGTCGAGGACGGTTGGATAGGGATGTGCTCACCGAACATAACAAAAATACAGGATAAGTTTTACCTTACTTATAATTCATGGGGAGATAAAGCGGGTAAGCCCAATGATCTGTTTTACGCTGTTTCCACTGATCTGGAGCACTGGGACAAACATAATCCGTTAGCGGATAACCTGACGACCAAACGGGACATAGACGGCGCGGTTGCCTATGAAAACGGCAGGTATTATCTGGTATGGAAGCAGGGTCGGCCTCATAGGACAAAGATGGCAGTTGCCAGTGATATTGATGGTCCGTGGGAATTTATCGGTAACGGTTTGCCGAGACTGCTGATGCAGGACGGCAGTTATAACGGGCTTGTGCACGAGAACTTTGAGTTTATTAAAATTGATGGTAAGTGGCATCTTATGACGACAGCTTATAAGCCATCACCTACTACTTTTTACCTATATAAAATGAAAGACAGCGGTGAAAGAAATGAGCACTGGCTTGAATGGCGACAGGGCAGAAAAATATTGATGCCTCAGGAATATTTTAATTCAAAGAGCAACTCAAACGCCGGTTTTATTGCCGACTGGAGAAAGCATGACGGTTGGTTTTATATGATTTACGCCGGCCGGACAGAAGGAAATACACATGCCAGAAGAGGGGACAACAGGATTGCTCTTGCCAGGTCGAAAGATTTAGTCAACTGGGTCAAGCCTGGTCCGGAGAAGCCTTTTATCTTGTGGGACAATCTTAAAAACCCTGTTTATTCGCATCCTGGCTGGTCAACAAAAGATGCTTGTATTGCCTATCGAAACGGTACTTTTTATGTTTTCTTTTCGGCGTTTTATCATGACAAAGGACGAGAGCGAAGTCACGTTGTCGGAGTAAAAACGAAAGATTTTATTCATTATTCTGATGCCCTGTTCAAATGGAGCGGTTATTTTGACGGCTGGACGGGTATGTGCTCACCCAATATTACACGAAAAGGTAATAAATATTATATGACTTATAATTCATGGGGCGATGATCATTCTAATGGAATGAAGAATCAGCTTTTTTATGCGGTTTCAGATGATCTTGAAAACTGGCAGTACCACAGGCCGCTTGCCTGGGATATTACTGTTGATGAAGATGGAAATCAGGTTAGGGCGATTGATGCTGCGGTAACGTTTTTCAATGACAAGGTATATCTGGCCTGGAAAGAGGTGCAGACACCTATGATGGCAGTTGCTGAGGAGATTGGTAAAACTGGCTGGACGAGACTTGGAGAGCTGCCCGGAGAGTGGGCGGAGAATTACCAGTTTATCAATTTAGACGGTTTCTGGTATCTTTTAGGTACAGTCAAAGGGCCTAAGCCTCGTCTGATGAAGATGTGCGGCAGCGGTTATTCGGATTCTGACTGGCTCAACTGGAGCACTTATTCATATCCGGAGATCGCCATGGAGAGCTTTAACACTGACGATGTTGCCAATGCTGCTTTTATAGCGGACTGGCGGCATTATGATGGGTATATGTATATGGTTTATGCAGGCAGGACAGAAGATATATCGCATTTGGGCCGGGGTAATAATAAACTCGGTCTGGCAAGGCTGAAAACTTTTGTGAAATGGAATCTTCCAGGTCAGGAATAGAAATATAACTGAATGAAGTTATTAAAAACATTTTTTTTACTTGTGCTACTGGTTGTATTATCTCTGCAATCGCTTTGTTTCGTACCGATAGACAATGACGGAAATTGGAAATTATCTTTAAATGGCAAATGGCGTTTTGTTTTCAATGAAGAAAAGCGTGGTTTTGAGAGTAAAGATTATAATGATTCCGGCTGGGCTGATATCGATGTTCCGTCAAATTGGGAGCTTAAGGGCTTTGAAGAGCCAAAATATGCTAAGCCGCGTCCCGGTACGGGTCTTTATCGCAGGAAATTTATGGTTGATAAAGACTGGAAGAGCCGGAAGATTTTTATCAGATTTGAGGGGGTTGCTTTTGGTTTTGAATTTTGGGTAAACGGGAAGCGTGTCGGGGAATTTAACAGTTCTTTTAACCGCAGTGAGTTCGATATTACAGAGTATATAAAAACAGGCGAAGAGAATGTAATTGCAGTTTGTGTTGACAGAAGGAGAAAGGGCTGGGACTTTGACAGTCATGACAGCTGGGGACTTTCAGGGATATTCAGGGATGTAGTTGTTTTTTCCGTTCCGCGATTGCATATAAAGGACTATAGGTTAAAAACAGATTTAAAGAGTGATCTGTCTTGTGCTGAGGTTAATGCGGAGATTTTGCTTTCAAAGAGTATTCCTTGCGCAATCTCAAAATCAGCATTAACCGCATTTCTTTATGATCCGGATAACAAATTAGTCTCTGAAAAGAAAATAAATTTATCTGATAAAAATCCGGTATCCGATTTGATCTCGTTGAATTTTACTGTTGATAAGCCCGTTCTATGGAGTGCTGAACATCCTTTGCTTTATACATTTGAAATGAATTTAATAAACGGCATCGGCAGTGAACATCTCATATCTAAAAAGATTGGGGTACGTCAGATAGATATCAAAGGTGATGTGCTGAGGGTGAATTTCAGACCCGTTAAGCTTCGGGGGGTGAATCATCATGATATACATTTTGAAGTCGGCAGAGCTTTGGAAAAAGTGCATTATCTGCAGGATATTGAGCTTATGAAACGTGCGAACATCAATGCTGTCAGGACTTCTCATTATCCTCCTTCGCCTGAATTTATTGATCTGTGTGACAGACTTGGGTTGTATGTGATATGTGAAGTGCCTTTCGGTAAAGGAGAGAAGCATCTTCATGAGGATTCTTATCTTGAAATACTGTTTGAACGAGCATATTCGACAGTAATGCGGGATATTAATAATCCATCTGTTATTATCTGGGCGGTCGGCAATGAGAATCCTGTTCTTGAAAACGTTATCAAAACAGTTAAATATGTCAGGGAGCTGGATAAAACCCGCCCGGTGCTTTTGCCCGGAGCCGGCGAAGGAGGGGGTACATGGGATGTATATCTGCCCGAGGAGGCGGATATTATTGCGCCGCATTATCCTTATGCTTATCCTGTGAAAGGGAGGGGGCGGTGGAATCTGTATCAGGCAGCTACAACTGACAGGATAGACAAGCCAGTATTGTGTACGGAATTTAATCATTCCCTTGGTAACGCTTTTGAGGGGTTAAGGCAGAGGTGGGAGGTGATTGAAAAACATGACAGGCTTGCCGGGGGCTGTATTTGGCACTTTCAGGATCAGGGCATTAAGCGCAAGTTGAAGCGTGGTGTCAGGGTCCTTAAGAATGACATTGAAAGGCTTGATGCGGATGATTTTGATGAGCCTGTTATAAGTCCGGATCTTTGGGTTGGTAATGATACAGTTATTGACAGCTGCGGGGCTTCGGGTTCTGATGGAATTGTATATGCGGACAGGTTTGCCCAGGTTGACTACTGGATAACAAGAAAGGTTTATTCGCCTGTTTATATTCCGGTTGATAGAATTAATATCGAATCAGGAAGTAAGCAAGTAAGAATTCCTGTTCATAACAGGTATGACTTTACTGATTTAGGTAAGATTAAAGGCAGATGGAAATTGGTATGCGAAGGGGACGTGGTTGAGAAAGGTGATATCATATTGTCTATGCCGCCACGGAAGAAAGGTTTTTTTGAAGTAAAGCCGACCTTTAAAAATATCGGTGAAGACAGACTGTGTTGGCTGTTTTTTGAATTTACTGATTTTAATAATCGAAGGATTTACGAGCATACAATCAAACTATTTAAGGATAATCCGTTTTGCCGTTTTGTTAAAAAGTTACAGCGTTTCAGCGGGCCTGTGTTAAAGACTCTGGAACGGGAAGATATAATCTTTACGGAAAACAAATTTATAAAATTCTTTTTCGATACCAGGACGGGTCGAATATACTTGATTGCAGAAGAGTCTGAAAAGATATTGCTTGAAGGGATTTATATAGACATCGGCAGAAAGCCCGAACTTGCCGAGTTGAAAAGAATGTCTCCCGTAGCCCTTGAAATAAATAACAGGAGGTTTCTTACTGATTGTGATATAGAGGATTTTGAAATATGTGTAAATAGTGATGAATTGCTGGAAATTGATTTTTGCAGTAAATATGAATTAGAGCATAAAGAACTTGAAGATGCTCATTTTGTACTTGATTGTGTTTTGAGAGTTTTTTCAAACGGCTACGTAGAATTAAAAGGAGATTTGTCAGCGAATAATATTGATATAAATCTTCTTGAAGCGGGGCTTGCGTTTCAAACATGCGGGGATATGGACAGGCTTTGCTGGCTGGGTGACGGGCCTTACGAATCTTATCCGGGGCAAAGTGATGCATCGGAGTTTGGGGTATGGAGCATCAAGCCGTTGCCTTTGGAAGACCCTCGCAGCAGATATTATCCCGGCAACAGGGAAAATGTTTACCTTGCAGCGGTCTGCAATCAGCAAAATAACGGAGCGGGGTTTATTTTTGACAACGGTATCATTTGTCTTGAAAATCATAAAAATAGCATGTATATTTCCAGTCTGCTGAGGTCGGCGGGCAAAGGGAATAAAACCGGAGGAATGAAAACGTTATACCCTGTTAAGGCAGAAGAAATTGAAAAAGTTAAATTCGATTTTTATTTCAAGGCTCTTAATGAAAAAAATTGCACTTCTTTGTTCAATACATTACTTTTAAACGATAGAGAAGATAAAAATGGGCTTTAAGGTTATGGGAGCTGGCTTGCGAATGAAGAAAATAATGATTCTTATATCAATGCTGTTTGTTTTGGCGGGCTGTTCGGATAAAGAAGACAGGTTAATTGTCAAGATGGGTCATTCCCTTGATATATCGCATCCGGTGCACAAGGCTATGGTCTTTATGGGTGAAAAAATGGAGACGTATTCCGATGGTAAGATAACGCTTGATATTTTTCCCAATGAACAACTAGGTTCGGAACGTGAAATGATAGAGCTGACCCAGCTTGGAATAATAGATATTACTAAGACCTCAACTTCTCCTCTTGAAAGTTTTATACCGGAAATGGCAGTTTTCAGCATACCTTATGTTTTTCAGGATTCTGAGCATTTCTGGAAAGTATTATCCGGGCCTGTAGGTCAAAGAATTAAACACAGCGGCGAAAATGTTAAGCTTTTCGGGTTGTGTTATTATGACTCGGGGAGCAGAAGTTTTTATACTTCTGAGAAAAAGGTCGAAAGTCCTGAAGATTTGCAGGGGCTTAAGATCCGCGTGCAAAAGAGCAATACTTCAATTGAAATGGTCAAGCATCTTGGTGGCTCTCCTACGCCGATCTCTTACGGTGAGCTTTATACCGCACTTCAGCAAGGTGTAGTCGACGGTGCGGAGAATAATCCTCCGAGCTTTGAGACGTCCAGACATTATGAGATATGCAAGTATTATACTCTTGACGAGCACACAATGGTTCCTGACATAGTCATTATCAATATGGATTTCTGGAAAGATCTTACTGACGAACAACGTGAA
Source organism: uncultured Pirellulales bacterium (assembly GCA_964489215.1). Lineage (GTDB taxonomy): Bacteria > Planctomycetota > Phycisphaerae > Sedimentisphaerales > Anaerohalosphaeraceae > CAZAYB01. Next base: position 10,697 of record CAZAYB010000096.1, read on the forward strand.
ATTATACAAAAAGCTGCGGACGAGTCGGCCCTGTATCAAAGGCAGCTTTGGAAAGAAAAGACAGAAGAGTCCCTGGATATTGTTAAAAAGGCCGGGGTTGAGATAATATATCCTGATAAAAGACCTTTTATGGAAGCAGTAGGGCCAATGCATGATTCATATAAAGGTACGGAAATAGGAGATATTCTGGAAGAGATTAAAAGGACCGATTGAGATGAATGGAATTTTTCGGAAGATAAAGGAAGGATTGATCAGGGTACTTGAACTGGCAGTGATAGTTATCACCGGTGTTCTGGTGCTCGATGTGTTATGGCAGGTTTTTACACGCTTTATTCTGAAAAACCCGAGCACATGGACCGAGGAACTGGCGACTATTCTGTTGATGTGGATGGCACTTCTCGGGGCATCGGTGACTTTTTCAAGAAAGGGTCATCTCGGGGTGGACTATTTTGTAAATAAACTGGGTGTTCGTTACAGGAATGTAACCGAGTTAATCGTATATCTTGT
>CAZAYB010000097.1:0-2619 GCA_964489215.1 uncultured Pirellulales bacterium
GCTTACAAGAGCTGTCTTCATTATTGATAATAAAGATAAAATCCGTTACAAACAGATCGTAGATGAAATAACCAATGAGCCTGATTATGAAGCAGTAATGGATAAACTCAAAGAGATTAAAGGCTAAAAAAGAAAGGGACTATAAAAGTGACACTTAGAAAGATTAAGCCTGAAGTTTTATCAGTTGGTTCGATTCACTGGGACAGAAAGCTTTTTGATGAGCTTATTCCTTTGCCTGAGGGTACAAGTTATAATTCGTACCTTATAAAGGGTTCCGAAAAAACTGCTCTTATTGACACTGTTGATCCCGAAAAGGTTAATGACCTTATTGACAATCTTGTGATGTCAGGAATTGATAAGATTGATTACATAATAAGCAATCATGCCGAGCAGGACCATTCAGGCTCTATACCTGATATTGCCATGCTCTATCCGGAGGCAAAGGTTGTTACTAATGAAAAGTGCAAAAAGATGCTTAAGGATCTGCTGGAGGTTGAAGATGACCGTTTCCATGTGGTTGCCGAAGGTGATACATTGTCTCTGGGAGATAAAACTCTCGAATTTGTTTTAACTCCGTGGGTTCACTGGCCTGAGACTATGAGCACTTATCTTTGCGAGGATAAAATATTGTTTTCGTGCGATTTCTTCGGATCTCATCTTGCTGCAAGTGATCTTTACGTGAAGAATGCTCCGCTTGTGCTCAATTCTGCCAAGAGATATTATGCGGAAATAATGATGCCGTTTCGCAATACCATAAAAAAGAATATGGAAAAGGTCGGCAGGCTTGACATAGATATGATAGCTCCAAGCCACGGTCCGGTTTATGACAAACCGTCCCTGATTATCGATGCTTATAAGGAATGGATCAGTGATGATGTTGAAAACACGGTTGTATTTCCATTTCTGTCAATGCATGAAAGCACGAAGAAAATGGCGGACCATTTTATTGATGAGCTTATGGACAGGGGCATTACCGTCAAGCCGTTTAACGTTACTTCTGCTGACCTTGGTGAAATGGCGATGGCAATGGTTGATGCCGCTACAATAGTTATAGGTTCACCAACGGTGCTTGTTTATGCACATCCTACGGTTGCCTATGCGGCACTTGTGGCAAGTGCATTAAAGCCGAAGGCAAAATTTGTATCTATCATAGGCTCTTACGGCTGGGGCAGTAAAATGGTAGAGCAGCTTGCCGATATTGTTGGTAATCTCCAGGCAGAGGTTCTTGAGCCGGTTATAAGTAAAGGTGTTCCTGAGGAAGGAGATTTTACCGCTTTAACTCAATTAGCTGAAAAAATACTTGCCAAGCACTCTGAAATTGGTATCGTTTAATATTAGAGCTGGTTAAGCGATTGGTTTTGCAATACAGGCTTATGCCTGAAAAAAGTTTAAAACTAAATAAAAGGGAGAAGAAAATTATGATAGGAAAAGTAATGACAGATGCTTTTAATAAGCAGATAAATGCGGAGACTTTTTCGGCTTATCTTTACTGGTCAATGGCGGCTAATTTTGACAGTATGGGACTTGACGGATTTGCATCCTGGATGAAATGTCAGGCACAGGAAGAGATGGTTCATGCCATGAAGTTTTACACTCATATAATGGACCGTGACGGTAAAGTTGTACTCACAGGCCTGGATGACCCCAAAGTAGATTGGTCCAGTCCAAAGGAAATTTTTGATGATGCCTATAAGCACGAGCAGAAGATTACAGGAATGATAAACGATTTGTGTGATTTGGCCGATAAAGAAAAAGACAGGGCTGCAATGCCGATATTGCAATGGTTTGTTGATGAGCAGGTGGAAGAAGAAAAAAGTGTAAAGGATGTCCTTGACAAGCTTGAAATGGTCAAAGATGCTAAAGGGGGCATTTATATGCTGGATAAGGAAATGGGACAGAGGACATTTACACCGTCTGCTGAAGGAGAAGAATAAATGGCAAAAAGCTACAGAGCTGATGAAGTGCTGGAGATGGCAAAGGAGATTGAGCGCAGGGGAGTTGTATTTTACAAGCAGGCTGCTGATAAAGCCGCTGATGACCAGAAGAAGAAGCTTTTTCTCGAGTTAAGTGCCATGGAGCAAAAGCACCTTGACACTTTTTCTGAGATGTTTGAAAAACTGATCAAAGGTGATAACCAGTTAAGTATTTTCGATCCTGACAGTGAAATGGCACATTATCTCCAACAGATTGCGGCAAATAAGGGCTGGGAAGGAAAAGCTGCCCCTGATTCAGAGCTTAGCGGAAATGAATCCGCAGAAGAGATATTAAGAATTGCAATAGAGGCAGAAAAGGCCTCAATTCAGTTTTATCTTGGCATAAAGGAAAGTGTACTTACTGACGAAAGCAAAAAGAAGGTAGAAGAGATAATTCGCGAGGAAATGTCCCATATCGCATTTTTGGACAAGGAACTGGCAGCATTGTAAATTGAAACTACTATTAACTATTTTTTAACAGGGAGCTAAGAACTATGAAGAAGTATCGTTGTTTGATGTGCGGATATGTTTATGACCCACAAGCCGGTGATCCTGATAATGGCGTAGATCCAGGTACAGCTTTTGAAGATATCCCCGATGACTGGGTATGTCCCGATTGCGGGGTCGGCAAGGATGAATTTGAGCC
>CAZAYB010000097.1:2629-11201 GCA_964489215.1 uncultured Pirellulales bacterium
ATTTGAGCCTATGGATTAGATCTTTTACGGGGGCAAAATGGCTGAAAAAAAGGTAAAACCCGTTAAGCTTCTAAGAAAACAGCCAATTAACCGCAAGGTGGTTTTTGCTTTGTTGCCATGTGTTTTTGGGGCCGTTTACTATTTTGGATGGCGATCACTTGCGGTTATTGCGTTTGCTACCGTTGTAGGATTTGTTACTGAATACATCTTCTGCAAAACAAGATCAGAACCTGTCAGTGAAGCGGTATTCGTTACAACTTTCCTTTTCGCTCTTATAATGCCGCCTGCTGTTCCATGGCACGTAGTATTTATCGGGGTGGTCTTTGCGATTATGTTTGGTAAGGAAGTTTTCGGCGGCTTCGGAAGGAATATTTTTAATCCCGCAATGGCAGGGAGGTGTTTTGTTTATGTATGTTTTCCGGTTGCTATGACAGGTATGTGGTCAAAGCCCGCTGCTGAGCCATGGGGAGCATTAAATAGATGGAGTACGACATCAGCTGATGCGACCACTGGTGCAACTCCGATGGGCTATCTAAAATATGGTCAGCTTTCTGTCGCTGATGAGGATATCTCAAAGGCAACTGACCAGATTCCCTTTGACATCGCAAAAAATGCCCAGGTTACTATATCCAAAAGCACTCTCTTTAAGGGGCTTGCTCTTGGCAGGATAAGCGGCACAATGGGAGTTACAAGCGCTGTGCTTATTCTCATTGGCGGACTTTATCTTTTCATCTGGAAAGTAGCCAGCAGAGCTACCATTCTTTCAACAGTGATAACTTACGCTGTTTTGAATCAGATTTTGTTTTGGTTTGGTGTAGATCCGGTTCCCGGTGCGTGGCCTGCGGTTATGGGCGGGGGGTTTTTGTTGGGTGCCTTTTATATGGCGACAGATCCGGTAAGCAGTCCTAAAACCACAGAAGCGAGAATTATTTATGGAATAATTATTGCTTCATGTACTACGGTCATAAGGAACTTTTCAATTTTTTATGGCGGGTTAATGTTTTCGATTCTGATCGGCAACATGTTCGCGCCGGTGCTTGACTACTGGGTAAAGCAATACAAGGCCTCGGCAAAAGCAAAAAAGGCAGAGGGGGCAAAAGCATGAAAAAAAACAGATCCTTTGCTGTAATATATATGTTTATTGTAACAGCATTTTTTAGTGCGATAGTAATCGGCTTCTCAGAATACACAGATGAAAGGGTAAAGGCTAACCAATCTTTCGCTTACGAAAGAGCGGTACTGTCAGTGCTGCCCGACATTGATCTTAAGGGTAAGTCACAGATGCAGATGCATAATATTTTTGTTGAAGAACTTGAGGAGCCGTCCGAGAAAACACATGGAGCCTATGTTTTTCAGAAAAACGGCCGATTAACATATGCGCTTCCCTTTCAGGGTCAGGGCTTTTGGGCGCCAATTAAAGGCGTAATAGGCATTGATCCAGATACTTTGAAGGTTACAGGGATAGAGTTTTATGAACAGAACGAAACCCCTGGGCTTGGTGCAAGAATAGAAGATGAAGAATTCAAAGACCAGTTCGATCAGCTTAAGCTGTTTGCCAATGAAACTCCGATTGAGATGAAAAGGCCCGGCGAACAGCTTGATACCGGTCAGGTGCATGCTGTAACTGGAGCAACCCAGACGAGCGTAAGGCTTGAAAGGATAATCAATGACGCACTGCAAAGCTGGAAAGAAAAAATGAATCTTGATTAATGGGAAGCTTATGGAGATACAGGCCAAAAAATTGATAAAGGAAGGTTTGTGGGATAACAATCCCATATTTGGCCAGGTCCTCGGTATATGCAGTACTCTTGCGGTTACAAATCTGGTGCTCAACACAGCTGTTATGTGTATAGCTTTGGTTTTCACTCTTACATTGAGTGCGGTCAGTGTATCGATACTTAGAAAACTGACACCAAGGAACATAAGAATGATGGTCGAAACTTTGATAATAGCCTTTTATGTTATTATCATCGATGTTGTACTAAAGGCTTACTGGCCCCAGATGAGTGAAAATCTTGGTCCTTATGTAGGATTGATAATTACTAATTGTATCGTTATGGGCAGATGTGAGGCCTGTGCAAACAGCAACAGCATTCCTGTGGCGGGGGTGGACGGCTTCTTCAATGCTCTTGGCTATTCTTTTGTTCTTTTGATAATAGCTACGATTCGAGAAATAACCGGAATGGGTACTTTTTTGGGCTTCGATGTGCCGTACTTTTCCACCCCTTTGTGGGATAAATGGATAATTATGGTTATGCCGCCCGGAGCTTTTTTTACTTTGGCGGTGGTAGTCTGGATTTTAAAAACTATTAAATTGCGTAAGGAGCCTGAATGAATATTGGATCTGAAATGTGGCAGGCAATGGTAATATGCATCTCGGCGGTTTTTACGCAGAACATACTATTGGTATATTTTCTTGGTATGTGTCCGTTCCTTACGGTCTCAAAAGAGGTTAAAACCGCAACAGGGTTAGGCTGGGCTGTCGTTTTTGTCATTACGTGCACATGTGCGCTTAATTGGGTTGTTTATCACTATGTTCTTGTTCCCTTGAACCTCGAATTTTTCCGTTTCATTATTTTTATTATTGTAATAGCTGCATTTGTTCAGTTTGTGGAGCTTTTAATAGAAAGGATATCGCCTTTTCTTTATCAGAATCTTGGTATTTTTTTACCTTTGATTACGGTTAACTGTGCAATACTGGGAGCTTCTTTATTCATGGTCATTCGTGATTATAGTTTTATTGTTACTATTGGATGGGGGCTGGGTTCAGGTCTGGGTTGGCTGATGGCTATTTTAGCACTTGCAGGAATTCGGCAAAAACTTAAAAATGATAAGATTCCTGCGGGGCTGCAGGGTCCGGGTATTGCGCTGATTATTGCTGGAATGATGGCGCTGGCGTTTATTGGCTTTACTGGAGTTCTTCAGGGATAACAAATGAATGTATTGATTTCGGTCTTGATAATCAGCTTAATCGGAGCGGTGCTGGCGACTTTGATCGTTATTGCTGAAATTTTCCTCGCAAATTATGGGCAGTGCGAAATTACTGTAAACAATGATAAGAAAATAACTGTCGAAGGCGGCAAAACTTTGCTTTCAACTCTTACAGAAGAAAAGATATTTATACCAAGTGCCTGTGGAGGCAAAGGGACTTGCGGCCTTTGCAAAATGAAGGTTGACGAAGGAGCCGGTGCGATTCTGCCTACAGAGACCCCTTTCCTTACAGATGAGGAAAAGGAAGGTAATATCAGGCTGTCTTGCCAGGTAAAAGTACGTAATGATATGAAAATACAGGTTCCGGAAGAGCTTTTCAATATTCAGGAATATAAGTGTGTTTGTGAATCTATAAAAGATCTCACTCATGATATTAAGCTTTTCAGTTTCAAGCTAAAGGAACCTAAGGAGATTAATTTTGTTCCCGGTAAATATGTGCAGCTTTTAGCGCCAAAGTATGAAAAGAGCAGCGAAGAGGTTTACAGAGCTTATTCCATAGCTTCTGACCCGGCTGTTAAGGATTCCTTTGACCTTATAATAAGGCTTGTGCCAGGCGGTATCTGTACAACTTACTGCTTCGAATATCTAAAGGAAGGAGACCCGGTAAAATGCAACGGTCCTTACGGTGATTTTCATCTTAGTGAGGCAGATTCTGATATGATTTTTATAGCTGGTGGTTCCGGTATGGCTCCGTTTGTAAGTATGCTTTATGAAATGGTGAATAAAAATATTAATCGAAAAGCAACTTATTTTTTCGGGGCCAATAAGGTAAAGGAGTTATTTATGCTCGATTTGATGAAAGAGTTTGAGGATAAACTTGATAATTTTAAATTCGTGCCTGTTGTGGCGTCTCCTGACGAAGATGAAAAATGGGATGGTCAGACAGGTCTGGTTACTGAAGCAGTTGACAAACTGGTTGATAATGCTTCTGAATGTGAGGCATATCTTTGTGGTTCTCCGGGAATGATCGATGCTTCCATAAAAGTTTTAAACGGTAATCTGGGTGTAAAGGAAAGCAATATTTTCTACGATAAATTTGCGTAAACAGGTGGATATATGAAACAGTCACCGCAGGAACAAAAAATTGAGAGAATGCTAAGATCCTCTAAAATAAGTGCAGGAGGATTTATGGGGGATGACAGCCGAAGTCCTGCTGAGATTATCGAAACTGATACTGCTGAACTTGTACATTTGAATATCACTGGCAAAGAACTGGCACAGAAGATGCAGGAAATAACAGATAAGGCGAAAGAATGGCTGGGCAACTGGGTTGCTGTTAATGAAAGGCTCCAGGCAAGGGTAGATGAGGCTAAGGGGGTAATCGTATGTCCCTGGCCGCATCCGGGTCGATTTGATAAAAGGGTAACTTTTCTCAAGGATGTTAAAGCCAACACTCAGATAAAGTGGTCCGATCTGAATATACATCTCATTGCTGAGCATGGTTTTTTTGAGGGAAAAGGGGCTGCTTTCAGAATTGAACCTGCTGAGATTATTAAAATGCTGTTGTGATCTTTCAGGTCGAATGACTTATCAAACTGATGTTTTGAAGAAACTAAATAATTAAAGAGGTTTCATTTGAAGGATATAAAACCGCTTGTCGACAAGCCAGGAGCAGTATGCGTTGAAAGCAAGTCGCCTCCCAGTGCAGTAGTGGTATTCGGAGCAAGCGGCGACCTTGCGCAAAGAAAACTCATAGGAAGTATTTTTGCTCTCTATGCGCAGGGTCTTATTTCTGATAAGTTTTACCTGATAGGCTGCGGCAGAACTGAAATCAGTAATGATAATTTCCGTTCAATTGCGGAAAAAGTAATAGACTCCCTTTCAGTTGACTATAATGCCGACCAAAAAGCAAATTTCGTTAATTCCTGCTACTATTTAACAGGTGACTATGATGATGGGCGGTTCTATTCAAATTTAAGTGCAAAAATCAATGAACTTGACGAAAAACACAAAGTCACATGCTGCCATATATACTATCTGGCATTGCCGCCTAAGGTGTACGAGCCGGTAATAGAACATCTCGGGCAAACAGGTCTTTCTAAGGGCGCATCTCCAAAATGCAAACATCCTCCAAGAATCGTAATTGAAAAACCATTTGGCAGGGATCTGGATTCTGCTAAAGGACTGAATCTGAGAATAAGGAAATATTTTGATGAATCTCAGATTTACAGGATCGATCATTACCTCGGCAAGGAAACCGTCCAGAATATTCTTATGTTTCGTTTTGCCAACGCCATTTTTGAGCCAATATGGAACCGCAACTACATAGACAATGTTCAGATTACCATAGCAGAGAAGATGGGAGTAGAGCACCGAAGCGGATATTACGATACAGCCGGGGCAATTCGCGATATGTTCCAAAACCACATGTTAAGTATGCTTGCATTGGTTGCAATGGAACCTCCCACATCTTTTCAAGCAAATGCCATAAGAGACGAAAAAGTTAAGCTTCTTAAATCCATCAGGCCCTTCGACCTTGAAAATCTGAATAGATATCTTGTAAGAGGGCAATATGCCAAAGGCACTATAGATGGCAGAGATGTTCGGGCGTATACCGAAGAAGAAAAAATAGACCCTTTTTCAAATACAGAAACATACGCAGCAGCCAGAATGTTCGTGGATAACTGGCGATGGAAAAATGTTCCGTTTTTGTTACGAACAGGCAAGCGGCTGGCCTCTAAACTGACCGAGATTGCGATAACATTTAAAAAGGTTCCTCATTCTATGTTCGCCTCCAGTGGACTTACAGAGCTTCCTGCCAACGTTCTCGTACTCAAGATTCAGCCCACAGAGGGTATAAAGCTTTCTTTCCAGGCTAAAAGGCCAGGGTCAAAAGTTTGCATGAGTACTCTTGCTCTTAACTTTAATTATGCGGAGGTCTTTGGGGCCACTCCGCCGGAGGCTTATGAAAGACTCATCCTCGATTGCCTTACCGGTGACCAGACCCTGTTCATAAGACAGGATGATGCTGAAGTCGCATGGGGCCTTATCACGCCGGTACTTGAAAAGTGCAGAACCAATGATTTGCCTTTATATCATTATCCATCGGGTGCCCAAAGTTTCGATGCTGCAGATGAGCTTTTGTCTGAGGATGAAATACAATGGAGGCCAATAATACCGGAGTAACGGCTTGATGACTTTTATAAAAGAGTTTAAGAAAAATTGTGGACTAAAACCTGATAATCTGTTATTATGAAATTTTATAATATTTTTACAATACAGGGAGATATAGATGGACATTTATGAATTTGCTTTAGAAAAAGAAAATCTGGCAAGAGATTACTATAAGCAGTTAGCTGCCAAAACTTCAAATTCCGGTCTGCAGACTATTTTTAACATGCTTGCTGAAGAAGAGCAGAAACATGTTCAGACTATAACACAGATGAAACAGAATGACGAACATGAGGTTGCCGATTCACCGGTACTGAATAATGCCAAGGAAGTTTTCAATAAGATGAGGCAGGCAGCGGATAATTTCAAATTTGACATTTCTGAACAGCAGCTCTACGAAAAGGCTCGTGATATAGAAAAAAAGGCGATGGACTATTATGTCCAGAAAGCCAATGAGGTTGATATCGACTGGCAGCAGCAGGTATTCAAAAAACTAGCTGCAGAAGAAAAAAAACATTATGTGCTTATGGATAATATTTGTGAGATGCTTATGAAGCCAAAGCTTTGGCTGGAGAATGCAGAGTTTTTCCATATTGATGATTATTGAGAATAATAAGCTGTTTTGATAACTTCAAAAGTCAATGTAAAGCAGGTTCTGGAAAAGCTGTACGGTCGCTATAATAAGCGTGCACTTATAAAACCTGACCCGCTGCAGTTTGTTTACCGGTATCGGCGAAAAAAAGACAGAGAGGTAGTTGCTTTGCTTTCTGCTTTGTTAGCTTATGGCAGAGTGGCGCAAATTGAAAATTCATTAAACAAACTCTTTGATATAATGGGGGAAAGTCCCGCTGAGTTTACTTTAAAATTGGGGCCTGCTCAAATCAGAAAATTAAGCATTTTCAAGCACAGATTCAATACCGGCAAAGACATTACTGATTTGCTCAAGCTTGTCAGGCAGGTATATGAAAATCATAAATCTCTTGAAGATTTCTTTGCAGAAAAAATCTCTGAGAACCATCAGGATATTTTGCCTGCGATTACACTATTTTGTAATGAGCTTCATTCTATGCACGAAAAAATGACCGGCAAGAAACCCGGCAAAGGGTTAAGCTACCTGGTTTCTGATCCGGGAAAGAAAAGTGCATGTAAAAGGCTTAATTTATTTTTACGCTGGATGGTAAGGAAGGATCAGGTCGACCCGGGAACATGGAAAAATATAGATAAAAAACTGCTGCTTGTTCCTATCGATACCCACATGGCCAGGTTGACACGGTTTTTGGGTTTTCATAACAGGAACGCCGCCGACTTGAAAACTGCGATTATGGTAACAAAAGCCTTTGCTGAAATTTGTCCTGATGACCCTGTAAAATACGACTTTGCACTTTCAAGGATAGGTATTATCGAGAATTGTACAGGAAAATATCAGGAAAAATGCAATAATTGCCAGTTATTGCCTTTTTGCCGATTAAGGTTGTTAAGTTCATATTCTTAAGTTATTTAGGTTTTTTTTGGTTTTTTATTTCTGACCCATTTTCTGGTTTTCTATCGATAATTTTTTTATTAAACATTTTTTTTTCTTGACCGTATGGTAAGTAGGATTAAAATAGTCCTATATAGGTTAAGGAAAAGTTGATGAATATTATCAGGCAAAATACAGATTACGCTTTAAGAATGCTGGTAAATTTGGCCAGGAGAAAAAAATGCCAGGCTGTTTCCACGAGAACTCTGGCAAGTGAAGAAGATGTGTCGTATCAGTTTGCCTGTAAAATTATGCAGCAGCTGACTGAGGCTGGTCTGGTGGAAAGTAAAATGGGTCCAAAAGGGGGTTTTATGCTCAAAAAGCAACCAGATGACATACCTGTTCCGGATGTTATTGAGGCTATGCAGGGGCCGGTTGTTTTTAATAATTGTCTGCTTGGCCTTAATTGCTGTAGTAAGCAGGAAAATTGTCCTATTAGTGACAAGCTGTTTGAATTACAGGATAAATTTAATGAATTGATAAATGGTGTAACTCTTGCAGATATTGCCTGCAGAGAAAAGAAAACCGCAACTAATACAAAGGGGAAAAATGACTGATAAAATTAAATCAAGTACACTAAAAGCTTTAGTTGGAAAACCAGCTGCTATAAGTGAAATTATCGAATACAGCGATGATTCAGTTGTAAGTAAAACTATTGTTGACAAGCCAACCGGTACTGTAACCTTGTTTGCCTTTGACGCAGGTCAGGGGCTTAGTGAGCATACTTCGCCTTATGATGCACTTGTTCAGGTTATTGAAGGTTCTGTACAAGTAACCATAGGGGGTAATGAAATTCTTGTTAATGAGGGGCAGGTCATCATAATGCCAGCTGATGTTCCGCATTCGCTAAATTCTGACCGCCGGTTTAAGATGGTACTAACAATGATAAGAGCTTAAATGAAATAAATGGAATATTTAAATTTTTTTGAAAGGATCTGATATGTTTTGTTA
>CAZAYB010000098.1:0-10994 GCA_964489215.1 uncultured Pirellulales bacterium
CTTTTTTGCAAAAAAACGTATAAAAAGCGCTAAAAACAGGCTAACTTTTGGTCGCTATTGGTCACTTTTGGCCAGTTTTTAAAAATCGCCCATTTTAACGTAAAACCATACCAATAAAGAGCTTATAAAAATTTCGCAAATTTTCTTATATACCAGGTGTCGCATTGAACACCCGTTTCAAACTCCATTTCACCACCCATCATTTCTGACCGTAATAAGCATTTTTACCATGCTTCCTGAGATAGTGCTTATCAAGCAAAACATTTGAAATCGAAGGCTGTTCAGGATTAACCATAAGCGTCCCAATCGCCATTTTTGCCGTATTTTCAAGCACCACCGCAGACTCCACCGCCATATCCGGGTTCTCGCCCCAGCTAAAAGGACCGTGATTTGCAACCAGAACAGCCGGAACCTCCATAGGATCAATATCACTAAACGCCTCAACAATAACAACACCGGTATTATGCTCATAATCGCTCTGTATCTGCCCTGGTTTCATTTCCGCTGTAACCGGAACAGAACCGTAAAAATAATCAGCATGGGTCGTACCAAAACAGGGAATATCTTTGCAGGCCTGTGCCCACATTGTCGCATAGGTTGAATGTGTATGGCACACCCCGCCAACCTTGTCGAATTTTTTGTAAATCTCAAGATGTGTCGGCGTATCAGAAGATGGCTTAAGCTCACCTTCAACCACCTCACCGTCCATGTCCACAAGAACTATATCCTTTGGCTCAAGTGAGTTATAATCAATGCCGCTTGGTTTTATTGCGACAATCTGCTTTTCCCTGTCTATACCACTGACGTTTCCCCAGCTGAAAATGACAAGTCCGTGCCCTGCAAGGTCAAGATTTGCCGAACAGACCGCTTTCTTAAGTTCTTCCAGCATCAGCTGTTTACCCTTTCCTTAATTTCCAGAAGCTCCTTCATTATATTAGCCATGTTCTGTGAATTATCATCATTTGCAAAATTATCGTGCAGCTGCCTGTATAGTTTGTATAACTGCTTGTATACATTGTGATTTTCATCTATCGGTTTATAAGTCTGCGGCTTTACAGAGGTCATCGCTTTTTGAGCATCACCAAAGTTTTCATACTCCCCTGCTACAACCGCAGCGGCGACAGCTGACCCCAACGCGCAGGCCTGTGAACTGGCCGCGACCTTCATTTCCCTGCCAGTTACATCAGCGTATATCTGCATCAGCATCGGGTTCTTTTCCGCTATTCCGCCGCAAGTTATTATCTCATTAATTTTGACTCCGTATTCATCGAAACGGTTTATTATAGTAAGTGCGCCAAAAGCGGTAGCTTCGATCAAAGCTCTGTAAATTTCTTCAGGTTTTGTATGCAGAGTCTGGCCAATCAAAAGTCCCGTAAGCCTCTGGTCCACTAAAATAGTTCTGTTACCGTTGTTCCAGTCCAGAGCGAGCAGTCCCGACTGTCCCGGCAAAAGCTTTGAAGCTTTGTTTGTCAGTTCCTCATGGGAGCCTGCATCTTTTCCGCCGGGCTGAATATAATTTACGAACCAGTTGAAAATATCCCCCACCGCCGACTGACCTGCCTCAAGACCGAAACATCCCGGCAAAACCGAACCGTCGACAATACCGCATATACCCGGAATGTCGGACAGTTTTTCAGTATTCGGGAAAACCGCCATATCGCAGGCACTTGTGCCAATAATTTTCACCAGTGTGCCCTCTTTTATACCGGACCCCACAGCCCCGAGGTGAGCATCAAAAGCAGCCATTGCAACAGGTATGCCTTCCGGCAACGAAAGGCGCTGGGCCCAGTCTTTTGTAAGAGTACCTGCCTGGGTATCTATCGGGTATGTCTTGTCAGGCAGTGTGTCGCTTAGTTTTGCAAGTTTATCATCAAGCTGTGTAAGAAATTCCCTGTCAGGATATCCCTGCCACTGGTCAGAGAACATGGCCTTATGGCCTGCGGCACATCTGCACCTTTTAATGTTTTCAGGCTGCTGATTGCCTGTTAAAATTGCAGTCATGTAATCGGCATGCTCCACCCAGGTATAAGCGGCGTCGTAAACTTTGGGGTCAACCCTTAAACAGTGCAGAATTTTGCTGAAGAACCATTCAGAAGAATATGTCCCCCCGCATTTGTCGAGAAAATGGGGTTTCTGTTTTTTTGCAAGTTCAGTAATTTCGATAGCTTCTGCATATCCTGTATGGTCTTTCCACAGCCAGGCCATTGCGTTAGGATTATCCCTGAATTCTTCCAGCATACATAACGGAGTACCGAATTTATCAACGGGAATCGGTGTCGAACCTGTAGTATCGATTCCTATAGCAACAACCTTGTCTTTGGCAAAATCCGGGTCTTTGCTGTTTGCTGATTCCACAGCATCGTTTACTGAATCCTCCAGCCCGATTATATAGTCCTGTACCAGCTGTCTTGCGAGGTTGTGGTCAGCAGGGTCAAGTATTATCCCATCCTGGCCTGAGGGGTAGCTAAAGACGCTGGCCGCTATTTCCATACCGTTTTTTGTGTTGACAACTACACATCTTACCGAGTTTGTTCCGTAATCGAGCCCTATTGTATAAGCCATTTTTACCTTCCCGCAATTAACATTTTTCTACTGCCTGCCTATTGAAAGCAGTTACCAAAAATTTCATTATCTTTGACAATATATCTGACAAATGCGGTTATGACAAGCAAAAAGGCGGATTCATAAAAAGATGTAAAAGCCTGGTGAGGCTGTAAAAAAACCGAAGAAAACATTTCCCGACAATAAAATACAAATATTACACTTGCAAAATCATTTTTCATACGCCATTATATCTTACACATTTAAGACGTTTTTCAGAAATTCTTTACGAAAGGATTCGAAATGGAAACCGGACTTGTAATGATAGACTGGGTGGTATTAGCAGTTTATTTTCTCATCCTTATCGGTGTCGTTTGGTTTTCGGCAAAAAAACAGGACACTTCCGAAGATTATTTTCTTGCAAGCAGAAATATCGGCTGGTTTGCTGTAGGAGCTTCCCTTTTCGCCTCTAATATAGGCTCTGAGCACATAGTAGGTCTGGCTGGTAACGGAGCGACAAGCGGTATGGCGATGGCCCATTGGGAGCTTCACGCATGGATAATGGTAATGCTGGCATGGGTTTTTGTTCCGTTTTATTATCGTTCAAGTGTGTTTACAATGCCGGAATTTCTTGAAAAGCGTTTCAGTCCCCTCACCCGATGGATACTTTCGATAGTTTCACTTGTAGCTTACGTTGTTACGAAAGTTTCAGTAACGGTCTATGCAGGTGCGCTTGTTTTTCAGGCTCTTTTGCCAGATCTTTTCGGAGGAGGAACCAATCCATTCTGGATAGGCGCTTTTACAACGGTGATACTTACGGGTATTTATACAATATTCGGCGGTCTTCGAGCAGTTGTTTACACTGACACTGCCCAGGCTTTTATTCTTTTGACCGGGTCCTTTTTCATAACGTTTTTCGGTCTTGAAAAGCTCGGCGGGTGGGGTGAGCTTCAGGCTGTGATTTCAAAAAACAGTGAGCATTTTGCTCTTTGGCGTCCGCTTTCAGATCCGACTTTTCCGTGGCTGGGGATAATTATCGCATCTCCGATTGTTGGTATATGGTACTGGTGTACCGATCAGTATATCGTTCAGCGTACGCTTGCTGCCAGGAACCTTAAAAACGCAAGGAGAGGAGCGTTATGGGGCGGTTTTTTAAAGGTCTGGCCTGTTTTTATTTTTCTTGTACCCGGCATGATAGGTTATGCTCTTTATGATAAGGGTATGCTGGAGATGCCTACTGTTACTGTCAACGGAGAAACAACCCTTCACGGTGACCAGGTTTTTCCTGTTATGGTCAGCAGTCTGCTGCCGGCAGGTTTACGCGGTCTGGTAGTGGGGGGACTTATGGCGGCTTTAATGAGTTCCCTGTCGTCACTTTTTAACTCTTGCGCATCGCTGTTTACTATTGATATTTATGAAAAGATAAACCCTAACGCTTCAGAGCGCAAGCTTGTTACGGTCGGCAGAATAGCGACAGGTGCAGTGGTTTTGCTTGGCATATTGTGGATACCGGTTATGCCGAGGATATCACAGGGCGGTCTTTACGAGTACCTGCAAAGTGTGCAGGGGTATCTTGCCCCGCCGATAACTGCAGTTTTTCTTCTGGGACTTTTCTGCACGAGGGTAAATTCCAAAGGTGCGGTATGGGGGCTTGTGGCAGGGTTTGTTCTTGGCATGGGCAAGTTGTCCATACAGGCATTTTTCGGGTCTGATAAACGAGCAGACCCATCTTTGCTGGCCTGGATAGGTGACTTTAACTTCCTTTACTTTTCAGGAGTGCTTTTTGCTATAAGTATATTTATCGTGATTTTTGTTTCATTTTTATCAGCTCCTCCAGAAGAACATAAAGTTTCGGGGCTGACCTATACAACGGTAAGTAATGAGGATAAAAATATTAACAGACTGTCATGGAACAGATGGGATGTCATACTTACCTGTGTAGTTCTGGGCCTGGTGGCAGGAATTTATCTTTACTTTTCATTCTGGGTATAAAAAGAGCTTTTGAAGTTATCTGCTGTCAGGGGAGTTTTCAATTTCATTTTGTCTGTCCAGGTCGTTTTTGGCCGATGGGTCTGGAGAACCATCGTCAGTTTCAGCAGGAAGCAAAATGTCATTGAGTTTTTGTATTACAACGTAGAAGACCGGAATCATGAATACACCCAGTATTGTGGTTGCGAGCATACCTCCAAAGACTGCTGTTCCCAGAGCTTTTCTGCTCGCGGCACCAGCGCCAGAGCTTATTACAAGTGGTATAACACCGAAAACGAATGAAAGCGCGGTCATAAGTATGGGTCTGAATCTTAGCCTGGCTGCGACCTGGGCACTTTCCAGAATAGAATTACCCTGCTGGTGGTGCTGTTTTGCGAACTCAACGAGCAGTATAGCTGTTTTGCTTGCCAGTCCTATGAGCATAACAATAGCAATCTGTGTGTAAACGTTGTTATCGAATGCCCTTGCGAAGGTCAGCAGAATCGCCCCGAAAAGTGCTACCGGAATAACGAGCATTATAGTAATCGGAATGAACCAGCTTTCATATTGTGCAGCAAGGAACAGGTATGCGAAAACAGATGCCAGCAGGAATATCAGCGGAGCCTTATTACCTGCCTTTATCTGCTGATAGCTTAGCCCGGACCATTCGTACCCCATTGAGGGGGGCAATTTTTGGGCGAGAATATTTTTCATTTCTTCCATAGCCTGGCCAGTACTGTATCTTTGTGTCGGACTTCCTGTTATTGTACTTGATGGATATAAATTATAATGATAGACAGTTTGCGGTCCTGCAATGTCCCGGATGTTTACAAGCGTTCTAAGCGGTGTCATTTGTCCTGAACTGTTTCTTACATCGAGATTTTTAATATCCTCCTGGCTTGTTCTGTAGTTAAGGTCAGCCTGTGACATTACCTTGAAGGTTCTTCCAAAGAGGTTCAGGTCGTTGATGTAAAAACTACCGAGATTGGCCTGGAGTGTATTGAATATTGTATCAAGGGAAATCCCGAGTTTTTTTGCTTTCACCCTGTCGATATCGAGGTAGTACTGGGGCATATCAGTTCTGAATGAGCTGTTCATTCTTGTCATGACCTGGCTGTTCTGTCCTGCAAGGACAACCTGCTGAGCAGTTTGCTGAAGTTTTTCCAGTCCTGCGCCTTCCCGGTCCTGAAGCTGAAGCTCGAACCCTCCTGCGGCTCCGACTCCCTGTATGGGAGGCGGCAGAAATGCAAAGACAATTGCTTCGTTTATTTTTGCAAGCTGGGCCTGGACGCTGCCTACTATAGCCTGAGCATTAAGCCCCTGCTGCTGTCTCTGGTCCCATGTTTTGAGCATGATAAAGTAAATTGCGCTGTTTGGTGAGATAACACCATTAAGCAGAGAGAAACCCCCGACAGTTACATATTCGGAGAGTCCGTCGGTTTGCTCGAGTATGTTATTTATTTTATCTGTTACCTGTCTTGTACGGTGGAGGCTGGAACCTGAGGGCAATTCGACGTTAATAAAGAAATATCCTTCGTCTTCCTGAGGCAAAAAGCCAGCAGGGGTGAAATGAAAGCCAGCGTAAGTCATTGCCAGCAAAATACCGAAAATGAGCATTACTATTGCGGATTTTCTTATAATTATTTTTACAATGTTTTCGTATTGATTTGTTGCAAAGGACATCAGCCTGTCAAATCTGCTGAAGAACCAACCATGTTTTGCGGATTTTCTAAGCAGCAGAGCACACAGTGCAGGACTTAATGTAAGTGCGTTTATAGTTGAAAAAACGGTAGCGACGGAAATGGTAACGGCGAACTGCGTGAAAAGCTTGCCGGATACCCCCCCTATCAGGGTAGTAGGTACGAAAACCGCAAGCAGTACGAGAGTTGTCGCTATGACCGGGCCTGTAATCTGGGTCATGGCTTTTTTTGCGGCACTTTCAGGATCGAGCCCTTCATCATCAATCAATCTTGAACTGTTTTCAACCACGATGATGGAATCGTCGACAACGATACCTATTGCGAGCATTAACCCGAAAAGGCTCAGGGTGTTTATCGACATACCCAGGAGCATCATTACGGCAAAAGTTCCGATAAGCGAAACGGGTATGGTTACAGAAGGTATTAACGCGGCCCGCCAGTCCTCGAGGAAAACGAATACAACCAGGACAACAAGTGCAATTGCGAATAAGAGAGTAAATATCACTTCCCTGATGGACTCAGAGATGAAAAGCGTCGGGTCGAAAGCAACGGTGTAATCGAGCCCTTCGGGGAAGTCTGCGCTGAGGTCCTTCATTGCGGATCTTATATTTTCTGCGACCTCGAGTGAATTTGCACCGGGCAGCTGGAACACGCCCATGCCGACGGCGGTTCTGGAATTGTGCTGAACGAACCAGTTGTAGAGTTCGGAGCCGAGCTCGACCCTTGCGACGTCATTAAGTCGGAGTATTCTTCCCTGGGGGGTTGTGCGGATTATGATGTTTTCAAACTGCTCTACTGAAGTTAATCTTCCGAGGGTTTTTAATGTGTATTGGTATACCTGGTCCTCGGGGATTGGGGATGATCCGAGCTGTCCTGCAGCTACCTGGACATTCTGCTCGCGTACGGCGGCTATAACATCTGCAGTTGTAAGCTGTCTGGCTTTTAGCTTGTCGGGGTCTATCCAAAGGCGCATACTGAAATTTTTGGCACCGAAGACTTCTATATTGCCAACTCCGTCGACACGCGACAGAGTATCCTTTAGGTAAATGTTAATGTAGTTACTCATGAAAGTATCGTCGTACCTGCCATCGGGGCTTAGCAGCGCGACGACGAGTGTTATATTTGTGGATTCCTTCTGAGTTGTTACGCCGTATCTGACTACATCGGGGGGCAAAAAGGGCTCAGCCATTGCGACGCGGTTCTGGACGAGCACGGTTGCGATGTCAACGTCGGTGCCGACCTCGAATGTAATCGTAAGTTCCATTGAGCCGTTGTCGGAAGATTTTGATGACATGTAGATCATGTTGTCAACGCCGTTTATCTGCTCCTCAAGAGGAGTAGCGACTGTTTCTGCTATAACCTCTGCGCTGGCGCCGGGATAGGTTGCCCTGACTACGACGGTTGGCGGGGTTATGTCGGGAGTTTTTTCAACAGGCAAAACGGGTATCGCAATAAGCCCCATCATTATGATGGCTATGGCGATGACGCTTGCGAATATTGGTCGGTTTATGAAAAATGAGCTTAGCATATTTTTTCCGTTTACTGGTCTTTTGATTTTTTATTTTTTGAAGCGGTATCGTTTTTGGTGTCTTGGCTGGTCTTTTCGTTTACGGCTGCTTTCATGCCGGGGTTAACGTACTGTGTGCCCTGCGTGACAAACCTGTCAGCAGCTGTCAGGCCTGATTCGACGATTCTCATTGTGTCCACGAGTCTTGATATTTTTATGTTCTGGCGTCTGACGATGTTTTCGTCATCGAGAAGGAAAAGATATTTTCCACCAATGTCAGATTTTATGGCTTTTTCCGGTACCAGCAGAGCGTTGTTTTTTACGCCTAAGGAGATTCTGACACGAGCGTACATTCCGGGCAGTATTTTGTGCTGTTTGTTCTGAAGCTGGCCTCTGACAAGAATCGTTCCTGTCATATTGTCAACTGAGTTGTCGATGTAATTTATTTTTCCGTTGAAGGAAAAATCGTTTCCGTCGGCAAGGCTCAGCTTGAAGGTTCTTTCGTTTTGCCGGTCCATCGTTTCCATGTTCAGATATTTCAGGAAGAGGCTTTCGCTCAGGTAAAAATTAACATATATCGGGTCAAGCCTTACTACCTCTGCAAGCAGGGTGTGTTCGGGAGCTCCGACAAGGTTTCCTTTGTCTACGAAGTGTCTGCTTATTCTTCCATCTATAGGAGAGACCACGTTAGTGTAACTTAGATTTAGCTGAGCGTCTTTTAGCAGAGCTTTTGCAGAGGCAACTGCGGCGTCGGCCTTGTCCCGCTGAGCAACGGCACGAGTTAGCTGCTGTTCGCTGACAGCATTTGTTTTTACGGCAGCCTGTATTCGGTCAAGGTCGGCCTGTGCGCTTTTGAGTTCTGCCTGTGCTGATAGAAGGTTTGCCCTTGCCTGGTCCCGCAAAGCGATGTAAGCGTCATCTTCAATTCTAAATAAAGTCTGGCCTTTTTTGACCAAAGCGCCGTCCTCAAAGAGAATCTGCTCAAGGTAGCCTTTTATTCTGGCTTTTATCATTACCTTATCGACAGCCTGTGTAGTCGCAGTGAATTCATAATAATCCGGTACATCCTTAACAACCGGTTTGCCGACGTCTACAGCCGGGGGCTGCTGAGCGGCCATCATTTTGGTTACAAATTGGCTGATTATCAGTCTTTTGACTATGCCGTATCCAATTGCAGAACTGATAAGCACAAGGATTACTATAACCAATATTATGAAAGTTTTGTGTTCAGCGAAGAAGGATTTTTTTTGATCGAGGTTTTTTTCCATTATTTATCCTGTTACTATTGATGGGTTATATCATTTTGAGAAGTATTTTTCATGGTTATTTCGTCGTGGATGTCCGACCATCCGCCTCCCATGGCTTTGTATAATGCAATGAGGTCGATGACAACCTGTCCGGTGCTTGCTGCAAGAGCGTCCTGCTGGTGAAAAAGTGTTCTCTGAGTATCGAGTACATTTTGAAAGTCGGTGAGTCCGCTTTTGTAAAGTGATCTTACAAGTTTTACGGATTTCTGTGCGGCTTTTGTGGATTTCAAGAGGTCCCTGCGTCTTACAGTTTCGAGTTTGAATGCAGCCATTGCGTTTTCTACTTCCTCAACGGCAGTTAGAACGGTTTTGTTGTATTGTAGCATTTGCTGTCTTGAGCTAATCTTCTCTACTTTGACAAGGTTTTTCAACCTGTCTGCGTCAAAGATGTTCCATCTTACACTCGGTCCGAAGGAATATGATCTGCTTGTCCACAGGCCCACTTCACGGAGCTGATCAGCATCGAATGAAAAAGCTCCGGAAATAGAAAGTCTGGGGTAAAGATCGGCCTGTGCAACTCCAATTTTTGCAGTCTGTGCGGCAAGGAGTCTTTCGGCTCTTCTTATATCCGGCCTTCTCCGTAAAAGTTCGGCTGGTATTGCAGTGATAATTTTTTCGGGGACGGCGGGGATTTTACCGCGGGTGTCAATCAATTTTTCAATTTTATCCGGGTAAGTTCCAAGCAGTACCGCGATCCGATTTTTTATCTGTAATTTTGCAATCCTTAAAGGCGGCAGCTGGGACTGAGTGTTTGCAAGGTTCTGCTTTGCCTGTGAGACGTCAAGCTCGGGAACGAGGCCTGCCTCAAACCGGTCTATTGTTAATTTGAGGGTTTCTTTTTGAGATTTAATGTTTCGGGCTGCGAAATTGAGCCTGGCCTGTATCGTTCTAAGTTCGATATAGTTTCTTGCAACCTCGCTGATAACAGAAACTCTTGTGTTGTAAAAATCAAAAACCGAGGCCTCCAGATTTGCCTGTGAAGATTCAAGAGCTCTTTTAATTCTTCCGAACAGATCTATTTCCCATGTAGAATCAAAACCTATTGAATGACTATCATACGGTTCTATTGCAAGGCCTGGGACAGCGAAGTAAGTGTTTGCGCTGTCTCTTAATCTTCTGTATGAACCCTTTATGTCAATTTCGGGGTAATATCTTCCGGCAGTGTAGTCTCTAAGCGCGCGTGCTCTGGAGATTGCCAGGAAACTTTGTTCGAGGGTAAGGTTATTATCGAGAGCATTTTCTATGAGTGTATTGAGGGATGAATCGTTAAATGCGGTCCACCATTTTACCATGGCTGCGGTGTTTGGGTCTGTTTGGGGAATGAGATTTTGCCAGGCAGCTGGCATCCTGGTCATGGGTCTATTGTAATCAGGGCCTACAGAGCAGCCGGACAGTATGAATATCAGTAATGATATCAAGATGAAATATAAAGTTTTTTTTGTCATCACAGATCAGCCAATCAATTATTTTGATTTTTATTATTCCTGTTATTATTTAGCAGCAACCAAATATCATCGATAAACTGCTGAGTTATTCCAGAAAATTTGAATATACCGATGTTGCTGTTTACTTCGAGGCAGCCTACCATTGCGAAAAAGAGCATTCTTGCAACAGCTTCGGTATTATCAAAATTGTATATTTTTTCCTTAACGCAATCGTCGAGGATAATTTTTATTCCGACAAGAGCCTCTGATATTTTTTGCTGTTTTTCAGCTTCAGGTCTTTTTTCGACGACCCTGAACCTGTCAGTCAAATCGAATATAACGTAATGCTTTTCACAAAAAGAGAAAAAATCCTGAATCATTTTTTCCAGCCTTATATGGGCGGGCTCATCATCGCGTGCCCTTTGGTTTATTACATTAACGGCCAGTTCCTTGAATCGCCCGTCCAGAAAATATATCACATCTTCCTTACTGTTAAAGTAATTATATATTGTTCCTATTGAGATGTCCGCTTCTTTGGCGATGTCCT
>CAZAYB010000099.1:0-10975 GCA_964489215.1 uncultured Pirellulales bacterium
CGCTCTGCGAACAAATCCAAGAACCACAGCTATACGTGTAAATGAGGTCATCATTACCAAAAGGCTGGGCAATATCGCAAGAAGAGTGAATATTAATACCAGTTTTATTGGTGTCGTCCATTCAGCAACGCTGCCGTCTGGCTGCTGACCCTGATCTTCCATCACCTTGCCGATTACATCCAGAAGCTGAGGAACAGAAGGCAAACTGTCACCCTCCTGGCCATGCACACAAACCAAAGGACCGACAAAAGACCAGACCGAAAGAAAAACAAAAAATAAACCCGGATGTAATCTTCTACCGCAATGGCTCAAAGACCCACCTCGCTTTCAAACTCCGCAAGCTTATTTATATTTTCATTGGTAACACCGATAAGTATCTTTTTGCCGCCTTCAACCTCGACAAGATGCAATGCCCGTCCGGAACCAAGATTAACACTGTCGCTGACCGCTATCTTGTCGCTTTTGCCTGCCGTCACCTTCGCAGGAAACTTACGCAATATCAGCCACGCAGCCCCCCCAAGCAAAGCAACAAGCACTACCGCAACAAGAAACTGACGAGTCAGGTTATATTCAGTCTTGTTCTTGCCCACAATCGATTTCTCATCATTGTCATTTAACCAGTCAGCAATAACCTCAGAACCACTGGATAAGGAGTTGGAATCTGACGGGCCATTTAACGCTTTGTTATCTGTACCTCCTTGCTCTTCCTGGCTGGAACCGCCGGTAACTCCGGATATAATCATAAGCAAACACAAACAAACACCCAAAACCGTCAATAAGAACACTTTCCTGTTTTTCATATGAAAACCCGGCCAATATTAACCATTCGATGATAATTGCTTTTGGTGCAAAAAAACAATCACATCTGGTCCATTAAAATGATGATGATACAAATCTCTCGAAAATGCGCACCTTTGCAGTCAAATCTGCAAAAAACGTTCCCAAATGAAAAAACACCCCCTAAACACTCAAAATGCACACTCTCCGCCATCCGCATGTATACAAAACACACACGCCTGTCGAAAAAATATACACTTTTTCGCCGACCCCTTAAAAAACGAGCATTAAATTCTCATAAACGCCCTATTGACCTGTAAGAGTCACAAGCATAATCTCCGTATCCTTACTGATTACCGCCGAGGACCCCGAAACCCAGTCCCCTCCGTCACCAGCACCCCACGAACAAACAAACCAGTTACTATTGACCGGCAGCAAACTCTTTATATAATCAGAAACCGCCTGTGCTCGCCTGGCAGAAACTACCCACTGAAGCTTATCAGTACGCTCAGATGCACCAAGACCAACAGTATAAAGAATAATGCTCTCATTACCGTAAATCTCCTGAAGCCCCTGAACATGACTTTTCAAAAACTCCTTAGCTTCTTCGTTAAGCGTCCAGCTGTCACGATGAAAATATATATCGGTAAATGTAAAATTCTTCTTCTTGCCCGTTATCTGGCTCGGAATAATCTCCATAGACTTCTCAAGATCAAGCAATATCCTCCGAACCATCTCGGTCTCTGCATCGATACTGCGGTCTTCCTTATTATCGTTACCAGTCTCGGTCTTATACTTGGGCTTGGGATAATCAAAATTAGGACCGCTTTTCTTACTGACAAGAAAACCGGAAAAACCAAAATCCGCCAGAGCACGCTTAAATGAAATCTGACCAACCTGGAACAGATCATTACTCTGGTCGGTAGCCATACTCAAAAGCATAACGAAAAATGTCAGCAAAAGAGTTACCATGTCCGAAAAAGTAACGATATAAATCGGAACACCTGGCTTTTTCTCTTCTTGAGGAGTACCTTTGCTCATTCGTAAATATTCTTCTCCAATAAAGTTATCTCAACATAACGCTGATCATTAAGAGAGTTTTTCATCATCGTCTGACTTGTTATATTGAATCTGCCCTCGCGAATTCCCTCATTTTTCATATACTCAAGAATCGCAAGAGACCTGCTAAGACCTATATCCTTATTAAAACTGCCGCCGTTTTCACTTATAACTATCCTGCTCGGCATACGCTTAAGAAAAGAAACAAATGAATCACACATTTGCTTACCGTCCTGAGACAAAACCGAACCCTTGCCGAGAAAAACCCTCTTGGAAGGTATAGTAAAAACCTTGAGATTCTTAAAATCCAATGGCTTTTTCTCTCGCATAAAATTATTCGTATCGCTTTGAGCTACCGTCTTTGTCTCTGAACCTTTAGTTATCTTCTCCAGAGTCTTAGACTGCTGCTTTTCACGCATCGAATCTAGTTCGCTTATCGTAGAAAGACCAACTGCCGGCATACTCAACGCAAAAGATGTCGCCAGACTGCTCAGGGTCCTCGGATCAAATGTCGAAAAGCTCAGTAAAAGTACAAAAAAAGTAAGCAAAAGGGTCATACAGTCACTGAACGTAACCATCCATTCAGGAGCACCCTGGTCATCATCTTCTTCTGTTCTCTTTTTGCCCATTATCATTATACTGACGCCTTCACTTCTTCCCTTTTCATCGGTGATATAAACGACTGCATCTTCTCGCGTATAACTGTCGGATTCTCTCCTCTGCTTATCGCGCAAACTCCTTCGGTAACCATTTCCATCGCAAGTATCTCAGCCTTGGAATACTGACTTAACTTACCTGCAAGAGGTATAAAAACAAGATTAGCGAGCAAGGCACCGTAAAATGTAGTTATAAGTGCTACCGCCATACCCTGACCTATCTGAGATGGGTCACTAAGATTCGCCAGCATCTTGACAAGTCCTATAAGTGTACCTATCATACCGAAAGCCGGTGCCGCTGCTCCCATAAAGTCCAGTATCTTCTTGCCGTTGGAATGCCGCTGCGTAAGATAATATGTCTCTAAAGTCATCATTTCACGTATCCAGTCCTCCTCCTGGCCGTCAATCAGCATCTGCAAACCTTTCTCCAAAAAACGGTCATCAACCTTGCGAATCTGCTCCTCAAGCGCAAGTGCCCCGTCACGCCTGTTAATCGCTGCATAATTAACCATCTGCTGAATAATATCGGAAGGACTGGAGCTCTTGTTGATAACCGCCTTTTTAACTACTGAAAATATGCTCAGAAACTGGCCGACTGAAAAATGTATCAGGGTTGCGCAAAGCATACCTCCTATAACTACTGCTACAGAAGGAAGGTTAACAAAAAGCATTATCCCGTCACCGCCTGCTATCGCAAGTCCGATAACTATAAAACCAACGACTATGCCTATAATTGTCGCAAAATCCATTTTATTCGTCCTCTTTTACCCTTTTTAGTTTCTTGCTCAGCAATGATGCTGTATCTGCGTTAATATCCCCTATCTCACCCAAAAGCTCTCCGCTGGTTCGCTCACTCATATAAAATAATATCTTTACTGCATCCTCGACCTGATTGTTTTCAACCATATTGATCATAATCTTTGAAGCATGGTCTATATCCATACGGTCATATCGGGCTGCAATTATCTGCAAATTCTTCTTTTCAACTTCATCGACCTCTATCACACTCCGCTTCAGTTCTTTTTCCTGCTCACGCAATTTTGCCAGGGTCGTCGTCAGCTCTGCACGCAAATTATCGAGCTGATCGATCTCATCCTGAAGCGCCTCCTTGGCAAGCTTGACTCGCTTTTCCTCTTCCTTAATATCTTCTTCACGCTTTTCATGCTCACGAATCTTCTCCCGGATATCGAATATCAGACCCTGGAGCTGTTTTTCTGTCATACTCATGCTAAGTGAATCATCTCCGCCGCTCAAAAATATTGCCTGGGGAACATAATCCTCATCTTCCCCGCCGCTCGCCTGAGCTGACTCCTGAGCTGATGTTTCTTCCGGCTTGGGTATCGCTGACGCTCGCTTTTTAAGAAAAAAAGATACACCAAACGTACCTGCAAAACTTATTATCGCCAATGCCGCTATTATTATTATCTGTAGCTTACGCACTTTTAAGCCTCCCTGTCTATACGATTACCTGCCATATCACTCCTGATTACACTGCTCATCACCGCCCTGGCACTGCGGATACTGTTACGCTCATCAAGTTCATGCTGCTCAAATCTTTTTACTTCCTGCATATATTCTTCCCTGGCTTTTTCTCGGAGCTTCTCGAGACCCTTCCTGAATTTGCGAATCTCAAAAAGCTCTCCCAGCTTTCGCTTACGAAGCTCTTCAAGTTCCTGAAGCTTCTTCCTGAACTCATTTATCTGTTCATCGAGAGTATGACTGTACTTCATAAAAAACTGCTGTTCTGCCAACCTCACTGCTGGTTTCATGGACATCATCTCTCGAAGCTTAAGACGAATACGAGCCTTAAGCTCTGCTATCATCCTGCGAACCGAAACCGCTTCCTCAGTTACACGGACAAGCTCATTTCGAAGAGCATCTTCCTGTCTTTTTTTTATATCAAGGAGCCGTTCTAAACGCCATTTAAACTTCTTCAATAAAAAATCTCACTCTCTTATTGATTCACTGCCTCTTTATTAACTGCCTCGCCGCTTAAAAGACGGTCCCACGAAGCAGAAATATCCTTAAGCCTGTTCACTGTCTCCTCAAAACTGCTCCGCTCACGAATCTGCTGAACGAGAAATGATTCAATTCGCTCTATCAAAGCGATAGAACCGTCAATCTTCTTATTGTTGCCGGAACTAAACGCACCTATATTGATTAAGTCTTCTGCATCCTTATAAGTCGCGTATATCTCACGAAACTTCCTCGCAGAAACCTTATGATCATCCTGGGCAACCGTCGTCATAAGTCTGCTCACACTTTGAAGAATGTCGATAGCTGGATAATGCCCTCTGTCCGCAAGCTCCCTGGTTAGAACTATATGCCCGTCAAGAAGAGACCTCGCACTGTCAGCAACAGGATCATTAAGATCATCACCTTCAACAAGAACCGTCAAAATCCCCGTTATACTCCCATGCTTACCGCAGCCAAGACGCTCAACAAGCTTAGGCAAAAGCGCAAACACACTCGGACAATAACCCTTGGAAGCGGGCGGCTCACCAGCAGCAAGACCTATCTCACGCTGTGCCTGGGCAAAACGAGTCAGAGAATCCATCATAAAAAGGACATCCATACCCTTGTCACGAAAATACTCCGCTACTGTTGCCGCAACAAAACCCGCCTTGACACGCTGAACTGCCGCCGAATCACTCGTCGCAACTACTATAACACTCCGGGCAAGACCCTCAGGACCAAGGTCCTTCTCAAGAAACTCTCGAACCTCTCTGCCTCGCTCGCCAACAAGAGCTACAACATTAACCTGGGCTTCACTGGCGTTAGCTATCTCACCAAGCAATACGCTCTTGCCCACTCCGCTGCCTGCGAATATACCAACCCTTTGCCCCTTGCCGCACGTAAGTAAACCGTCTATAGAACGAATACCCATCGAAAGAGGATCCTTAATTATATTCCTGTCAAGAGGTGACGGACTGTCACCGTCAAAACGCCTGACTTCGCTGCCGACCAAAGGACCCTTACCATCGATCGGCCTGCCGAGACCATCAACAACCCTCCCAATAAGACTGTCATCCAGACGAATCGTCCGGGGCTTATCAAGAGACTCAACACTGTCACCCGGACAGATACCCTCAAGACTCTCCAAAGGCAAAAGTACAAGATGATTATTACGAAAACCAACCACCTCCGCTGATACAACACCCCCGTCACCGCGCCTTATCTGACAAACCTGACCGATCCCGATACTCGGACCATTACTCTCAGCTGTCATACCTGAAACCCTGACAATAGAACCCTTGCAGCGAAACAGATTAACGCCGTTAACCGTCTCTGTCAAACTGTCAAAATCAATATTCATCTTA
Source organism: uncultured Pirellulales bacterium (assembly GCA_964489215.1). Classification (GTDB taxonomy): domain Bacteria; phylum Planctomycetota; class Phycisphaerae; order Sedimentisphaerales; family Anaerohalosphaeraceae; genus CAZAYB01. Next base: position 5,813 of record CAZAYB010000099.1, read on the forward strand.
TCACAAACTGTAACCATAACCTAATGCTTACCTTTAAGAGATTCTTCAACAAGACGTAAATGCTCACTTACAATATAATCTATAATGCCCTTATTCGTCTTAACGCTGCACTCTCCAGGCTTGACAGAGTTGTTCTCCTTCAAAACAACCTCGCCAAACTTGGCATGATTATCACCAAGATGCTCATTGACCTTACTCATATCTGACCGGTTAAGATGTATCTCCGCCTTTTCAGAACCGGGCAAAACCTCAAGAGCCTTCAGCACGATCCCTTTTATATCATATTCTCCCTGTTCTACCTGCTTGTGCAATATCTTCTCTGCTATAGAAACACTAAGATTTACTATCTGTTCCCTCACATCGCAAAAAACAGTCTCCTGTGCACGATAAAGCTCATCAGATGCATTCTTAAGAATATCACAAACGGACTCAAGCTCCGCCTTTTCCTTTTGAAGCTTCTCAAAATCAACATGCATAGCCTCAAGCTTGACCTGAAGAGACTCTATCTCTTTTTGCTGAGAATCATCCTCCAGGCTATGACCCATGTCAGAACCGACAACGTTTATCGATTTGATCGCACTTGAAAATTTAACCTTCATCTTGTCAGCCATAGTATTACTCATCTATAAATGCAAGTTCTTCTTTTTCATTGGCTTCTCTAAGCGGAGTAGTAACCTCTTCTCTGGCCTCTTCCACTTCCTTCTTCCTCGGTTCGCCCATAAGAGCAGTTTCCTCGTCGATCATCTGAACCGCACGTTCCGATACATTCGAACGTACTTTTTCGATAACGGCCGGACTTGCATTGAAAAGTGCCTTGGCAAGGACACTCGCATCCACTTTCCGAAGGGCTTCCTGCAATGAACGGTCTTCGATTTTTGGAATATCTTCCCATGTTACCATAAGAGCCCTTACCATCTTGCCCGTATCCTCATCATTCTCCTCCAGCTCACCTATCAAAGCATCGCGCCTGTTCTTCTCAAGACCACTCAAAACAATAGCAACCTTACGCAAAGCCTCCTTCGGAAGTATCTCTTCCATCGGGGCACCATCCTCACTGGTAAGTTCAACAAGACGCTTACAAATTATCTCTCCAATTCGACGCATCGTTCGAGGAGATACTTCCATAGGCTTGGTCATTCGCCAAACCGTCTTTAAACTTACCTCCTCCTCGAGACGGGACATAACCTCTGTACTCAGCTTCGGGGGAATACTCTGCAATACCAAAGCTATCGCCTGAGGGGACTCACGCTCAAGGGCCATCGCAAGCTGCTGAGCAGGAGCAGATGCTATAGCGATAAAAGGGTCCTTGTCATGAATCGCCTTTTGCATTTTGGCCTGAAGCTCCGCTGCCTTTTCCTTGTTCGCATCGCTCTTGAGCATTGTATTGACAAAACTTTTAACATTAAGAGCTCGTTTGCTGCCCTGCTGAAGTTCAACAGCAAACTGCTTGATAATATCCAGAGCCTTATCTGCATCATTGTATTTACTGGCCTCAATCTGGCTCATCTCTACAGCCAATTCCTGAAGAGTCTCCTCAGGATAATCCTTCAAAAGCTCCTCTGCCGTAGCCTCATCCAGGTTCATCAGTAACATAGCCGCCTTGCGTTTACCGCCGCTGAACATTTCTTATGATTCCTCCTGAAGCCAGCTTGCAAATAATTGTTTAACTGCCTGAGGGTTCTCCTTGAACTTAGAAGAAACATGCTGCCTAAGAGCAGTCAGAGGATCCTGTTCTCCATCCGTCAATAAACCAAGACCTGCAATCTCAACCTTCTCCTCCTTATCCTCGGCTGATTCACCAGTACCTGCCTTACCCATCGCGCGGGTGAATATCCAAAGAACTACAAGGGCACATACCGAAAGAATTCCCATAGAAAGCTGACGAGCTATCTCAATATACTTATCCATCTTTTCATAACCGTCTGGACCGGTAATCAATGTCGCAGGACGATGGAAAGGTGCCTCGATTACACTCAATGCCTCTATACCCTCTTCATTTATCAAAAGCTTGGGGCCAACTGCATTGCGTATTATCTCCTTGACCTGCTCAATATCCATCAGCTTCTCAGGTGCCCCGCTGACCGCTGCAACTTCTGAACCTTCTTCTTCACCAACCTCTGTACCCGGAATACTCGAAACTTCTGGATTCTTATTAAGATCTACAACAGCAGAAACACTAAGCGAAACTATCCTGCCCGGAGTATCCATCTTCTCGATAAGTGTCTCTGGAAGCTTAAGCTTTGTCTCAATTGTCTGTTCGCTTTGTTCACTCGTCTGTGCTGTAGACTCGCTTTCCTCACCAGCCTCATTCTTTTCTTCGGTAGAATTCTTTGTGATTATCTCCTCTGACGCAATACCCTTTTCATATTCTTTGCGAACAGTCTTCTGAGCCGTCATGTCAATAACACTGCTTACCTTAACAGAACTTCGGCCGGGACCAAGAATAGTATCAAGCATATCCTGAACTTTACCCGCTATCACCTCATCAACTCGCTGCTGATAATCCATAAAAGTATTAGCCGTAGATACTATACTGTCATCCTTAGATTTAGAAGAAAGCATACGCCCCTGACAGTCTACTATCGTAACATCCTCAGGCTTTAAACCGTCCACTGCACCGCTTACAAGATTCGATATCGCAGCAACACTCGTCATGCTCAGCCGCCAACCTGCCCGCAGCTTTAAAACAACTGAAGCCGTCGCCTCTTCAGGAGCCGTCGTAAACAGCGTCTCCTCCGGACGAACAATATGAACCCTCGAAAACTCGACTCCCTCTATCATCTGAATAGTCTTGGCAAGCTCATCCTGAGTCGCCCTCGTAAGGTTCATCTGCTGAACCATAGGGCTTACCCCTATCTTCTGGTCATCAAATATCTTGTAACCGTCCTGCTTATCACCGGGCAAGCCGTCCTTGGCCATCTCAAGACGCATCTGATGAACACTCTTGGCAGGAACAAATACCGCTGTACCGCCCCCCCTGAGCTCATAATTCACTTCAAGAGTGCTGAGCTTATCGGTAATCTGCGCCGCAACCTCAGGATCAAGATCCTTGTAAAGCAGACGCATCTCCGGACGTGTCGCCCAGGTCGTAAGCAAAAAGCCCGTAACACCGCACCCTATAAGAACTGACAATAGTACTGATTTTTGTACTATCCCCATCTTGTTCCACAATGCGTTTATCTTTTGAACAAATCCCATGATTTAATGTTCGCTCCAAAAAAAAGCTCTATTCACAAATGTCAAACCTGCATCTTCATCGTTTCCTGATACGCCGTAATAAGCTTGTTACGAACTCCAACAAGCATCTTGAAACTCATATCTGAGCGGGCAACATTAGCAACTACAGAATGAATATCCTCAGTCTTACCGGTCAATAGATCCGTTATAGAAGCATTAGCATCCTGACCCTGATTATTAACGTCCTTAACCATATCGCTGCCTGTCTGGGCAAGGCTCTTATAACCTTCCTTGGCCTGACTTTTGCCCTGACGCTCAACTCCGGGTTTGCTCAACTCACTTATACTGGGATTGAAATTTAATGAAAAATCTGCCATCTGGTCTCCTTACCATTATTAAAACCAATCTGTAAATTATTTTACCTCAAAAGCTCCAGAGAAGAAGTAACCATACTCTGATACCGCTTCAGCATAGCCGCGTTTGTCTGATAAGCTCGGCTAGCAAGATTGAACTTGATAAGCTCGCTGGCGTAATTAATATTCGGCATCTTAACATATCCGTCAGCATTAGCATGAGGATGACTCGGATTAAGAACAAGCTTAAAATCGCTTTTGTCCTCTAATATCTCTCCAACCTTAACTCCCTTGACACCATCCTTCTCAGAAACTTCGAATATCGCATCCATTCGGCGATAAGGTTCACCATCTCCTGCGTCAGTTGTTCGAACATTGGCAATATTTGAACCGACTACCTCTACCTGCTTGCCGTGGGCGTTAAGACCCGAAACCGCAATATCAAGCGTACCAAAAAAATTAGAGCCCTCTATATTCATTTCTTATCCTCTCGATTAACCGTTAGTTTTCATTGCCTGGTCCAACTGCTGATAACGCTTCTTCAGCAAAAGCATATATGTCTTATGCTTTAAACTGTTTTCAACCATCGCTCCAACTTCACTGTTCATCGAAACATCATTTTTATTCTCATCTAATGCCGTATTCATCGGACGGTAATACTCACTCTCAAGATCTTTGAGATTGCTCTTCCTGCTGCGCTCTATAGACTCCTCAAGTATCTCCGAAAAACGAATATCTGCTCGCCGATAACCTGGCGTGTTCATATTCGCTACATTATTAGCGATTGCCTTTTGACGCTCTGTCTCTGCGCGATAACCTGCCTCCATAAAATTTATCATCTTCATATCATCAGCCATGGCTTTTCTCCAAATAGATACTATGTCTCGATTTGAACCATGTGCAATATCTATGCCAAAACTCCTAAATATCAAAATCTATATACTTTTCACACACACATCACCATATTTGAACGGTTATTCATATATTTTTCATAACTCACCGGACCCTTACCCCAGACATTACGCGCAAAACATCTATACACTCTGTCTGAATATAACCGCCTGATAAACAAACTTGCTATAACCCCCAACTCAACCCTAATTCAAATGCATAAAGTAGTATAGCAAAAAAAAATTACCGGAAAAATATGCCGACCGGTGAAATCAAAACTAAAACATCTCACCTTACACCTCTGGGTTAATCTCTGTAAACTCTTGTAATAAATAGACATATCAAAAACAATCACAATTAACCCCTTCTCCTGGCACACAAATTGCACTACATAAGATAATAATAAGTAAGGGCAGCTCTAATATTTACACAGGAGAATCATGAAATGGATACTACCGCATTATTAATGCAGAATACATCAAACAATAACAATGCTGAAAGAATCATTAACGCTCGAAACAACAGTTCACATATAAAAAACAGAATTTTCCAGGAAAATCAAGACAATGACATAAGATCAAGGTCGCACAAACCAGATGATTTTAGGGAAGTACTCAAAAAGCAGGTAAACAAGGATGCCGACCCCCGAAATGACCAGACAGAACGAAAAAATAATGACAAGGAAAGCCAGCCCGTAACAACAGACCAGCAAACAACCGAACAGGCCCAGGTAAATGCAGAG
>CAZAYB010000100.1:0-10956 GCA_964489215.1 uncultured Pirellulales bacterium
GTTGATTCCATTTTGAAAAGGTGCACAAGATTACTTCCTCTTAACGGTGAAAACGATCTTATTGACTATGTCAAATATGCGATAAGTGCAGCTGACAGCGCATTCGATCCGAGAGTTGCAAGAAGCGGTATAGACTGGGTGAGAATAAACAGACAGCCTGGTCTGACACCAATGGGGGCGGAGCTGGAATTCAGTAACCTTGGTTTTAATGCGGTAAACACACCACAAGATAAAACAGACAATGCCTTTGATAACTTCAGATATTTTAATGATTTTTCACTTGATGTATTGAGCTGGAAAGTTGGAGGATACATTGACGACCACAGCGGAGATAGCGACATCACTGAACGAAAAGGATTCCTTGAATTTGCCCCGGGCAGACTTAACATAAGAGGTGAACTTTCAAAACCGGCAACATCAGACCCCTGGATAATGAACCAGATCATACACAATATAATCGAATTTTATCCAATATCCCCTCATAGCCTGCATCTGACTTTTCAGTTAAGAAAAGGGCAATACGGCAAACAAAAAATACTGCCAATTGGTTATGTCAAATGTTTGCTGGCCCTTGGAGGCGGACCTGTAACATCATCAAAAGGTGAAATGTGGATATCGAGAATGACACATGATGAAATAAGACAGGACAGATTCGGGGAAGAATTTGTATTTGCCAGAACAAGCAAAAGGAAGTCACATCTTCTCGGTGACGGAATACAGGAAAAACCTTTAAGGAATACTGTTAAGTACACACAGCAATATAAGTTTATCAGACTCGATAAGCGTGCTAATTATGAAGCTCTGATAATGGCTCTTAAAGGACTGCAGATTGCATATAATCCTGCTGATTATTTAACGGTTACCCAGCTCAAAAAGGACAAAGGACTGAAAAACAGTTACGAAAAGTTAAAGGACTGGGCCATGCACCCAACCGAAATACCGCAACAGACGATTTCAGAATTTTTACAAACTATAAACGACGGGCTTGTGAACGAGGGGCTTCATAAACCAGTACACAAACTTCACTATATAGACTGGTCGCTCGGTGCTATTGATGTTCAGCTAAGATTGTTCAATAAGCAGATTCGTAAGTCAAGATTATCCTGACATTGCTTGGGCAATTACAGGATATTTATAACAGCTTCTTTACCGCCTCGACAAGCTCTTTTACATGGTCGACAGACTCTTTAAGTTGAGCCTTTTCATTTTCGAGAAGCTCTAACTCAATAACCTTTTCGACACCATCTGCACCAATAATCGCGGGCAAACCTACAAAACTGCCTCCAATTGCGTACTGCTTGTCCGCCCAAACCGCGCAGCTGAAAACTTCTTTTTTGTCCTTAACTATCGCCTCTGCCATCTTAACTGCTCCAGAAGCGGGGGCATAATAAGCACTGTAACCAAGCAGTTTAACTATATGACCTCCGCCCTTTCGTGTTTTTTCGATCAGTTTATCAAGAACATCCTTTTCTATAAGCTCAGTAACGGGTATACCGTTTACGCATGTAAACCTGGGCAAAGGCACCATATCATCGCCATGGCCTCCCATGAGCACCCCCCTGACCTGCTCAATATTGACATTAAGCTCTCTGCTGATTAATTGTGCAAAACGCGCACTATCGAGAGCCCCAGCCATACCCATAACCTTTTTTTTATCAAAACCTGTTACCTCAGAAGCTGCATATACCATAGCATCAAGAGGATTGCAGACAACAATAACAAACGCATCTGGACAGTGCATTTTTATGTTCTCAGAAACATCTTTTACTATCTCGGTATTCTTTGCTAAAAGCTCGTCCCTGCTCATGCCCGGCCTTCGCGGCATACCGCTGGTAATTATCACCACATCGCTGTCCTTTGCCAATGTCCAGTCGGTTGAGCCGATGACATTTCCGCTGAAACCGTATACACCTCCGGATTGAGCTATATCAAGAGCTTTTCCTTCTGCAAGATTTTCGATTATATCTAAAAGTATTATATCACCAATCCCTGTACCTGCAGCTATATGGGCCGCTGTTTCTCCAACATTACCTGCTCCGACTATCGTAATCTTATTTCTTTTTTTCATTGCAAAACTCCTACGAATTATCCTTCGGGCTGACATAAACCTCAAGTTCATCAGACCATTTCCATTTATATTTCTCAAGTTCAAGCTCGTTTCTCGGCCTGTTTTTATCTTCCATATAATCCAAGGTCGCTTCCCAGTCCTCTACTCCGCTTAAAGCATCAACACACCTGACATTCTCCCAACCGACTGTATTTGCAATATTAAGAGCCTCAGCAGGACCGAACCCCTTTACAATGCTTGTCAGAAAACCTGCTATTGTTGAATCCCCTGCACCTGTGGCACTTCCAAACTTTTCTGCCTTAAAGGAAGGTGCCCACAAACATCTGCCAGACCACTGGTCAGTGTTGATTATATCTGAAATTGCTCCTTTAGATAATTTATTCTTGTCAGCAGTCCTTAGATACAATCCATTTATACCGCTTTTTATAACTGTAATCAAACATCCATATTCAAATATAGTTTCCGTTAAACCAGTATAGTCTTCAGGAAGATAGAAAAGAACCGGGTCATCGCCCCCAGCTTCTTTTTTGCGCTGCTGGAACAATTTTCCGTCCAGCATATAACTAATCTCTTCAACGCTGGGAGTGAAAACATCAACATTACAGAGCGTTTTCTTCAAAATTATTTGCCAGTCAACCTTACCTGACTCGCTTGAAGGGTCCGGCAAAGTCATATCCAAACTTGTAACAACCCCAAGCTCTTTGACTCTTTTGAACATTTCCGCCAACTCAGCCCCTTGATTCTCATACATTTTCTTCATCAACGGGGGGTACCCAAAATGAAATAAACTGCAATCCTTAACCGCTTCATAATCAATATCGTCAGCGGTAAAAGTGTCATTTGTTCCCGGAAAATGCAGAAAGACCCTGTCAATTCCAGGTAAAGCAAGAACAACGCTATAGCTTGTTTGCTGCCCTGCTACAGTGCTAAATGCGATTGCTTTTTCAGGCCCAAGTATATCCTTCATTATTCTGCCAAGATGGTCATTTCCTACTTTACCATTCATAAGAACATCAATGCCAAGTTTTGACATAGAAAGGCCAGTATTTGAAACAACTCCTCCGGTTGACATTGCCAAACCTTCGGTATTGACAAGTTTGCCGGGGCTGAGTATCTGATCGAAACTTCCCTGCAGATTTTCACCGAACAAAGGAGTGATATCAACACAAATATGCCCTGCCACCATGACTTTTTTATTATCCATTAACCAGTCTCCTTTACAGTCGATTCCTCTTGTTTCAGAACAGCGATATAAGGCAAGTCCCGAAATTCTCCTTTATAGTCAAGACCGCATCCTACAACAAACCTTTGATCCTTCAGCTTTGCCGCGACGAATTCAACATTAAATGAAATCTCGTGCGCACCCTGGCGTTCCAGCAAAACAGCGGCACTAACACCTTTTGCACCTGCTGAAACAACAGCTTCTTTAACTTTACTTAAAGTCCTTCCAGTATCATAAATATCATCTACTATAAGGACAGAGCTGCCTTTTACAGTTCTTACCAGGTTTCCGCGTTCAAGCTTTACTTCTCCGCTGCTGAAAGTTTTATCATAATAACTTTGAGCTCGTATGGATTTCAAAGAAAATCTTTCACTGTCCAACTTTTCAGTTTCGAGCAGCTTCTTAGCCAAGTACATACCGCCATCAAGAACAGCCAATAAGACAATTTTTTGTCTGTCCTTATAAGAACGGGCAATCATCCCTGCCATGTTATCGATAAGGCTGGATATCTGGGCCTCAGTAAAAAGCGTTTTGCCTAATTTATCATACATATAACCATTTCCTGTTAAACTGTTAATCTAAACGATATAGAAAATCTTTGAAAAAGCAACCATATTTTAAACGTCCTATAAAACACCACTTAGCAAACCTGAAAATCACCCTTGTAATATAACAGGCTTATCAGTAATTATTTTATCGGACGGAAATTATATCATTTTTTGATGGCCCGATAACTTTTTTAAATAAATTACAAAAAAAACCACATACTCACTTGACCAACAGCAAATTATTTCTTAAATAATAAATGAGCGAGGTAATAAAAAACTTTTTGTTTTTATTTATCTCAGCTCAAGGAGAGAACTTTATTATAATTGATGTTTTCCAGAGGGGAAAAACATGAACGGTTGGAGAAGTAAATTATTGCTGTTACTATTGGTCTATACTGCCGGTTTTCTGACCTGCGTATATTTTTTCGTTCCGCCCAAAGATTCACAAATTGCTTTTGGTTCAGCTAAAGAAAGCGTTTCAGGCAAAGTTGCTCAGGCTGCGAGCTCAGCAATGCATAAGATAGCAGATGTTGTACAGCACCAGGCTGCAAAGGCTGCAGAAACGGCAAAGGAAAAGCTTGATGAACGAAGGCAGAGGCTTGCAAAAAATTAAGAAAAGCTCTAATAACTGCCTTTGAGCCGAAAGCAGGATGTAAGGAATAATATAATAACCAAACGATAATATAAGCTCTAAGTTCGCTTGTTTTTTCTCCAACCTTAAACCGGAAGGTATTTTGCCGTCCGGTTTTTTTTATTCATCCCAAACATCAACATACGTTTTTCAATCCATCACGGCCTTGTTAATATAACCTGTCCCAGATCGAGCACATTTTGAGCTGTTATTTCTGAAAGGCTTATATTCGCAAAATAATTTGAAGATCTGCACCTTAAAATAATGTCACTGTCAACAGGGACAGGGTAAATACTGTAATAACCCGGCTGATCAGAATTTATCTCAACCGGACTTACCCTTAGATTCAAAACAAATCCCTTACCCTTATACTCTTTTACAAATGCAAACTGAGGCTCAAGTGCAGGCGTTAGGTCTGGCATGGCAACACGTACTAAAACTTCGGTAACAGGCCTTAACCCTATCCGCATCATATCATCATTTCCAACAAGCTGATCACTGTCGAGAACAGTAAGTTCAGCATTATCAAGCCCTTCTGAAATAATTAAAGCTGAAAAGATTGCACCCTCACCGGGACCGGGAAGGGGAACAGTTACAATCCCATTGTCATCGGAATTCAAAGTCAAACCATTATCCATCGTAGCGGTACACCTTACAGGACCTTCATTTATATTGACAGCCTGAATCTCAACATCGCCTACAGGATTAATTTCAACAGTAATTTCCAAATCTTTAGAAAGGTCGTTGATTATAACCTCCTTAACATATTGTTCCAGCCCCTGCTGTGAATAAGTCGGTACTATTATCGAATAAGCACCGGGACTTATATCAAAGTTTGCAAGCCCCTGACTATCTGTTCTTGTCTTTTTTGAAAGCTCCACTTCCTTTCCCATCAGGCTTACAGGATAATTGGAAAGGCTTTCTCCTGTCTGGACATCTACAATCTCAACAAGAAGGCTTGATGCTGCCTCAAGCAGTATGTCCGCCTCTATTACCGCTTCAGGCTCAACCCGCACAAGAACAGGTTCACTTCTTAAATCATCGCCAAGGTCCTCAGGATTGACTATCAACCGATATCTCGAAGCAGGAATATTTTCAATTTCATAAAAACCTGTTTTGTCCGTAACCCCCAAAAATGTCCCCCTGCTGCCTGTAACAGCTACATAAATGTTCTCCTTTTGAAACCTTGTTCTGTCCGGCAAGAGCAAATGCCCTCTTATAACCGACCCAGCTTTAAGGGCTATTCTGACATCTTCAGAGCCAGCAGAAACCGGACTCTCAAATTCATTATCTCTACTGGAATAACGAGCCAATCCTTCAGCTAAAACCGTGATATCGTATGATGTGCCGCTTGTGAGTCCTTCTATAAGAAAACGGCCTGTGCTGTCGGTCAAATCACTTAAATAAATCATTTCCTCAAAATTCTGCTCATCAGCTGAGCTTACCATTACCGTTGCGGATTCTACACCAACACCCTGCTCATTTTCTACAATTCCCCCCACAGCAGCACCCCGGTCTAGCACAACCTCTATCCGTTCTTTAGAATCAGGTTCAACTGCCAGAGAATAAGAGGCATAACCTGGCAAAGTGAAAACAAGCAGCCGTTTATAGGTCAGTGGATCAAACTCAGGTAAACCAGTGATTTCAAAACTGCCCTGTTCATCGGTAAAAACCACTCCCTCTGAATTGTAACCTCCTCTTAAAATCTTTCGATACATCCTCCTGTCATCAATATCCAGCAGATAGCCTTGAACCTTTACCTCCGAAAGAGGATTAAAATCGAAATCCTCAACCTTACCCGAATAAAACTCACTGCCAGCAGCTGCCTTATTATCATTTGCTTGTTCTCTATCACTCAAAATACTCTTACGAAGCTTCATTGCAGATTTATAAACGATGTCATCCTTGTCGATTATACCTCTGTTTTTCAGATGCTCAACAAGCACATCCAAAGCCTGCGGATCGTTGGTATTGGCGAGAAAAGTAGCAGTTGTATCACGTATTATCTGCTGATCTGAATTCAAATAAGGAGACATGGATTCATAGTTGCCCTGCTTTGCCATCTCCCATAAAAGCTGAAATTCATTTATAATACGTTTAGCCTGCTGCTCCTGATCCTCTGATTGTTCAGCTTTTGGGGTGTCTTCAACAATGATTTTTTCCGCCTTTTCTGCTCGGCCGCTGTAATAAATCGAAATTCCCGCCAACCCAAAAATAACAACCCCCAGCAATAAACCTGCAATAATCAACATATTTTTATTTGTCGGGCCTTTGCCTGAAACAGCCTCTTTTTGTTTCCTCCACTGCCTTACAATATCTGAAAGCAAAAAATCGTGATGCTGAGGATTAACCTGGTCATCAAAATCTATACTGTTGACAAATTTTCTTATCTGCTTTTCATTTCCACTGGTCTGTATCTGCGAAAAAGCATCTTCACTTTGCGGTTCTGTCCTGGAATCGGTAAAAATAACAGTAATATCTTTCAAGCTTTCGCGAACATCAGAATATTTCATGTTAAGAACCTGTCCTATTTCGTCAGGCTCCATACCAGCAAAAAACCTTAAAGAAAACACATTCTGCTGATCGGCAGTTAAAGCAAGAACGTCATTTTTTAAAATTGACAACTTTTGAGCATTGGAAAGATCAACATTTAAAGGCGTCGTTACAGTTAAATCATTTACACCAGAATTTACAGGCATGTTTTTGATGGTACTGCTGCAATGTGCACAGGCGGTCCGATAAAGCCAATGCCTGACTTGACGCAAATTCTCCCCCAGTCTTGACAATTGACCTGTCATTCGTAAAAAAACATCTGAACATACCTGCTCAGCAGCAACACGGTTAAATACTCTCTTGGCGCAAAAAGCAAAAATCTCCGAATAATAAAGTTCAAAGAGATATACAAATGAATCTTTATCATCAAGAGCCTTTTTCACCAGTCCCGACTTGTTTTCTGAATTTATTTCCAATCAAAACGCCTCTAAATTTATAAATATCAAGAAATATTGCTGAATAAGAGTAAAAACAACTCTAAAAAGACAAAAACTACCTGCTGCATAAACCGTCTGCCGCTTAATTATATATCGTCATTATAAAAGATTTTATCCCTCTTTTGCAAAAAAAACTGTGTTTGAAAATGATAAGCTTGCCAAAATCATTTGATATTTATGACATTTTTAAATAGAATATATTTAAAGGTATGAAATAACTATTATTTTCAGGCACAGTAATGGAGTTTTTAGAAAAATGAGTAACTGCTTCGGCTTGATTTTTGATGTCGACGGGGTAATTGGCAATACAGAACCGATTAATGCAAGAGCTACAGCACAGGTCATGCAAAAAATGTTTGGAATAGAAAAAATGCAGGCAGGGGATTTTGAGGCAGGGCTTGGAAGAGGTGCAAAAGAGTATATACGCGCAGGTGCCGTTTCTCACAATCTCGAACTTTCTGATCAGCAGCTTGACAAGGCTGTGGTGAAAAGAGAAAAAGCAATAATAGACCTTGTCAGGACTCAGGGGCTAACCTCTTTCCCCGGCGTCATTGAACTTATGCAGGCAGCTGTTAACGATGATAATTTCAAGCTCGCAATTGCAAGCTCAGCGGATATGGAGCTGGTAAAAGCTATTCTTGATTCAGTGAATGCCCCTGAAAGCGGTATTGACGAGATGATTACGGGAGATCAGATTTCACAAAAAAAACCTGATCCTGAAGTTTTCCTCAAAGCAATTCAGGCACTGGACATTCCCGCCGATAAATGCGCCGTAATTGAAGATGCCCCAGATGGCGTAAAGGCTGCAAAAAACGCAAAAACTGCCTGTATCGCGGTAACAAATTCAGTCTCAGCAGATAAACTCAAAGAAGCAGATCTTGTAATAGATTCGCTGGATAAAATCAATCTTCAGGACATAAAATTACTAATAAACCAACAAAACAAGGGGTTTTCAAACTAAAAAAAATAAAACTGGAACACCTTCCTCTGTTTTGGTATAATTGTTCGCAAGATAGTGTATTAGTAAAAACTTACTGAAAGTACCCATGGGGGTTTTGCCTGTTTCTGGGGTAGCTGGTATGGAAAAAAAACCTGTAAATGACGATATAATGGAATTTGCGATTGAAAAAGAATATTCTGATTTTATCTTTTATTCCACACTTGCTCAAAAGTTCCAGGACCCTGGTATTTCTGATATCTGCAAATCCCTTGCACAAGAAGAACTTAAACACAAGTCCGCACTGGAGCTTGAGGTAATGAAAAATGGAAACATTGTAGTTTTAGAAGCTGATAAATCAAAATCACAAATTAAGCAAAATATGGTAGACATTGACCACCTTGATAATATGCAGCTCAATGACATACTCGAATTAGCGATAGACAAAGAAGAAGCCGATTTCAGACTTTACGCTGAAATGGCAACCCTCGCGCCAGAAGGAGAGCCTAAAGAAACATTATATGCACTGTCGCAGGAGGAAATAAAACACAAGCTGAAACTTCAGGAGCAGCTCAATATAATTACAGGTAAAAATAACATTGAACCCCAGGAGTAAAATATGGATTTCAAAAAACTACCTCATTCAGGTCATAACAAGCATCTTTGCTATCTTTCGAACATGGGCTTTCATGGTCGAAAACAAAAGGACTACGACTCTCTTTTAAAAGACCCAAAATATGTCTGCAGACAATGCGGCAGAGCCGCTCACTACGCTAAGAACCTCTGCAAACCCCGTAAAATTAAATAGGTGAAATTATGTTAGATCATTTCCTGGCCGCAGCTTTGGGTTTTATAGCTGCCATTGGGTTAACTTTAGCAATTTTCTTCTGGCTAAAAAGGAAAAAAGCAAAACCCGATATAACTGTCCATTCCTCTATAGAACAAATCAGAAGTGTTGGCGAACTTGTGGTGTTCAAAGTATTAACAAAAGAAATAGTAACAGCCGATGATCACTGGTTCGGACAATGGGGTAAAAAATATATGAGGTGGTTAGCTTCATCCAGCAAAATGGCTTTGATTTTCGAATTTGAACTGGATTTCAGATACGATTTGCAAAGCAATGATTTTGAAATTGAACAAACCGACCTTAATGAATACTCATTGAAAATGCCCCCCTGCCTCTATAATGTCCACATCAGGGATATACATTTTTATGATGAAAGCGGTGCAAAATTGCTTCCCTGGCTATTGCCGGACCTGTTGAACAGGGCATTTGGGCCGGGCTTTAACGAAGAAGACAAAAACAACTTAAAAGAAGAAGCAAAAACACAGGCCTCGGAAGTAGCTAAAAAATTTGTCAATAACATGAAAGCAGAGGTCCAGACCAGCGCCGAACAAACTCTTACAGCGATTGCGACCGGGCTTGGGGCAAATAATGTAAATATAAGTTTCAGCGATACCGAACCGGTACAAACAAAAGTAGAGTCTGAGGCCTGAAAAAAGAAAGTAACTTATGACAGAACAGAATAATGAAATTGAAGCAAAAGTAGCAGACCTGGTAAACCGAATCCCTCCAATGCCGGAACATGTTGATGCTCTTTTGAATGCAGGCTGGAAAAATAATAATCCAAAACTTATCTCGCTTATAAAAAATGATCCTGCCATTTGTACAGAATTATTACACCTTGCAAACTCACACCAATGCTATTCTCCGCAAGATAAAAAAATCGACACGATCGAAGAGGCCGTTAAATGTATCGGTTCCGAACCGATTGTAATGATGATCGGAGTCGCATTTGCCCAGGACACTATCAAGGAACATTACAGCCATATGGACAGGATTTACGATTACTTTGATCACTCGAACACCATTTCTAAAGCTTGTTCGGCAATGTCAAAGGTCGCAGGTTTGAAAAATGACGAAATCGCCTCTTATACTGTAGCAGGACTGATACACGATATCGGAAGACTGATTATTCTCCTTGCCAGTGAAAAAGAGTCAATGCCGCTGATGGGCACCTCATGGAGAGAAATGAAAAGTATTCTTGACGACGAAAGGGAGGCTTTCAAAATGGACCATTGCCAGGTCGGCAAAAGAATCTGTGAAAAATGGAATTTTACAGGGCTTTTGCAGGAAGGGGTACTAAGGCACCATAGCCCTATATTAAATACAGGCTTTTCACGTATCGGAGGTGTTATCTTTGTCGCACACTTTCTTACAGCAAATGATTTCACGGGCCAGATCGTTGAAAAATGGCTTCCTGAAAGACTTATAAATGGAATAGGCCTTGACAAGCAAAGGTGGAAAGCAGCCAGAGAGCTTTATCTGAAAGATAAATAACAAACCACAATTTACAAGAACAGTTGAATTTGCGCTGATGCTCGTTTGAAAACTTTAACGTTTTCAGGCCGAATCAATCCAGGGGCCTGATCCATATATTCCTGAAACGCATTGGATTATGGTGATCCTGCAATCTGAGCGGCAGTTTGGCAGGATGCGCCTGATAACCGGCAGCTTTTGAATGATAAGTAGTGCCCTTTATCTGCCAGTTATCCTGTA
>CAZAYB010000101.1:0-10949 GCA_964489215.1 uncultured Pirellulales bacterium
AATATCTGTAAATGCTACATGTAACGCAAGTGGAGCTGCAGGAAATTGGCAAACAAAAGTATATGATGTTTCAACGTCAGGTTTCAGAGCGAAAACTAATGCTTCTTATCAATATTACTGGTTAGCCATAGGATACTAAGCACTAATGCCCACACAGCAAAAACAGTTTAAACCTTACCTTATAGCCGATATGAAAACCGGCAAGATGATCGGTATGGAACCGTGGCTTATACCGCAGGACGCTTTTGAGACGGTCAAAAACGCCCATCTTGAGTACGGTTACCTTGAGAAACGCAGGGGGTATACCCAGTTTGCCCAGTTCAAGCATACCGATACAGCTGCCGGGACTAACAGTAACCCCGGTAACGCTGTGATGGGGATATGGAACCATTATACAACCAGCGGAACAGAAGAACTGCTGATTATGGACACCAAAAGAGTCAATAAATACAGCTCCGGGACAATGTATGACCTGACCAGAAACAAGATTCACTTCGATCATGGAACAAGTCAGGATACCACGCCGGCAACTGACGATGTTATCGAGGGTGCAACAAGCGGGGCGTACGGGACGGTTAAGAGCCTGTTTACCGATAACGGTGATTTCGGCGACGGTGACGCCAGCGGTACGATAGTATTTAAAAATACCACTGTTTCAGGTACGTTTCAGGCATCGGAACAGCTGCAGTATAGGACGTTGGCTTTTACTGACGGCGGGACAACTGAAATAGAGGCGGGGGATACTATAACAGGACTGACAGGCAGTGCGACGGCGGTTGTATGGAAGGTTACTGTGACCTCAGGCACATGGGCGGGGGGCGACGCGGCAGGTACTTTACACCTGAGAGACCAGACGGGGACATTTGAAAGCGAAAATATCGGTAACGACGGTACAACAGACCACGCAACTATCGCCGGTGATTCAACAGTTAAAATTATAGGTGATTCCACGGCGGCGGCTTCCGATGAAGAATTTACCTGTACCGACAGTGATTATTTCTGGATGGAGACGTGGAAAGGTATCAGTTATATAACTAACAATAAAGACCCTATACAGAAATACAACGGCACTGACCTTGCGAAACTTTATGTTGACCTTGACACTGAGGGCGGGCCGGATAACGATATAAGTTCGTGCCTGATGACATTTGTTTATAAATCGAGGCTGATCCTGCTTAGGACCAATGAAAGCGGAACGGCACATAACCAGCGGGCCAGATGGTGCGATATAAATGACCCGGAAGTATGGCCGGCAGATAACTACGTAGATGCGCCGACAGAAGACTGGATTATATCGGCTGATTTTATGGGCGAAGATTTAGTTGTATGGTTCGAAAGAAGTATATGGAAGCTGATATATACCGGCGATGTTACATTGCCATTTCGATGGGAAAAAATAGCAGATACAGAGGGCTGTTACGCCAGTTTTTCACTGACGACTTTTTCCGATGAACAGATATGTATAGGGCCGACCAGAATTGTAGCAACTGACGGCAGGGAGGTCTACGGGATAGATGACCGGATACCCGATTATATGCTGACGTGGAATCCGGATGCTATCGAATACTGTTTCGGGCTGGTGCTCGAGGAGGAATCACAGATGTGGATTTCTTTCCCGTCACAGGGCCAGAGCAAGCCTGATAATGTTCTGGTTATGAACTATGTTACAAATTCGTTTAGTGTGTATAATTTTTACAATAACCCGCACTGTTTCGGGTATTCTTCACTGGACGATTCGGTTACGTGGGATGATTACCCTACGACTTCATGGGACGAACTTGCTATTACATGGGACGACAGGAGTTTGCAGGGCGGGTATCCAACTACTTTGATGGGTGACAGAAGCGGTTATATCTATCAGGTAAATGACAGTGATTCTGATTATGACCCGACGCTGGGCGCTGGTCAGAATATTGAGATGGAAGTTATTTCAGGCCGATGGAACCCGTACAGTAAAGACGGGCTGAAGGCGGAAATGGGTTATATTGACTTTCTGGTAGACAAGAACAGTATTGCTTCATTTGATGTACAGCTTTACGCTGACTCTGAATCATCCAGTTACCGGACAGTAACTGTAAGCTGTGCCGATACAGGGACATCGAGAGGTAAGGTATGGAAACGGGTCCACGCCAACTGTATCGCTGATTTTCACCGGATAGAGATAACTAATAACGCTACAGGTAACAGGCCGGTTATTCACGCGATAGTACCGTACTTTAGGCCGGTTGACGGCGGATTAGTTTAATACAGAAAAACTTAACTGAAATACAGAAAAACTTAACTGAGACATGGAAAAACTTAATCAGACAGAACAGTTCAGGGCAGGGAGGAAAGAAGGACAGATGCCCGAACCTGTGCAGGCGTGGGCAAGTATCTTTGTTCAATGGGTGCAGGATAAAATTTATAGAGAAGTTGCTAAAAGAATAAATCACCTGCTGGGATACGAAAATTCTAAAACATGGGATCCGGGCAGTGTTGCAGACGGCGGCGATATATCAACGACTTTGACTGTTACAGGCGCTGAGCTCGGTGATTATGTTATAGCGTCATTTTCGCTTGATGTGACAGATTTAGTCCTTAACGCTCAGGTAACGGCGGCCGATACGGTCAGTGTTGTACTTGCCAATAATACCGGCAGTGCGGTCGATCTGGGCAGCGGGACATTAAGGGTTAAGGTTATACCGAAATAAATTATGAGTGAAATTATTTTTATATCTTCATCAGGTGAGAGCTTGCCGATAGCGTGGCGAATGAAGTCACAGGGCCGTGATGTTTCGGTTTATGTGCATAACCCGCTTTACCGCAAGAATTATGAAGGGATATTTGATAACAGAATAAAGATAAATGAGCTTCGTAAAAAAGCCAAAGACGCCGACTGTGTTATATTTGATATTGTCAGACCTAATGAGGGTACGCCGGATGATAAGGCAATGCTCAAAAGTTTCGGGATAAGTGCTAAATCACCTTCGGTTTTCGGGCCGGTGGCTGATAAATTAAGCAGTTATACAAAGGTTATCGGAGCCTCAGAATATACGGAATCACTGGAGCTTGACCGTGATAAGGGTGTCGAGTTTGCCCGCAGGGCAGGTATTGCAGTTCCGTACAGTGAAAAGTTCACTGATATACAAAAAGCTGTAGATTTTCTTGCCAAAAACTTAGATAAACTGTGGGTAATAAAACCATTGAATAATGATGACCTTGATATGACTTATGTTGAAAAGTTCGAAGGTGAGCTTATAACTAAACTGCAAAACGAATATAAGGACAGGTTAAGCGATAGCCCTGAATTTATGTTACAGGAAAAAATTAACGGTACTGAGATAAGTACGGAAGTATGGGTTTATAAGGGTAATATAACTGTTATGAATCATACATTTGAAAGCAAAAGGCTGATGAACAGTAATCTCGGGCCGTCTATCGGCAGTCAAAGTAATACTGTATGGGTCAGGAAAAATCAGGGATTGCTCACAGAACAGTTAAATAGAGCGGTAAAAAATCTGAAAGATTATACCGGGCCGGTGGATGTGAACTGTATAGTGCCTGAAGACGGTATACCGTACTTTCTGGAATGGACTATGCGGATGGGATGGGATGCTTTATATTGTCTGTTAAGTCTGTACAAAGGTTCTGTAACTGATTTTTTTATGAATAACCAAAAAAGCGGTTTTAATGACGGATTCGCCAGCTCTGAGAGACTGTCTATTCCGCCTTATCCTTATTATACTCCTAAGTTACTGAAAAAATATGCAAAGGATATATCGATTACAGAGGATATTGAACTGAAGAACTTCTGGTTCCAGGATGTTTATTATAAAAACGGTCTGAAATGTGCCGGAGCTGATGGAATTTTAGGGGTAGCAGCTGATAAAGGAAATTCCATCGGGTCCAGTTACGGCAGAGTTTACAGACTGCTCGATAAAATGAGAGTGTGCAGCTATAAACAGTACCGAACAGACGGAGCCTCGCAAAACGAAAAACGATTTAATAAACTTGTTAATACCGGAGTAAAAATCAAATGACTGAAGAACTGAACTTTATAAGGTTAAGTGATATGCGGCTTATACCTTCAGAGTATTTTAAGGATACAGGATTTTCAGAAAAGCAAATAGAAAGGATATATAAGCTGGGACCTGTAATAACAAGCAACCCGCTGACAATGATATTTGCGGCAGTAAATCCGGCAGGAAGGATTAAAGGGCTTTTATGGTCAAGGATTGATGCTATAATGGCCAATATATTTGTTTATGCACTGGCAATCGATAAAGAATATCAAAGTACCAGGCAGGAGATAATTAAGAAAGCGGCTAAGTTCTTAATGGAACTTGAGCTCGGTGATGAAGTGGAAAAGAAAATAATATTCGAGACGACTCACCCCAAGGCTTATTCAAGAGCAGGGGCAAGAGAAATTAAAACAGTTATGGAGTTAGATTATGAATCTGTTTACAACACCAAAAATAGTACGGATAAATAAATTTCAAGTTGATATCAATAACCCCAGCCGTAGATTCTTTGGCGGCGGCGGCAGTGATGTTGAGGTTGTTGACCCTTACGCCGGGACCGGGTACAGACCGTTAATGAAAAAGCTAAGTGGGTTCCTGAGGCCGCAGATAGGGCAGGGAATTACGCCGTATCAAGGTCAGAGGGTAGCAGATATCAGTCCGTTACAGCAGATGGGATTTGATGTCGCAGGCGGCATTAACCCTGTAGCTGAATCAGCACTCCAGCAGGGCGGGTCTGTGCTAAGTTATTTTGACCCGTCAATGGCGACTGACTTCCTCGGTCAGGCAGGCGGGGCACTGGAAAATTTCACAGGCGATTATGACCCTTCAGCAGTACAGGACCTTTATCAGCAAAGTTTTGTAAATCCTGCTGTTCAGACATTTGAGCAGGATATTATGCCGGCTATCATGGAAAGATTTGCAGGGGCTAACGCCGCTGATTCAGGGGCAATGAACAAAACACTTGCAAGGGCCGGTCGTGACTTATCAACTCAGCTTTCCGGTCAGCTTGGCGATTTACTTTACAGGGACAGGCAGGATTTTATGGGCCGACAGCAGCAGGCTGTTAATCAGGCTGGAATGTTAGCTGGTCTACCCGGCCAGATTGCTTCACAGGGCTTAAATATTGCAGGTAGAGGCGGTGACCTGGCATCTCAGTTATTTAATATCGGCAGTGCACAGAGAAATATCGACCAGCAGAATATTACAGCGAACCAACAAAAATGGCTTGAAGGACAGGGTTATAATAATCCGTGGCTAACTAATTTCCTGCCGATTGCAGCAAGCCAGCAGCCTAACCAGGTAGTAGCTTCTGGGCAGGCGTCGGGTACAATGGACCAGTTACTGCCCGGACTTGGGTCATTTGCCGGCAGTGAAGCTGGTTCTGATTTGCTTATGTCAGCAGGTACAGCGGCATTAGGTTTTCTGGGGGGATTGTAATGCTTAGATTGGCGGGTTTATTTATAATGGCTTTGGGTCTTATGATACGTATAGCCGCAAAAAAGACACTTGGCAAGAACTGGAGTTATAATAAGCTCAGTAAACCGTCGAAAATAGAGTCGCACGGCATGTATAAATATGTTCGTCACCCGTCATATCTCGGGGCAATGCTGATAATTCTGGGAAGCGGACTTATTGACCCTGTTATAGGTTTAATGTTTATCGCTTTAGGGTTTTACGAGTCCAGGATAATGGACGAAGAGACAGTGTTAATGTACCATTACCCTGAATATAAAAAATATAAGGATAAAACAGGGGCTCTTGTCCCTAAAATAAAATTAAAAGGAGGTAACAATGCCTTATCCAATAACGATACAGCAGCCTAACCGTTCCGGTGGAATGGCCGGTTTTATAAATAATCTGCTTGCCGGTGTGGCACAGCAGCACCAACAGAAGTTACAGAAAAATGATATGCAGACTTTAGCAGACTGGGCGGCAGGAGGATATCAGGGCAGTCCACCTGCCATGAAAACATCACAGGGCCAGCAAATGATACAGCAGAGTTTGTTAAATCCGCTGGAGAGGGCAAGGGTGGATTATTACAAAGCACAGACTGAAAGGCTTAGAAACCCGATAACAGAACAATCTAACCCGTTCGATGAACTTGCCGGGGGACTAAATACACTGCAGGGATTAGTAGGGTCAGGTGCGATTACGCCAGAACAAGCTAAAGGATTATTTGGGTCAGAGTTTGCCGATGAATGGATGCAGCTGCAAGGCGGGCCGGCGGCTATGCCAGGGTTTAATCGGCCGGTGAGGAAGCAAGGAAAGACGACAAAAACTTATTATGATAAAAATGGTAATAAGCGGATTGTGGCTATACCTGATACGATAGAAGCGGAAAACTCTTTTGCAGAAAAAGTAATTAAATCAGGCGGAAGCTTTGATCCGCCTAAAGAGTCAAAAGAAGCATCGCCGGAAAAAATAGAGTTTTGGGACAAAAGTGGTAAAAAGCATGTACGGAAAGTATCCGGCGGTATGGAAGAATATAATAGAAAAATGGAAAAACTTATTTCACAGGGATTCACCCTTGAACCGCCAGAATCAGCCGCACAAAAACAGACCAGTTTTTCCAGTGCCAGAACAGGGAGTATGCTGGCCGAAGATATCGCTGAGAGAGTTAAGGAAAGCGCGAAAATAGGCAGGTTAAAAGGTGTCGGCAAGGCAAACTACCCTAAAGAAAACCTGATTAAGGCGTACAAACAGGAAAGGGCGCAAGCTGGATATGATAATATGTCGGCGGCTGATAAACGCAGATTTGACGCGGCATTTGATAACGCCGTACAGAATATAGCTCCTAAACATGAAGTTCAGTGGGACCCGCTTGATCCTGAGATAGCATCGTTAAGAAACTATGGCAGTGTGCCCGTGTCAGATACCGCACCTGCAAACAGTAAACCTAAAGTTAACGATCCGTTGGGACTTGGTTTATGAACATAATTCAGTTTAAAGAAAAATATCCTCAATACGCTGATATAGATAACGAAAAACTTGCACGTAAACTGCATAATAAATTTTACAGTGACAAACCCTATGAAGTTTTTCGTAACAGATTCATAACAGGAGAAGGTACAGAATTAGTTTCAGAACCAATACAACAGACAGATGCTCCTGTACCTGCAAAAACTCAACCTCAGCAACCTGACTATCGAGGTTTTTTACCGGAACTGGGAACGGCATTAAAACGAGGTTATTACGGGGTAGAGACAGGGCTATCAACTGCTTATAGTAAATTTGACCCTTATTCCGCAGGAGCTGACAGGGCTGAAGAATTTGCACGTAAAGCGACAGACCCTGAATTAGCTCCAGGCAGAGACGGCGGGGTAAGGGGATTTGTTGCTAATGCTATTGGCGAGACATTGCCGTTTATGGCAGGTACAGTAGCGGCAGGGGCGACAGGGGGGCCAGCAGCTTCATTTGGATTTGCTGCCTCTGTGGAAGGCGGCAATGCTTATAGACAAGCTAAAGAAGAAGGGGTCAACGACAGGGAAGCAGCTGCGCGAGGGCTTGTAGTAGGATTAGTTAATGGTGCAATAGAACAGTTACAAGTTAAAGGAATATTAAAAACAGGAAAGCAGGCAGCTAAGACTATTAAAAAAACTGCCGTTGATAATGCACTTAAAAGAGTACTTAAAAAAAGCGGTAAAATTACAGCTTCTCAGGCACTAAACGCAGCACAGGAAGGCATAGAAGAATCTTTGCAGGGAACTACAGAAGATATCGTCGCTAAGGCAGTGTCAGACAGGGATTTGCCGGAAGATTTCTGGCAGAGAAGATTAAAGGAGTTTGCCGGCGGTGCGACAGTAGGTGGTATACTCGGCGGGGCAGCGAGTGGGGTTAATCTTGCCGCTGATGTAGGCGAGAGGGTTTTTCAGGACAGAAAACTAAGAGATATAGTAAACAACATCCCTCAAAAAACAGAACCAGTAACACGAAAACAGAAGGCCCGCGGCCATATACTGAAAAAAGAGGCAGGTCTAAATGATCAGCAATACAAGGAAATAGCTAAAAACACAGTCGGCAAAGAAAGTATGGTTGATATGAGCGGGCAGGAAGCTGATAAATTTATTGATGCGTTGGATCGGGTTGCAAAACAAAAATCAACTGTTGCAGAAAACGCAACGGTTGAACCCCCGTCCGAACAACAAGCCGAGCAACTAACCGCCCCGGAGCCGGAAGATTTTTATAGACAGGCGGCAGCGGCAAGAGCTAAAAAAAGCCTGATAGAAAACGCCTCTGGTACAGTTAAAGATATAGTTTCAGCTGTAGATAAAGCGGTTACGCCGATATCGTACAGATTGGAGAAAATCAATCCCGAGCTGAAACGCAGGGTCAGGGACTTTGCTTATGACGTATCAGTTAATACCGCTGAGCACATTAAGCCTGTGGACAGTTTCAAACAACAGGCCAAACCGGCCCTTGAAAACAAACCCGCAAGACAGGCACTTAAGGCGGCACTGCTTAACAGTGACGCTGACACAGTTAAGTATCTGGCTGACAATATAGGTTTTAGCGAATCACTGGAACAGGTAAGGGCGGTACTGGACGATATACACGCAAGGGCCAGAAGGGTGGGGATGGATGTAGGGTATCGAGAAGATTACTGGCCGAGAACGATATCAGATGCGGAAGGTTTGACTAAACACCTTTACAGCCAACTCGATCAGGGCCAAAGATCTTTATTCCAGGAAGCTGTTAAAAAACAGACAAAACGCAAAGGCAGAGAACTTACGCAGGAAGAAAAAGTTTATCTGCTGAACTCGTTAATGAGAGGGTTTACCACAGATAATATAATGCTGTATTTGCCGGGTTACGCCAAACAGCGGCAAATAGAGACTGTAACACCCGATATGCTGAGATATTACGCTGACCCTGTGGAAAGTGCTCATAGATATGTGGCGGAGATGGAAAGGCAAATCGCCGAACGGGAGTTTTTCGGCAAACAAAGCAGGGAAGTTGGCAAACTGCTGCAGAAGCGGCACAACGCCATGACATCTCTGGCGAAAGCTCAAAGCGCAGGCAACGCCGACAGGATAGCAAAGCTTGAACAGCGGGTTGATGAACTGTCGAAGCAGTACAACGACATGGAAAACAGACCGCTCGATGAAAGTATTGGGGCATGGCTGATAGACGCGATAGGAAGCGGTAAGATTGACCCTCAACAGGAGCAGCGGGTTTCAAAAATGCTTAAATCGCTGTTTAATAAAAGCCGTCAGTCAAAATCTGTGAGTCTTATTAAAAACGGCATATATATGACGACATTAGGAAATCCGCTTTCAGCACTGGTGCAAATTAAAGACTATTCGAGAGCGTTGTATCAGTCGCCTTTAGGAACGGTTAAAGGGACAGCCCAGTTTATGGCAGGTTTTTCACCGGTCAAACTTGAGCAGTTGGGGGTAAATGATATCAATGTCGATATTGGCAGTTTGCCCCAAATATTAAGACTTAGCGGATTTTCATGGACTGACAAAGCGATGAAGCAGATTTATGTTAATACGGTTTATAATAAGCTGGCGAAAGACTCCAGAAAGGCACAAAAACAGCTTGAATTTATGGAAAGGCTTACTGGGGTATTTGGTAAAGATGCTGAGAAAGTAATAGCTATGTTCAAGTCTAAACAGGTTACACCGGAAGTAAAAAAACAGCTTTACAATGAACTGCTCGAAATACAGCCAATAGCAGAAACGGAAATGCCGGAGGGTTATCTAAACGCCAACTGGGGAAAAATGCTGTACACATTAAGAACGTTTGGATTAAAGCAGTTGCAGTGGGGTTTTAGAGAGCTTAGAAACGCAAAAAAAAGAGGCGGATACCCGGAAGCACTTAAAAAACTTGTGTGGGGTGCGTTTACACTTGCTTTAGCAGGAGCGTCGGCAGAGCTTATAAGAGATTTTTTAAGAGGGAAGCCTTTGGAAGATGTTGAAGATTATGTCTTAGACGAGTTCTTAAGTTTTATTTTTACTAACAAGTATCTTTTGCGTCAAACAAAATACAAAGGCCCGGCAAGGGCATTTATAGAAAACTTAGTACCGCCTACATCTATAATTGATGATCCTGTAAGAGATATTCAAGATATTATTAACGAAAAAGATCGAAGTCCGGAATCAGTCAGAAGAATACCTGTTGTAGGGGAACCATACTACTGGTGGTTCGGCAGGGGAAGAGAAAAAATAGAAGAGGGCAGGTATGACTAATTTTTATCAAGAATTAACATATATAAAACCATTTGGATACTGCAAAGCCCGGCGACTATCAATAATCTAATACTGCTTGTTATTCCATAAAAATAATAAGCAAAATACAAAGCAAAAAAAGACGGACTAATTAAAGTTACAATAACAATAAACCCAAAAACATAATAACCTATTTTTTTTAAGACATACTGAACTTTATAATGCTGAAAAAATTTAATTATACCTATCAAAATACACCACGATACATGCAGACTCACAGCAATTAAGAATATTATTTTAATTATATCCATAAACTAAATATTACTATTTTTTTATATTATAAGTCAAACAAAAAACTTAAAGCTATGTAATACAAGGATTTATACAAATGGACAGTCAGTACGAAAAACACTGTAAAGAGAAGTTTGCCGAAATTATCAAATCTCTGAACGAAATTAAAAAAGAGCAAAAAATACTAAATGAGCGGCTCTTTTATGATAACGGCGTGCCGTGTCACCAGACACTTATAGACAGAAACAGCAGATGGATACGGTCTGTCACTGGTGTCTTGACCGTTATCGGAACCACAGTGATAGGTATAATAGGGTGGATAATAAAATCGAGCGTAACTAAATGAGGTAAACTACGGGCAGACTACGGAAGGACTACGGGTACACTATGGAAAATGTCGAAAAAACCAGCACAGGGGGAAAACAAAGCAAAATTGAGGGACTGCCGACACTTATACCGCCTTATGCACTTAAGGAGCTGTCAAAGG
>CAZAYB010000102.1:0-8101 GCA_964489215.1 uncultured Pirellulales bacterium
CAGCTACGATGTGCTCGTGAGTGGAAGCGTAGAAAGCGGCCGCAGTCGCGAATAGCCCGAATCCTGCGGTAAGTATTCTGGCAAGGGCAACCTGGCCGGTCTGACTTAGAGGTGTTTTCTTTAACGGGTTTACAAAATCATTTATGGTAACCGCAGCCAGGGAGTTTATTCCCGAGTCCATGCTGCTCATTGCCGCGGCGAAAACAGCTGTTATGACCAGTCCGGATATTCCGTTGGGCAAATGACGGATTATATATATCGGCATAAGCCTGTCCGGAGCGGTCCCTGGTGGGAGCCTTTCCGGATATGCCCTGAACCATGCCAAAAGCCCAAGGCCAATGAAAAGCAGCATTGCGTTAATAACTACATCGTTGATGGAATTGAAAATTACTGCTTTTGAGG
Source organism: uncultured Pirellulales bacterium (assembly GCA_964489215.1). Lineage (GTDB taxonomy): Bacteria > Planctomycetota > Phycisphaerae > Sedimentisphaerales > Anaerohalosphaeraceae > CAZAYB01. The sequence continues at coordinate 403 of CAZAYB010000102.1, forward strand.
TACCCCTGACGCTGCCGCAAGAAAGGAGCCTTTGAACGGTTATCTGGTCGGTGCCGTAGTCGCTGATAAATATTAAAAACCAGTTGATCATTGCCGCCAGAGCCGTCATTTTGCCGAAGTTTATACCGAAGTCGAAAACGCTGAGCCTGCCTGCGTTTTTAGCTGTTTGGAGTATCGGTTCAGCATTTTCCGGCATTCCTTTAATAAGAGAAACAACAACCCAGACGGCACCGAAGACAAGTATAATAAACTGAACCATATCGGTCCACAGTACAGCGCTAAGTCCTCCAAGGGCAGTGTATACCGTAGCCAAAAGGCCCATCAACAGTATACAAAGCCAAAGCTGGACCCCTGTTACAACAGAAAAGGCCATCGCAGGTGCATAAATCACAACTCCCAGCCAGCCTATCCTTGCCAGCAGGAAAAGACCGGCAACGGTATATCTGGCCGAAGTTCCGAATCGATGGTGAATGTATTCATAGCTTGTGGTAACTCCGAGCCGATGATAGAAAGGGTAAAAAAAGCTGATCAACACAGGTGCCGCCAACGGGCTAACCATAACTCCGAAAAGAATAGCGATGTTCTCTTTATACGCTACCGCCGGTACGCCGAGGTAAGTAGAGGCACTGGTCAAAGAAGCAAACATGCTCATCCCGACCACTAACCAGGGCATTTTTCGCCCGGCCAGAAAGTAGTCGTCAGTTGTTTTCTGTTTACCAGCGAATAAGACACCTATCAATAGCATAAAGCTAAGGTAGATAAACAGTATTGCATAATTTAAGGTACCGAATGAACCTGCCATAAGTTACCCATTTATCAAAGGTTAAGGCTTTACGAATACCAGCTTCCCGGATACAGCAGCGACAGTGACAAGCTGTGAATCGGAGAAAAGATAAAATCGAAAACGTTCCATGCGATAATCAGCCCAAAAATTCGCATACCGGGATTCAGCATCGCGTTCCTGTAGCGGGTGAAAAGTTCTTCCGGAAGGATAAAATGCAATAGGCTGATTCCGTCAAGCGGGGGCAGCGGGATAAGATTAAACACCAAAAGTATGACGTTAAGGGTAAAAAGGATGCTTAAAAAAATTGATAAGCCGTAAAATATGCCGGTTTCGTTTACGCTTAAAACCACAGAGTCGAAACCGATGGAATCAGGCCGAACGAATAAGCCGGCAAAAATTCCAACGTGGATTGAGATTGCCGATATCAGTATTAATAAAAGGTTTGCCGAAGGACCCGCAAGGCCCATCAGCGCTTCCCTTCGCGGGTACCGCTGTGCCCAGGTGGGATCATACGGAGTTGAGGCCCACCCGACCATGTAACCGCCTATTACAAATGAAATCAGCGGAACGATTATCATCCCAAACGGTTCCCTTTTCATGTGGGGAACAGGATTAACTGTTACCTGTCCACCATGATAGGCAGTAAGGTCTCCAAGCTTCATTGCCGCAAAGGCATGTGCCCCTTCATGGGCGCTTACACTGATAACAAAAACAAAAAACCATACCAGAGCTAATGTTATGTCGAAATTTTCAGCCATGTTCTGCCCTACCATCCGCTTGGTGTAAGTGCATCGGATTCTTCCTTTTGCCACCAGCTGCTGTCCCTGAGATACTGTTTCATCCACATCGCGGAGTTGACGCCGTCCGCTACTGCGGTTACAAGCTGCATTGCCGCTGCGATTCTGCAGTCACCAGCTGCGAAAACACCCGGCACTTTTGTCCTCAAATAAGAGGTATCGCATTTAATAAACCCCCTGTCGGTAAGGTCAACAAACCCTTTAAGGAAATCTGTATTGGGAACCATTCCAATAAAAATAAATATACCGTCACAGGAGATTTTATCCGTCTGGCCGGACTTTACGTTTTGACAGACCACCTGCTCGACTTTGTCATTACCCTGGATACCCGTTACAACCGTGTCCAGCTTAAGTTTGATATTGGAGTTTTCCTGGTTAACCTTGTTCATCAGCTCCTCAACCAGCACCTGCGTACCACGAAATTCCTGCCGACGGTGAACCATTATCACCTCCGAGGCGAATTTCGCCAGGTGCAAAGTGTCCTCAATGGCGGTATTGCCTCCTCCTACGGAGACAACCTTTTTGTCCCTGAAAAAGGCTGCGTCACAGGTACCGCAATAACTTACGCCGGCACCTGCGTTTCTAAACTCCTCTTCGCCGGGCACGCCAAGGTGGCGATAAGAGCTTCCCGGGCTCAAAATTACCACCCTGCTTTGATAAACTTCATCATCGCAGGTTACTTCTATATTACCGTTGTCAAGTTTTTTAAGGCCGGTTACTTCTGCTCCGGTTTTAAGCTCGGCACCGAACTCAGTCGCCTGGGAAAGCATCTTCTCTATAAGATCAGGACCGCCTATCTTTGAATACCCCGGATAGTTTTCTATACGGTCTGTAGTGGCGATCTGTCCGCCGGGATAAAATTTTTCAAGTATAAGCGTATCGTAACGGTCCCTGGCAGAATACAAGGCAGCACCAAGACCAGCGGGGCCGGCTCCTGTAATTATGCAGTCGTAAACCTTATCAGCCATTTTCAGATCCTCTCTAATATCTCATTATTTTGTGACTTGTTTTCCCCGCTGCTGTCCCCGTCCAGCAATGGAATCTCGCCGAATGTTTCCCTGATTGTTTCTCGATCGCTCGGTTTCCAGTATAAAGAACCGAACGAATAAGTGTTGTCAAGCTTTCCGATAATATTTTTTTCATCGTCAAAATAAAGCTCCATGCTCCTGTTTTGAGAGTCGAGAAGCACAATTCGAACGGTAAATTCAGCATTTTCATACCGCCTGGAAAAAGGCGTATCCGGTATCGAAAGAACAGCGGGGATAATATCGCCGTTTGAGGTTATTATCTCGATAACAGCTTCGTTTTTGCTGTCCCCGAAACCGAGAAACAGCCTGCATACATCATCAAGCAAAACTTCGCTTATCACATTTTCAGAGGTATATAAAGACTGCTGAGATTTCCGGCTAAGCCCTGCAACGGTCATTTTACCATCGGGCTCAAGAGTGACAAGCCTGGAAAATGAACGGTTTCTACGGGCCGCCTGATACTGACTTTGCCAGAAAAAACTATCCAGCCCGGTACTGGTTTCAAATGAGCTTTTCATACTTACCGAAAGCAGACGGTGCTTTAGAACATAAAAACTTTTAGCTTCCAGCAGAGGTTGATTGTTCGGGTCAGTCGGCGTTGAAAAAACTGAAGCTGAAAATCCATGCTCGTTACCGGCTTTGTCCTCTATAACGAAAATATTCTCAAATGTATCACCGCCGTGATGAAAACGGAGCACATCGGCATTTAACCCATCAACAAAAATTTTGCCCCTTTCCTGCATCTTTGAGCTCTTGAATGTAACCGATTTGCTGACCGCCTCAAAAAGCTTCTCCGCTAATTCGCTGTCACCTGCGGTAACTGCCTCTATGTCCATCATTTTCGTATTGCCATAGTGCATAACGGCTATGAATGTATCTGCCGGGGTTATTTGGGTTTCAACGTTATCTTCAGAGGTGCTGACAGGCCGGCTTATCTGGGCCCATATAATTTCAAAATCATCGTTTATTATTGTGCCCTGGTCATGGACCTGTGCAGCTGAGGCGCTTAGTTTTTTGCCGAAATATTCCTCCGGGTCCTTTACATTAGGGCCAAGAACATAAGTATAACGTACCGCAGCAGTTGCCCGGCCCCTTTCGATAAGCCTTGCTTCAAGCAGATAACGGTCACCATTGTTATAATCATATTTCCAGTTTTCCATCGTCTGCCAACCTGACCCGGCCGGTAAAGATACTGAAACCGGATAACCTTTTAACTTAATCTGGTCCGATAAGCTAATCTTTGACCTGCTGGTGACAATAATCTGACCAGCTCCCAGACCGATTATAAGTATTAACAGTAATGCCAGTGAATGATAGGATTTATATTTACTTTCGATAGTCATAGTTCGGCAATATATACCCTTGATATGGATTTTGCAATTGCAAACCTGTATTTTCGCCAAATAGCTGAATATATATCACGGAAATTTCTTTTTTATTTTAACAAACCAAGTCTTTCAAGGTTTTAACCATAAGTGCCGATTATATTATTGGAACCTGAAAAAAAATGGAAAATAATCGTCTGGAAGGTTGCCCCCCGGCCGGTTGATTTTTTATATTTTATATGAGCTGTAAACTTAAAATATACGGCTTTAATGACAATTATTTTAAAATCCGGATACAACGTTCAGGTTTATTAAACAGACTGAGCGTGGTACTGAAATTATACTCTGATTCTTGTAAAAGGAAGATGTAATCATGGAACAGCCTGAAATACTAAAAGCTGAGACATTAAAGACAGTCCTCCAAAAATGCAGCCAGAATGGTTGTCAGGCAGTTGTAAGCTACCTTTCAAGGGGAAAATGGCGGATGACGAAAGTCGTTTTCGGTCCAGTTACGAATAAGACCATACATTTGCAGATAAACGATCCTCAGATTACATCGCCCGTGGATCTTCAGTCAGACCAACCAGTCGGTATCTCCTTCAGTGACGATAACAATAAGTGCATATTTGAAACCGTTGTTATTGGAACGGATACCCAAAACGAGGAATATCCTGCTGGATGCATTGTTATAGCAATGCCTGACAGGATGGAGAAAATGAGAAGGAGAACATACTCCAGGGCCCTGGTTCCTGATACTTTGAAAGTAGCTGTCAATCTCTGGCACAGGGGATATATGTACGATAGCGATGATAAACCCCCCGCAGAGAACTGCTGGCAGGGGTCTCTTGTAAATATCGGGGCAGGCGGTATGCAAATATCACTTCCTGAGGATAAGCAGGATTCATTCAAGGCAGGTCAGGTGCTCGGAATACAGTTTACGCCAATGAGTTATCAGCAGCCAATTATTGTTGAAGGAGAGGTAAAACACGTAGCTGAGGCAGTAAATGACGGGCGAATCTTCATTGGTGTCGAATTTATCGGACTTGAGGCTACCGGAGAAGGACGCGAAAAACTAAAACGGATAGTAAATACCGTAGACACTTATCACGAAAAGGCCGGTTCACCTGATGAGGAAAATGTACCTGCTGCCGCCAATAAAGCGAAAAATGCTCTCCAGGAAGCCGAGGGGCTTATAGGCGAATCCGTGAGCAATTAAAATCGAAAATAAAGCTGCTTTTGCCTGACGCAGACCTTAGGCAAAAGGTGAGCTTATCCGCTAAAATGAATTTTGAGGTACCCTTGAAAATTGTCTGCTGACGCCGGTGAAAACCGGCGTTTTTTTGCGCTTTTGCTTCCTTTGTATTGATAAATACAGTTATATGAGTATATTTATTCAAAATCAGGACAAATATTGAAATTAAGATAATTATGCGAAAATACAAACGGCAAATAGAAGAATTTGTACAGGCATGCAGGCAGTCTTCTAAAATGGGACTTCTGCAGTGCAGCAGCGGCAACATGAGCGCAAGGATTGATGATGATATTGTCGCACTTTCAGCAAGCAGGACCTGGCTTGCAAATATAAAAGCTTCTCAGGTAGCTCTTTGCAGTATCAAAACCAGAGAATGCGTTAATAATAAGACCCCTACCGTAGAAAGCAGCCTCCATCTGGGCATTTTGGATCAAAGAAAAGATGTAAATGTCGTCCTGCATTTTCAAAGCCCTTTTGCCTCTGCAATAGCGTGTTCGAATAGTAAAAACATCGATTTCAATGTTATAATTGAGGTTCCGTACTATATAGGTACACCCGGCTGGGTTGATTTCTATCCGCCCGGTTCAAATGAGCTGGCAAATGAAGTCATAGAGCAGGCTATAAACTGTGATATGATAATTATGAAAAACCATGGATTGGTAACATTCGGCAAAGACTATAATGATACAATTCAAAAGGCCGTCTTCTTCGAATTGGCTTGTAAAATCATACTGCTTGGAAATAACATAGCACCGCTTTCAGATAAGCAGGTTCATCTTATAAAAGGCTCCGGCAAAGTTTAGAGCTTAAAACCTTAAAAAACTTGTCGGTTCCCTGAAAACCTCATTACCAGTATTGTTAACAAGCTTTTTAATACCTTTATCGCCAATAAAAAATGATTATTAGTTGTTAAATTTCCTCTAGTTTTGTATAATATGTCTAAATTCAGGAGGCTATCTTTCATGAATTGGGGTTTGGCAGATGAACGAAACTGAAATAAAAAAAAGTCAGCAGGCAGCCTGGCTGACTCCCGGTGAAAGATTTAAGCTCAAAATAGCCCAGATTTTAATTAGAACTTCCCCCTTGTGGGCCCAGGTAAAGGGGTTTGCAAATTATTTCGAAAATAATATCCAAACTGACGCTAAGAAAAGAGGCGTCTCAAAGGCTGTTATAGAAACAGGGTTGAGCAGCGGGTCGGTAAACCTGTGGCTGGGTTTTAGAAGGGTTCACCAGGACCTTGACGATTATAAAAAATTGTGGGACTTCATTAGCTGGCTCGGCATTCAAGAACTGGAAATGGATGTCAGGCTCGAGAGCAATCAGATCACAGACATAATAACGCTTCTGTATACAAAAAGAAGACATATTCGAAACGCTCTCCATAACGACAAGATAAATCATTCAATTAAAAAACTCATTTCATCAAAAGGTATTCACATTGCCTGCACAAGAACAAGAATTAATGAAAAGTGTCTTAGAATTGAATACACTTATTGCATACTGTGTTTCAGCAGAATTGTCAGATGGTTCGAACATGTAAATTCAGAGTTCAGGGACCATCGTGCCCTTTTCACCGCGGCTCCTCGTTACGCTTTCTCTGTAGCGGCTTTGGCAACAATAGTGCCGATAATCCTGGCTGTGGCAAACAGCAACTGGATGCTTTTAACAATATCAATCCTTGAAGCAATTGTGCTCTTTATAATTATCTACCTTTTCTTCTCCGTTGTCGGCAGTATTGAGTATGATAACGAAGAAACCAACTTCAACCTGACTATTGCACTTAGACAGCTGGAAGAATACACAAACAGGTTCCAGACAGATATTAAAAGGGCTCAGGCGATTCAGATGAAGTTTTTGCCGTCTTCAAAGCCCGAACCTTTCAAAGATAAACTGAACTGGGCATGGTTTTTCAGACCTCAGGAACAGGTCGGAGGTGACTACTTCGACCTCGAAAAGCTGGACGACAATAAGGTAGCGATGATTTTCTGCGATGTAAGCGGTCATGGTATGTCCGCCGCTTTCATAACAGCTATTGTAAAAACCACGTTCCAGATTTGGACCGATAATAAACAGCCTCTCAGTATACTTGCACAGGATCTTAACAGCAATCTGTACCGAATTACCCCCGATGACAGCTTCGCAGCAGCTGTAATTGCCGTTTTTCACCTTGATACTAATGTTTTAGAGTATGCCAACCTCGGCCATAACCCAGAGCCTTTGTTATCAACGCCCGATAAAAATATTATTACCTTATCTGATGCAAATAATTTGCTGCTCGGGGTTAATAAAAATATCGACCTTCAGATAAAGCAAAAAAAACTTTTAACCGGCCAGACGCTCATTTTTGTTTCTGACGGAATTACAGAGGCCGTTGATGCTGATGAAAATGAGTACGGAATTGAGCGTTTCTGCGATTTTATCAGACATTCCACAGAGGACAACGAGAAAATGGTTAACAACCTCTACAGCGAAATTATCTCTTATACTAACGGAGCTGACCAGCTCGATGACCA
>CAZAYB010000102.1:8201-10930 GCA_964489215.1 uncultured Pirellulales bacterium
GAAAAGGCCTTTACCGAACTGGTTCAGTGGGCAAACAAACAGTCAGTGCCGGTCTACCCGCTAGCATTTCATGTCGATTTCTGGGATGATGATCAGTGGTCGGACCCTTTCGGTACTGAGGAAAATTCATTACGTCAGCTTGACTACATTATAAACTTTCGGATAATTAACCGTTATGTTCCCCAGGTAGTCATCAACGGACGTGAACACTTCAAGGCCAAAGCTTCCAAAATGAAAAGGAAAGCGCAGTCGGCAATGTCAGATAAAGTCAGTCAGAAGATTGACTTAGAAGTTTCAAATGCAAACAGACCAAACGTAATTGAGGTCTTATATGAGGTAAACGGCGTTCAGGAAATGGCCGCTGTCAGGTTTGCAGTTGTTCAGCGGAATCTTATCACTAATGTTACCGGCGGAGAAAATAAGGGTAAAACACTAAAATCTGATAATGTTGTTCGATCATTCAAAAGTGTGCTGGCAGAAGAAGCGGAAAAGAAATCAGTTTTCCTTACAATGCCCGATGACATTAAAATTCAGGACAGTTCTGTTATAGCTTTCGTTCAGAATCTTCAGGATAGAAAAATTACAGCTGCTGCCAAAGCTGACCTCTCTGAGGTTAATTAAGCTATGGCTGGGTATCTAAACTCTGATAAGATTATTTAAAGCAATTACTTATAATCAAACACCTTATTCGCTGAATGCATCAATCAGACCCATCTTTTCAGAGAGCCTGTCAAATTCATCAAGAGAGAAAAAGTCTATAATGATCTTGCCGCGTTTGCCGTTTTTCCTTGCGTTGATAGTTACTTTTGTGCCCAATGCATCACGAAGCTTCTTTTCAAGGTCTGCTATATGAGGACTTTTCTCTTTCGGTTCATTCTTGACGGGTTCACCAGTCAAATGCCGTCTTACAAGCTTTTCCACCTCCCTGACACTTAACCGCCCTGCAAGCGCCCTGTTAGCCATTTTTTGCCTTAATTGGTCGGTAGGCAGTCCAAGTATGGCCCGTGCATGCCCCATAGATATTGACCCATCCTGGAGCATATTGTGCACCTCTTTAGGTAAGTCCAGTAACCTAAGGTGGTTAGATATTACCGATCGATCTTCACCGAGTTTTTCAGCTGCCTGAGATTGATTTAGACCAAAACTATCAAGGTATTGTCGATACGCTTTAGCTCTTTCAAGTGGATTCAGATCTGTCCTGTGAATATTTTCTACTAGGGCAAGCTCCAGCATCTCCTCGTCTGTTGCCTCTCTTACTAAAGCGGGCACTTCTATTAATTTCGCCTGCCTGGCTGCTCTTACTCTTCTCTCCCCCGCTATTATCTCAAATTCAGAACCTTTTCTCCTAAGAAGTACAGGCTGAATGATGCCATTAGCTTTGATAGACTCAGTAAGCTCTTTTAGGTCGTCCTGGTTCCATTCCTGTCTCGGCTGAAAGGGATTTGCTTTAATTTTATCCAGAGATACCGTATTTACTGCCGATTTAAGCCCCGGATCTTCAGGAAAGCCTATATCTGAAGACTCCGAACCCTGTTCAGAGCTTTGTTGAAAGTTTGAAGCACCGCCGATTAACGATTCGAGCCCCCTGCCCAAATGCGGCTTTTTCCCCTTTTTTTTCGCTGCCATGATAAATCTCCATATTTAAAATATGCACCTGATAATTATTTCGTATATCTTAACCATAATCTTAATTAAGTCCAGCCAAGAGATGAAAAAATTTTTAACAAATCCCTTGGAAAGCAAAACTTCTACTTTTTCTGTGTTTCACGTGGAACAATCTATTATCGGCCTTTTTTAAAATATTAGTTAGTATTTATCAGATAATTTAAGATATAACAGTCAGCGTGTGAAATTTATAGCTGATCTCAAATATACGCCAACAGGAAGTGTTCCACGTGGAACATGTAAAAAAAAATTACATCAGGGGGGTAAAAAAATTGCTTAAAAACTTTATATTTGCCTTTGACATCTATTCGCAGAAGACTGAGCAAATAATCAGTAACTCCTTACAAATTATACAGCTCACTAATCCCATAACCCTGTTGAATCATAGAATCAATCTTTTGAATATTGTCCCTGGGAATAACGACTGTTGGACTGTTCTTTTCAAATTCAATAATGTCAAACTTTTTATCCTTATCTAAAGAAAAAAGCTGATCATATAAATCCTGAAGCGATCCCACTTTTTTCCCATTGCATGTTTTAACGACCATTTGCCCTAAATCCTGATAACCTAGATTTACTGGTGAAGGCAAAACATAGCTTAAAATGATTATTTCTTTACGCTCCTCGGTAGGGCGGTAAGCATAGTTAGTTAGATAGTTAAATAAATGAGGCGGAGCCTTACCATGCCAATTTTCACCGTAAATCTTCAAATAGTAGTAACTTAACGGCTGAAACACGAAACCGGCTCGAACCAGATATCTGGGACTGCTGCCGTAATCATAGTAACTAACCAGCATTTGTGAACCACTGAATGTTTTTGCTGTCGATTCTACTTTTGTATTCACTCCATCTCTAAAAACTTCTAAATTTACTTTATCACCAACAACCGAAGTATTTACCAGGTGTTCAAGGTCCAGTTTTCCGTATATTTTGTCGTTATATCTGCCGTACGGATTGATAATATTGCCATTAATAGCGGTTATAACATCATGCTTCTTGAGATTATCAGACCCTGTGCCGAGGTTATAGACACTGCTTACCAGGACCCCATGCTTAATATCATC
>CAZAYB010000103.1:0-10900 GCA_964489215.1 uncultured Pirellulales bacterium
GATATCAGGGCAAAACAGCTGAGCATTAAGCATGTTCTGCAGGATTGTAAATTTAAGCTGCCGGCTTTTGAGTCACTTTTAAAAAAAACTGATTTAGAGCCTGATGAGGTTGCTTATATCGGCGATGACTTGATGGATATACCGGTAGTAACGCGAGTAGGTTTTGGTGTTGCGGTATCGACGGCATGCACAGAGTTGAAAAAAAACTGTGATTATGTTACAAAGAAGTTGCCGGGTAAAGGAGCTGTAGGTGAAGTTGTGGAGTTAATGCTTAGAACAAAGGGAAAATGGTCTGAATTAATGGAAAGATATTTAGTTTAATGTTATCCAGAAAGATTAAAATTTGGTTTATAAGCATTGTGGTTGTTCTGGTATTGTTCCTTGTTTACAACCTGGTTTCCAATACTCCCCAGATAAAACCCGATGAGTTTACCGGCGAAAGTCAGGAGCTCGACATACCGCATATTGACAGGAATTCGCCTACATTTTCCGGTGCAACCATAGCCCAGACTGATGTTTCTGAGTACGTCGAGTATGATGAGGACACAAAAAAGGTAAGCAGGGTATTTGGTTTTGAAAAGCTTTTGAATCCTGAAACGAAGACAAGTCGTTGGAAACTTTTAAGGCCTTATATGCAGATGTTTCAAAATGATCTTGTTTATCGGATTGTCTCAAATACAGGAGATGTCGCAGTGGAAACTGTTGCGGGCAGGCCCAATCCTACCGATGCACGTTTGGAAGGGGATGTTCGCATAACTATAAGGAACCAGCAGGACGACAAACTGCTTAGTACGATTTATCTCGACGACCTAAGGTACAGTAATCAGCGCAGTGAGTTTTCTACGGATGGTCCTGTTAAAATAGAATCTAAAGATGCTGACATGGAAGGCCAGGGTTTACTGCTTATTTATAATGCTATGGCCAGCAGAGTTGAGCTGTTGAATATAAAGGATTTGCATTACGTAAATATGCGAAATGTTCAAGGGCTGGGTTCTGAAGATGAAGATCAGAAGACAGCTTTGAATAAGCAAGCAATTAATAAAAGCAGTGATGGCGAGGCTGTCTCTATTCAAAAGGAAGTAAGCGAAACAGCTGGGGACGATAATTTTGAGCAGGATTATCCGGTTGACGATCCTAATGTTTTTGCTGATGCTGCTTTAGAACCTGACAAGACATACTATAAGTGTACATTAAGAGATGATGTGCGAATTCAGGTTGGTAATGAACTTGTTGTTTCAGGCTCTGATCAGGTTACTATTATGAATATCCTTTCTGACCAGGGTAAGCCCGACAGCATGGAAGGAAAGGGTGAAAGTCAAAATCAGACTATTTCGACGGCAAAACCTGATAATACTGCCTCCGAGACATCAGGGAAAGCTTCATTGGACGATAATGATAATAAAGATAGTGTTGAAGATAATAATCGTAGGGAAGTTTACGTAACCTGTGAGGGCGGAATTTTGATAGTTCCTATCGATTCTGCTTATTCAGAAAGAGCTCAGGATGGGCCTTTGCCCACTACGATGATGTTTTCAGGCGCACCGGTTCGTATCGAGCAGCCAGGTTCCGGTATGAACAGTGAACAAGATTTTGACAGTAAGACTTTGGCGACCTGCGGTGAGCTTGAATATAATGCAGACAACGATGTGATGCAGATGCATACTAATGAACGGCAAAAATATGTTTCAATTCACATGACTGATTCCGATGCGGGAATACACACAAGAGGCTCTGTTTATTGGGACAGGCGAAAAAGCAAAGCTCGGGTATATGGTCCCGGCAGACTGTATACAAATAAGGAACAAAGCCAAAAAAACAAGGATGATAATTCCGCTGTGATGAACTTCAGAGGAATGATGGATTTGATTTTTGCCGAATCTGACTCTGAAACTTTAAATGGTCATCTCGCCCTTGATATTGTTGATCTTGTGGGTGGCATGAATGCTCATATCGAACAGGAGAACCTGGCCTATATTTCATCAGATTCGGCAAGGTTTAATTTTAAGCAAGAAAATCAACTTGATCGTGCAGATCTTTCAGGAAATTTTCGCTTTATAGTTTCTGAGCAGAATGGTTCGCGTTCAGATGTTTCGGCTGATAAGGCTAAACTTTATTTCAATCAGGGTAATGAGTTGATTCGTGCGGATATTTCTGGAAATGTTAATTTCAGCTCTAATGCCTACGACGACAGTCCTGCCCAGATAAGGGCCAGGGTGGCAAATCTGCTGTTTGGAGATAACAGTCTTCTCGCCCAGGCAGATATGGAAGGGGATGTTAAATTTGATTCCATAAAAGGAAGCCTTAAGTCGCAGCGGGCGAAAATACTTTTTGCACAGGATGATTTTACCGGTAAGACATATCCCATGCGCCTTTTGAGCAGTGAAAATCCTGTTATGGAACCGGTTTCTGATGACCAGCAAAAGCCGGCACGTTTTACTGCTACAAAAATAGATTATGATATTTTAACCGGAAACGCCTTAGCGCATGGACCCGTCACCTTGTTATTCTACAATAGCCCGCAAGATGAGGAATACAGCTTTGATAATCAGACTCCCATTGTGATAACTTCTGAAGGTGATGCAAGGTTCTATTCTCGTAATAACAGAGCTGTATTTAACAGGGATGTAGTGGGAAAGCGCACTGTAGATAATGAAACTTTTATCGAGCAAAGTTCCTTTTACGGTGACAAGATGGTAGTAAGCCTTAGTGATGACAGAAAGCTTCGCCATGTGACAATTACCGGTTCAAATGTTAAATTGGAGTCCATTCGCACTGATACAGTTGCCAATACTAAGCTAAGTCATGTTACTTTATACTGTGAAAGGCTTGATTACGATGATCCGAAAAGCGTTATCGTTGCACAGGGACCGGGGAAGATAGAGATAGATAACAGCAAGCTCCCTGTGCCTGATGAGGATGTAGGAAGATTCAGTTTTAAAAAACCATGTTATGCAAGAATAGAGGGTTATGAAAAACTGAAATGGTACTTTGGTTCTCAGATGATAACGGCTGCTGGAAAGGATCGTTCAATTTTTATTTCTTATCTGCCTGTTGTTGAAGGTCAGGAGAATTCACTCGTATATGCTTCAACAAATGATCTGCGAATTCATTACACGCAGCTGCCAAAAGGCAAAACAGAACTTGATGATCTGACTGCAAGCGGCGGGATTACTTACAATGAAAAAGGAGGCCATGAACTCATTGGTGACTATCTTTACTATGACCACGATCAATCTCAGGTTACGGTAAGCGCCGAGCCGCCTAATACATGTGTTCTCGATGGTGCATTTGTGGAAAGTGTGCTGCTGAATCTCGATACAGGGAAAGTTAAGACCAATATACCTACCGCTCCAGGTGCAATTCCGATTAACCGGTAGTTGCTCGATTTGCCGTTGCCTTTACTTTCTGTTGGGCAGCAGGACGTAAAAACTGCTCCCTTCGCCTTTTGTTGATTCTGCCCAGACCCTTCCGTGATGTCTGTCTACTATCCTTCTTACAATTGCCAGCCCCAGTCCCTCGCTGTACTTTGAGTTATCAGCAGGGGTACGCCAGAATATTTGAAAAACCTTTTCGAGATCATTTTTCTCTATGCCCGACCCATTATCCTTAACACAATACAGTGTTTCATTGCCCAGGAAACCTCCGTTAATTTTTATATGTCCTTTTTCCTTGTCTATATACTTGATAGCATTAGAAATTAAGTTGCTGAAAACCTGACTTAATTGTTCCTTGTCACCTTTGCAATCAGGTAGATTGCCAATATTAAGTTCAATATTTTTATCCTGTATCTGGTACTTCATGCTGTTTGTTATTTCATTTATCATATCTGTCATATTGATTTGCTCATATTTTAAAGCTGAATTCCCAAGCCTTGCAAGCCTTAGTAGTGCGTTAAGCAGAGAATTCATCTTATCTACAGAAGACTTGATGAAACCTAAATAATCCGTAATGTCATCATCGTAAATTTGTTGTATTTTATCAGTTATAGGGTTTTTGTTTTGATTATTTTTGAGCAGCTTGCTTATTTCATCAAAGGAATTCTCAAGCTCTCCCGAAAAACCTTTGATGTTAACCAGTGGCGTTCGCATGTCGTGAGAGGCAATATGCAGGATGTTTTCAAGTTCATGATTTTTTTCTTCAAGTCGCAATGTGAATTTTTTTCTTAAAATTTCACTTCTTTTTCTTTCAGTTATTTCTCGCAGAACACTGTGTGTTTGTTTCATTTCACCAAAATGGTCATAAGATATTTTGCCGTCAATTTCCACGGGAATAATTTTCCCGGCTTTAGCGCATAGGTTCATTTCAATACTTTTGATCGAACCTCTGTTCTTGAATTTTTCAAATTTATGTTTAAATGTTTTTTTATCTTTTCCTGACAGGAAACAGCTGAAATTTTTACCAATAACTTCATCATGTTCATAACCCATCATTTTCAGCCAGGCGTTGTTTATCTCCAGAATATTACCTTTTTGATTTAGACTTTGATATGGAAGTGGAGATTGAGTATAGAGCATTTTAAATTTTGCTTCACTATACTTTAATTGCTTTTCTGTATTTATAAGATCTGTGATTTCCGTAAGACATTGAACACCCCCTTCGACTGTATTTTGCTCATTTGTAATTGGAGCGGTATTTATTTTGAAGTATTTCCCTGGATTTCCGAATTCGTTTTTATAGCTTACCCTTGCTGTACTTTTATTCTTTTGCATACATTGTGCAAGTTTACAATCCGGACAGATAGTTGTACGCTTTTTAAATACTTCGTAGCATTTTTTGCCGAGTGCCTCCCTTAAGCTGGCGATATTATAAAATCGCAGCATCTTATCGCCTACATCTATGATATTCATTTTTGTATCTACTACATGGGTCAGTCCCGGAAGTGCATCAAAAACAGCTCTTAATTTTTTGTGTTCCTTGTCTCTTGCAAGTTCCGCCTTTTTTTTGTCTGTTATGTTTACACATATTTTCGCGATATGGGTTATTTTTCCTTTATCGTCTTTTATAGGGATGATCTGATCCAGGAACCACATTTTCTGGTCTTGCCATGTCACACAATTTTCTTCGTTGCAGCCTTTGCCGGATTTTACAACTTTTTTTATCTGACCGATTATTCGGTCGGCCTGTTCCTTTTCAAAAAGATCGTAGGGAGATTTACCTTTAAGGTCCTTGATTGAAACTCCGTATTTACTCGGACCGTTAAAATAAACATATCTACCTTCCCTGTCATGTATAACAATTATATCTTCTGACGCCTCGAGAAGTCTTTTTGTTCTCAGTTCACTTTCAATTAGTTTTTCTTCAATAAGTTTTTGTTCAGTTATGTCTTTGGCGTTTATCAATATGGAACTATGATTTTGATTTTCACCATTATAAGCAGCAATTACTTTTATCCATTTTGTGGTTTTGTCACGAGTAATCATCCTGAAAATCGATTCCAATGGTTGCTTATTTGTAAGGACTCTATTTAAGAGCTTTTTAAATTGTTGCCTGTCTTGTGGATGAATCAGGTTTAACGAAGAAGTGCCAATTAGGTCTTCATTTTTATATCCATATACTTTTGAGCATTCCGGTGAAAATGAAGTGAAGTTTTTTTCCTGGTCAATTTCACATCTAAGGCTGGTTTCAGCAATTATCAGGTTGTTGATTCCACTGTCGTTTAGATTTATTTCTCTCATTTGGTTTTTTACATCAATTAACATTTAAATTGGCTCTTTTTAAGGATATAAATTGATGGAAATAAGCCGCCGTCCGTGGGCTCGAATTAGAAAACACAATATGATAAGGTGTGAGTCTTTGTTATTAAACTTTTCTAAGACTATTAACGGTGATGAATATTATTTGATTTTCAGGGATAAAGCTTGATTTGTCAATAAAATATAGCTTTTTTCCGCCGAATTAGAGATGTTTTTTGAAACTCAGAAACCTGCTTTACAGACTAAAAAAAGACCTGTTTTCAATTTAAATAGTGTCTAAGAAGTTAAAGTTTCCAAAAAAGAAGGCCCGGAAGAAAAAATTCCGAGCCTTTTGACTACAAAAAAAACGAAAAAGTTATTCGTTTTCCGCTTCCTGCTGCTTTTTATTCTGCTCGACTATTTGCTGTTGAACATTTGAAGGTACCGGTTCATAATGACTTAATTCCATGGAATAACTTCCCTGACCTCCGGTTACACTTTTTAGCTGGCTGTTATATTGGGTTACTTCTGAAAGTGGAACCTGGGCCTTGATAGTTACAAGATTCCCGGGAAGCATGTCCTGGCCGGCTATTCTGCCGCGTCTTGATGCCAGGTCTCCTGTTATATCACCCATGAAGTCAGCAGGGACGGTAATTTCCATATTCACAATAGGTTCAAGCAAAGAAGGCTTCGCTTTTTGTACAGCATCAATAAAGGCTCCCTTACCAGCTGCTCTGAAAGCGACTTCCTTTGAGTCTACCGGATGGTGCTTGCCGTCATATACCGATACCTTAATATCCTGCATCGGAAATCCCGCTACAACACCGGTTTCCATCACATCATTTATTCCCTTGAGAATTGCAGGTTCATATTGACCTGGTATCGAGCCTCCGAAAATATCCCAGCTGTATTCCAAAGGCGGATCGTTGTCACGTTCAGAAGGTTCGATTCGAAGATACACTTCGCCAAACTGACCAGCACCGCCGGTCTGCTTTTTATGGCGGTAATGACCTTCGCCCTTGCCGGTAATTGTTTCTCTGTATGGAATTTTAGGTGGTTTGGTATTGACCGAAACTTTGTATTTGTTTTCCATCTTTGATAGCATAACTCTAAGGTGCAGATCTCCGAGGCCGTTTATTACTAATTCTCTTGTTTGGGGATCACGAGTTATCTGGAAGCACTTGTCTTCATCGGTAAGTTTGTCGAGAGCAGCACTTATTTTATTTTCATCTCCGCGGGAAGCGGGCTCAAGTGCCAGTGAGAACATAGGTTTTGGGAACTGCGGCATCCTGAACTTGCCTGAGAAATCACCTTCATGAACCAGGTCGCCAACATGAAGCTCA
Organism: uncultured Pirellulales bacterium; assembly: GCA_964489215.1. GTDB lineage: Bacteria > Planctomycetota > Phycisphaerae > Sedimentisphaerales > Anaerohalosphaeraceae > CAZAYB01. The sequence continues at coordinate 7,016 of CAZAYB010000103.1, forward strand.
TCAATCTTTGAAAGTGTTACAATGTCGCCGGCAACGCCTTCTTCTATTTCATTAGTTTCTGCACCCTGCATACGAATGGGACTGCCGACTCTAATCGGTTTCTTTTCATCTTCACGAATTAGAGAGGTATTCGAGGTGAGTTTACCGCTGTATACTTTTATAGTAGCGTATTTCATGTTTGATCGGGAATCAAAACCAACTCTGAAAACCAGTCCCGCAAAAGGACCATCCGATTTAGGTTCTATTTCTTTTTCTTCTTCACCATCTAAAAGAATACCTTTAACTTTGTCAGGACCCGGAGCACAGTTGGTAATTACATCGAGAAGTTCCGTTATGCCGACTTCATTTTTAGAATCTGTAAATACAATCGGTATAATAGTCCCAGCTAACATTGCCTTTCCGAAAACCTGTGCTATTTTGTCCTTACTTACTTCTTCACCGCCGAGATAGGCTTCCATGAGCTGGTCATCCGCTTCTATGACGCTTTCGATAAGTTCGGTATGGGCATCTGCTGCGGAACCGAAAGCGGTATCGCCTGACTCATTATTTATACAGTCAACAACTGATTTGAAATCTGAGGAGGGGAGGTTTACAGGTCTGCATGAACTGCCGAAAGTTTCCTGGATACCGCTTAAAAGATCATCCCATTGAACATTATCTGAATCTATCTTGTTAATGACAAGTATCCTCGCTTTGTTGAGATTTGTCGAGGAAGCAAACATTTTGCGTGTATTAACCTCGATACCAGCGGCAGCGCTTATCACTACTGCAGATATTTCAACGGCCGGTATGCATTGTAATGCTCCTCCCATAAAGTCGGGATAGCCCGGTGTATCCAGTAGATTTATGTGTTTGCCGTTGTGATTGGTAAAAAGAACGCTTGACTGGATACTGTTTTTTCGCTGCTTTTCCTCTTCATCATAATCTGATACGGTTGTTCCTTCGTCAATGTCTCCTAACCTGTTGGTCACACCTGTCTTATGCAGGATCGCTTCAGCAAGGCTGCTTTTTCCGCAACCGCCGTGTCCAAGTAGTACAACATTGCGAATATCTTCTGTCTTAGGCACTGTAAGACCTCCATTGAATTAAAGTAATACTTGCTTAACCATGCAAAACATGGAATACTACTTGATTTTTGTGTCTGAGGCAAGAAAAAAGTTTTTTAGAAAAATATAGGGATGAAATCAAAACTCAAGGGCAAAAAAAGACCTTTTAACCTTTTATCTGTGACAATTTCAGAAATGGATAAAGTATTATTACATAAAAATGTCAATTATCAAACCGAGGGGTTTACTGTCCAATTCGAAGTATTTAGCCAGTTTTTTCAAAAATCGGGAAGTTTGCTTTATTTTACCTGCCAGTAAATCTTCAATAAGATGTTCAAGCGATGTTTCAGGTAATTTAGCTTCTTTATGTCGCCTTTTTTCCGAAACACTCTTTTTATCATTTGTCTTTTGTCTTTTTGCTGTATTGCCACTCCCCAGATTGGAAACGGAGTATTGTTCGCTGAGGATTTTGGTATCAATAACAGTGCAGTTTACTTTTTTTATCATAAATATATCTTATTAAAAAATTTACGTTATAGAGAGGTCCGAATTTCTTTTCAATTTGCACAGCTGGTTATAATTATCTTGTCGAAAGAAGCTGTCAAACCTTTAGTAAAACCTTGCCATGAAATAATTGAATTTGGTCTTAAACAGAAGGTTATCGGGCAAGAGAGCTTATTTTTTACTTAAAAAACGCATTTACTGATAAAAAAACGCATTTTAACTCTTTTTGTAAGTTGAATATCAACGCCTGCTATTACCGGGCCGATATAAATATGACTCCCGAGTCAATATTGAGTACCTTTTTAGTCCTTTATAAATACAGTGTGTTAAGTAAAATGAGAATAAAAACAAAAATCTTAATAGCATCTTTTTGCTTTTTGGTATTTTATTATCCTTCAAATATTTTTTGGGGGTTTTGTTTTGGTGAACCAATTAAAAGCTCAAATTCATCCAGTATAGTGGTTTCCGCTGATGAGGAAACTGTCAAGAAGCAGGTAATCAAATCATCTAATAAGTCTGAATCAATCAATCGGCAATACAGCATACAGGGCAAAAGAGTGCCCCCGCCCAAAACCAAAGACTCCGACTCTTTATTTATCAGCGTAGATGACCCATGGCATATTCGTTTTGGAACCGCTTTCTGGGTGACTGTTGTTATGCTGATTGAAATGGTTTTGGCTTGTCTATGGTTATTTGGCAAGACAAAGAAGCTCAATAAAGCCCTTGAAGTTATCCAGGAGGCTCACGACAGTCTTGATCAGCGGGTAAAGGAAAAGACAGAGGAGCTTCGAGAGTTAAATAATGTGCTTTCAAATGAAAATTCCGAAAGAAAAAAGAGCCAGGCAAAGCTTAAGGAAGCTTTGATGCAATCGGAAAAATTAGCACAGGAAGCTGGCAGGGCAAATAAATTTAAAAGTGAGTTTTTAGCAAATATGAGCCATGAGATAAGAACTCCGATGAATGCCATCATTGGTTTTAGTGATCTTGTTTCCAGATATTCACTTACTGATGAACAGCGTCATTATGTTGAATTAATTAAGGAAAGCAGCAAATCTCTCTTACAGATAATCAATGATATTCTCGACTTTTCTAAGATAGAAGCTGGTAAGATGTCGGTAGAAATTATCGAAACTTCACTTGGACAGTTGCTGTTCAATGTGAAATGTCTTATGCTTCCCCTCGCACAGCGAAAAGGTATCGAATTCAAGGTTATACATGAAGGCTTACTTCCTGAACGTATGATGACCGATACCCTAAGAGTTCGCCAATGTCTGATAAACCTTGTTAATAATGCCATTAAATTTACAGATAAAGGCCATGTCCATCTTAAAGTGTCATTGATAAACCAAAATGAGTCTCCTCAGATTAGTTTTGATATCGAGGATACGGGGATAGGAATTTCTCAGGAAAAACAAAAGGCTATATTTGATTCATTTACTCAGGCCGACGGCAGTACATCTCGTTTGTTTGGAGGTACCGGACTTGGGCTTAGTATAAGTAAGCACCTTTCTGAACTGCTTGGCGGAGAGCTTTATATAAAAAGCCGGGAAGGTGAAGGTTCTGCTTTTAGCTTGATACTGCCTGTAAAAATGAATCTGGATGATCAGGCACTGCTCGACCATGACCAAATCTATGAATCAGTAATTGAGGATAACGAGCCGCTGGAAATTAAACATTTAACTGGCAAGGCCCTTGTTGCTGAAGACGCTGTTGCAAATCAGATACTTATCAGAAGCATACTCGAGGAAATAGGACTGGATGTTACGATTGTTGCAGATGGAAAATATGCTGTTGAAAAAGCCTCTGAGGAAAAATTCGATATAGTTTTCATGGATATACAGATGCCGAGAATGGATGGTTATCAGGCTGCAGGCATTCTTCGTGAAAAGGGTCTTGATGTGCCGATAATTGCACTTACCGCTCATGCCATTAAAGGTGATCGTGAAAAATGTATTAATGCAGGATGTGACGATTATGTAACCAAGCCGATAGATAACGATCAGTTAATAAAAGTTATTGAAAAATACTTAAACAGAAATAACCAGGCCCAGGATTGCGAACAAACTAAAGAGCTTCAATCCCATGATGGAAATGCTGGCCCGGACGAGGAACTTGAGCAGAGCAAAGGTCCCTGGCCTGATATTATTCAAGGATCTCTTGTTGACATTAATTTTGCTTTTCGCTGCTGTGGTAATGAAGAAACGATTGAACGGATAGCGACTGCAATAATTAATGAGGGACCTGAGACTCTAAGGCTCTTAAGCCAGGCTTTGAAAGAAAAGGACAGTAAAAATGCCGTTCTTTACTCTCATCGCCTAAAAGGCATTACACTTAA
>CAZAYB010000104.1:0-10858 GCA_964489215.1 uncultured Pirellulales bacterium
GCCTCAACCTGAGCCTCTATCGAAAGCGGCAAATGGACTGCCATCTGGTCACCGTCAAAGTCAGCATTAAAGCCGGCACACACCAGAGGATGAATCATAATTGCGTTACCTTCCACAAGGACAGGCTCAAACGCCTGTATCCCCATCCTGTGGAGTGTCGGTGCCCTGTTCAAAAGAACCGGGTGCTGATGTATGACCTCTTCCAGAATATCCCAGACATGCTCGTCACGCCGCTCCAGCATTCGCTTGGCACTTTTTATTGTATCTGCAAGACCCCTGTCCTTGAGCTTACGGATAATAAAAGGCTGGAAAAGCTCAAGAGCTATCTTCTTGGGCAAACCGCACTGATTAAGCTTAAGATGAGGACCAACAACAATTACCGACCTGGCCGAATAGTCAACTCGCTTACCAAGAAGATTCTCTCTGAACCTGCCCTGCTTACCCTTTATCATGTCGGTCAGGCTCTTAAGCGGACGATTGTTGCTGCCAAGGACAGGCCTTCTGCAGCGGTTATTGTCAAGCAGTGAATCAACTGCCTGCTGAAGCATCCGCTTTTCATTACGGATAATAACTTCAGGAGCATTAAGATCAATAAGCTTTTTTAATCGATTGTTACGGTTGATAATCCTGCGGTATAAATCATTCAGGTCGCTCGTCGCAAAATTACCGCTCTCAAGCATAACCAGCGGACGAAGGTCAGGAGGAATAACCGGAACAACATCAAGAATCGTCCACTCAGCCTTATTTTCACTGCTCTTTATAGCGTTAACTATCTTAAGACGCTTGGTAAGGTCCTTTATCTTCTGCTTACTGTTGGTACTGCCAAGCTCAGCACGAAGCTCAACGCTAAGCTCATGGAGATCTATACTGTTCAAAAGCTCCTTTACTGCCTCAGCTCCCATCGAAGCCTTAAAGGAAGTACCATACTTTTTCTGGGCTTCACGAAACTCTTCTTCTGTCAGAAGCTGCTTGACCTTAAGCGGGCTCTGGCCGGGATCGGTAACAATGTAATCCTGGAAATATATAACCTTCTCAAGATCGCTTGTCTTGGTTCCCAGAAGTGTACTCAATCTGCTCGGCATAGCCTTGAAGAACCATATATGAACTACAGGAGCGGCAAGGTTTATATGACCCATCCTCTTTCGGCGAACCCTGCTGTGTGTAACCTTAACTCCGCACCTGTCGCAGATAATGCCCTTGAACTTTGTACCTTTATACTTGCCGCAGCTGCATTCCCAGTCTCGTTCAGGACCAAATATACGCTCGCAGAAAAGACCGTCCCGCTCAGGACGATAAGTGCGGTAATTGATCGTCTCTGGCTTGCGAACCTCACCAAAACTCCAGCTGCGGATATCATTGCCGCTGGCCAGGGTAATCTTCACTGAACCGTAATCATTAATTCGATCATAAATAGATTCTGCCATTATTAATAACTCCTGTCTAAGGTAGAAGTCTGAAAATCCTCACAGGGCCATCACCCGACCCAAACGTATATTATTACAGCGGTGCATTACCAATCCGCTTTTTTTCCAACTGTATATTAAGACCAAGGCCACGTATCTCGTTGCAAAGCACATCAAATGAAATCGGAGTACCTGCCTCAAGTGTATTATTACCCTTGACCATGGACTCATATATCTTGGTCCTGCCCTCAATGTCGTCACTTTTGACTGTAAGAAGTTCCTGAAGAGTATAAGCCGAGCCGTAAGCCTCAAGAGCCCACACTTCCATCTCGCCAAAACGCTGACCGCCTGTCCTGGCTTTACCGCCAAGAGGCTGCTGAGTAATAAGACTGTAAGGTCCAGTCGAACGTGCATGAATCTTGTCATCAACAAGGTGATGAAGCTTCATCATATAAATATACCCAATTGTTGCACGCTGATCGAAAGGCTCACCTGTTCTGCCGTCATAAAGCTGTGTCTTGAGATCCTCTGGAACCTTAGCGAAAAGCTCATCACTGGCAGGAACTCCATTAGAAGCCTCAAGCTCTGACATACGCCTGGATATATGATCATTGGCATCCATGGTTACCTTCAAAATGTCATCCTCAGTAGCTCCGTCGAAAACCGGGGTAACAGCATGGAAACCAAGCACCTTAGCAGCCCACCCAAGATGGGTCTCAAGTATCTGACCGACGTTCATTCGACTGGGAACGCCAAGCGGATTAAGACATATATCAATAGGTGTGCCATCCTCTAAAAACGGCATATCCTCTACGGGCATAATCTTTGCTATGACACCTTTGTTACCGTGTCGGCCAGCCATTTTATCTCCAATAGACAGTGTTCTCTTGGTGGCAATATAAATCTTAACCATCTCAAGAACACCGCTGGGAAGCTCATCGCCGTGACGCATATTCTCAAGCCGCTGCTTCTTCTCTGACTGAACCTCACGAAGCCTCGGCATATAATCATCAATAACCTGCTGTGCCTTGGACTGAAGATTTGCAGGCTTGACCCAGCTGATATCAAAATTTTCGACCTGCTCATAAATAACATCAATATCGTCACTGGCACCGACCTTCTGCCTCGTTGTCGGATCTACAACATCGATACCCAGTTTTTCATGAACAGCTTCCATCATCTGCTTAAACAGAGCTACTTCCTTACCTATCATCTCCTGTTCGTAACGAGCCATCTCCTGCTTAAGTGCCTTTTTCTGCTCTTCGCTGCCTGCACCCCTGCGGGTAAAACGCTTGGTCCTGATAACAAAACCCTCATACCCGCTTGGAACCTCAAGAGAATCGTTCTTTACGTCCTCACCTGCCCTGCCGAAAATAGCATGCAAAAGCTTCTCCTCGGGCGTAAGCTCCGTCTTGCTCTTGGGAGAAACCTTACCGACAAGAATGTCGCCGGAACATACCCGGGTACCCTCACGGACAATACCGTACTCATCGAGATTACGCAAAGCTTTCTCGCTTACATTAGGAATATCACGGGTAAACTCTTCCCTGCCGAGCTTCGTCTCTCGAACCTCAATATCAAATTCATCAATATGAATACTCGTAAAGACATCTTCCCTTACCAGCTTTTCACTGATGATAATGGCATCCTCAAAATTGAATCCGTCAAAAGGAACAAAGGCCGCAAGAACGTTTCTGCCAAGAGAAAGCGACCCCTCGCTGGTTCCGCCGCCGTCGGCAATTATCTGCCCCTTCTTTACCTTATCGCCAAGCTTGACTATCGGACGCTGGTTCAGGCATGTCCTTTCGTTCAAACCGAAATACTTACGCAGATCATACTCATCTGTACCATCAACAACTATCTTCTTGGCGTCAACCGCCGTTACCTCTCCGTCACTGCGGGAAACAACAACCATACTCGAATTATGAGCAACAGCTTCTTCCATTCCAGTGCCGACAAAGGGTTTCTCTGTCTCAAGCAAAGGCACCGACTGCCTCTGCATATTAGAGCCCATTAAAGCACGGTTAGCGTCATCATGCTCCAGAAACGGTATCAACGCAGCACTCAAACCGACAGTCTGCTTCGGTGAAATATCCACATAATCAACTTCTTCCCTGCTAAGCTGGGCAAGATCACCCTGCTTACGGGCAATAACCATTTCCTCTTCAATCGTATTGTTCTTGGGGTTAACAACTCCCGGAGGTGCGAAAACCGCCTCCATCTCCTCATCAGCCCGCATATACTTAACTTTTTCGGTAACCTTGCAATTTTCAACCTTGCGATAAGGTGTAGTCAGGAAACCGTACTCATCAACCGTAGAAAAAATACCAAGAGAAACAATAAGACCAATGTTGGTACCTTCAGGAGTCTCAATCGGACAAACCCTGCCGTAATGACTTATATGAACATCACGAACCTCAAAACCTGCCCTCTTACGGTTCAGACCCCCAGGCCCAAGAGCACTAAGCCGCCTCTCATGAGTCAGCTGACTCAAGGCATTGGTCTGGTCGACAACCTGGCTAAGCTCGCCTCGCCCGAAGAAATAATCTATACTCGAGGAAACACTCTTACTGTTGACCAGATCAGCTATCCTGGTAATCTGGTCAGGAGACTTCATACTCATCCGCTCCTGAACCGTCCTGCGAAGCTTCAAAAGACCCTTGCGAATCTCATCGCTTGCAAGCTCATCTATTGTACGCAGACGCCTGTTTCCCAGATGGTCAATATCATCAATATTACCCTGATTATTACGAAGACCAACGACATAACGCATCGTATAAAGGAAATCCTCCGGACGAAGGGTCATCTCGTTTTCATCTATATCAATCTTGAACTTACGGTTTAACCTGAACCTGCCGACCCTGCCGAGCCTGTAACGGTTAGAATCGTAAAACTTCTCTGTAAACAGGTCCTTTGCCTTTTCAACCTGGGAAGGATTACCAGGACGCAAACGCATATATATCTTGAGAAGGGCATCCTCGTGATTCTCACAATCGTCAGAGGCCAGTGTATTCAAAATCAGCGGATCGGTCATATTCGAAATAACTTCAACCTTGTCGATCTCGCTGTTTTGGATCGTGTCAACAGCATCACCAATCTGTCCACCTGCCTCTACAAGAATCTCACCGCTTTCGGTATCAACAACAGGCCCCACTGTCCACATCAAAGGATCAAGGTCCTTTGCCTTTACTTTTTCAGTATCATAAAATAAACGGATTATCTGTTCTGTCGTACTGAACTCCTCAGTCATAGCCCGCAAAAAAGTAGTGGCAGGTATCTTGCTCGACTGGTCGATACGTACAACAAGAATATCTTTCTTGGTAACACCTATCTCAATCCAGCTTCCCCTTTCAGGAATTATCCTGCCGCCATGGAGAACACGGTCGCCTTCCTTACTCTCAATAAGGAAGTCCACACCGGGACTGCGGTGAAGCTGATTAACTATAACTCGCTCTGCACCATTTATTATGAATTCCCCGCCCCCTATCATTACAGGGATCTCACCAAGATAAATACCCTGGGCAGGAATATCATCCGCCTGGCTCCGCTTAAGCCTGCACGTTATCTTAAGCGGATAACCATAAGTGAGCCTAAGCTGTTTACACTGGTCTACAGTGTAACGGGGCTTCTCCAGTTCATAATGAAGGAACTCAAGCTCCATAGTCTTGTCATAACTGACTATCGGGAATATCTCCTTAAAAATCCCTTCAAGACCATATTCATCCCGCTTGTCAATATTCGACGACTCCTGAAGAAACTTCGCATAACTGCTGCGCTGAATGTCAACAAGATTAGGAATGTCAATTGCATCACCAAGTCTGCCAAAATTTCGGATGGCTTTTACGCTCATCATCTTCTCCCATTTTGAGAATAAATTTGCCTGATCCTGAAAATAACGGAAAGTATTGAGGAAGATATATCCCCAATACTAATCCCGTTATAATCAATATTATCCGCCGATAAACACATCGGCCTGTTTTTTACTGATGAAAAACAAAAACCTTGTCGGTTGTAACTTATCATATGAACCTTAAATTTAATCTAAGATATAGTGAAATTATTTAACGAACTAACCAATACGAAAAACAAATAACAATGTTCGTCAAAACTCCGACAAGAAAAGCACTCAGGCTACGCAAGTTCAATAACCGCGCCTGCTGATTCAAGCTGCTTTTTAGCCTCTTCTGCTTCATCCTTGGAAACACCTTCCTTAATAGGCTTAGGTGCACCGTCAACAAGTCCCTTAGCCTCTTTGAGACCAAGACCTGTAAGAGCTCTTACTTCCTTGATAACCTGGATTTTCTTTTCACCAACTTCCTTAAGAACAACGTCAAATGTTGACTTCTCTTCTTCGCCGGCTTCTTCACCGCCGCCTGCTGCCGCAGGACCAGCCATCATAACTGCTCCGCCGCCGGCCGGCTCAATACCGTGAACATCCTTAAGGTAGTCGCCAAGCTCCTTAGCCTGCATCAATGTCAAACCAACGATCTTGTCTCCAATTTCCTTAATATCCGCACTGAATTCCTTACTCGGTGCTGCCTGGGCTTCTGCTGCTTCTTCTGCCATTTCTAATACTCCTGTCTGTCTTTTTCGCCATGCGGTAGCCGGGACAACGCATCCCGTTTAACTTTTCAGACAGCCGCATCGGCAACCTCAAAAACAAATTATCTAAAACCCCGCAAATACGGAGATATTAACTAAGCCGCTTCCTTCTCCAGCTTCTCTACAAGACCCTTTATGCAACCTGCTATAATACCGCCAGGACCTGTAACCGCTCCTGCGATACGTCTGCCCGGGCTCTGGGAAAGCATTGATACCTCACCCTGAAGCTCCGATCGAGTCGGCATCTTCGAAAGGTCAACTACACCCTCAGAGTCCATAACTTCGCCTTCAACATAAGCCCCTTTAAGATCGACAGGCTTAAGTTTCTTCGACCAGCTTACAACTTCCTTGGCAAGATCGACAATACTTTCCCCGCCGTAAACCAGTGTACTCGGTCCCGCCAAAAACAAACCTGAAGCTGATGCAAGACCAAGATTTTCCATCGCCTTGCACATCATGGAATTTTTGACTGTCGTAACATTGATACCCTTTTCCTTCAACGCTCCGCGAAACTCATTATTCGCATTGCCGCCGACACCTTTAGTATCAATAACAACGAACTCTTCAATACCGTCGAACTTAACCTCGTATTCCTTCTGAACAAGGTTCTTGACAAATTTACTCATGGTTCCACCTTATATCTCAATGCCAAAAGACAATTATTACAATTTCTACAACGTCGTAACATCAACCAGAACACTCGGGCTCATAGTAGCTGTCAATACCACCTTCTTTATAAATCCGCCCTTAGTCGAAGACGGACGCATGGATTTAATACGGTCTATAAAAGCACGGACATTCTCTCGAAGCTTATCATCAGGAAAACTTACCTTGCCTACTATCGCATGAACATTACCCCCTGAATCATTACGAAACTCAACCTTACCTGCCGCAAATTCCTTTGTCGCTGTTATAACATCATCGGTTACAGTTCCGTTCTTCGGGCTGGGCATTTTGCCCTGCGGACCTAATATACGACCAAGCTTACCAACCTTGCCCATCATCTTGGGAGACGCTATCGCAACATCAAAATCAGCCCAACCATCTTCAATTTTCTTGACAAGCTCATCAGTGCCAGCTTCCATAGCGCCAGCTCCCTTTGCTTCGTCAACCTGGGCATCTTCACAAAAAACAATCACCCGCAGGTTCTTGCCGATACCGTTAGGAAGACTGATTGCCCCTCGTATCATCTGATCAGACTGCTTAGGGTCAATACCAAGATGCATCACACACTCGACACTCTGATCGAATTTCGTCGACCCAAACGCCTTTACCTTGCTTACCGCATCAGAAAGACCCATCGGCTCTATACTGGCCTTTTCAGATTCGGTTCTGTAACGTTTACTGCGTTTTCTCATAACTTATTTACTCCTTCGAATAATTATATTCTCCCACTGTTATACCGTGCCGTGGTATGCAAAACAATATATTAAAGACTAACCCTCAACCTCGATACCCATACTGCGAGCGGTACCTTCTATTATCCTGTCAGCCTGCTCAAGATCAAAAGCGTTAAGGTCCTTAAACTTCGCCTCAGATATCTTGCGTATCTGTTCCCTGGTAACCTTACCAACCTTTTCCTTATTAGGAACACCGCTGCCCTTGGCAAGACCTGCTTCCTGCTTCAAAAGAACCGCCGCAGGAGGACTCTTAACGATAAAACTAAAACTCTTGTCTCCATAAACAGTTATCTCTATCGGAACTGTCGTGCCGTTAAGATCGCGAGTCTGCTCATTGAACTGACTTACAAACTGTCCAATATTTACGCCATGCTGACCAAGCGCAGGACCAATAGGCGGTGCTGGTGTCGCCTGACCGCCCGGAGCCTGAAGCTTAATCTTTCCTATTACTTCTTTAGCCATTTCTAAACCTCATTAAAAAAATCGGCAAATAACAAAAATACTAACTTACCTTCTCTATCTGCCAGTATTCTATATCAAGCGGGGTACTCCTGCCGAAAATCGTCACGATAACCTTTACAACACCTCGCTCAGGATCGATCTCTTCGACACTGCCCTCAAAATTCTCAAATGCTCCCTCACGAATCTTCACGACATCACCTTTCTCAAAATCAACCTTGATACTCGGTGTATCCTCAGGCTTCTCAGCCTCCTGAAGCATCCTGGCAACATCTGTATCACGCATAGGAGTCGGTATACCTTCGGTACCTATAAAATCTCCTACACCCATAGTCTCCTTAATAATAAACCACGCATCATCAGGAATACTTCCGTCTTCCTTAGGCTCTATCTCCATGAATACATAACCTGGATAAAGCTTACGCTTATGAACTCGCTGCTTACCGCCGCGAATTCGCTTTACCTGCTCTACAGGTACTACTATCCTGCCGACATTCTCTACTCCCTCAACTTCCATCTTACGGGAAAGAGACTCCCTGACCTGTTCTTCCTTATTGGAGGCTACTCGTAATACGTACCACTGCATCTTATATGGGTTCCTTTAACAATAAAGGACTAATATATATTGAAAACATGCATAAACAAATTAAGAAAGAGCATGTCAGCAAGAAACATCAATGTCGACATTAACGCCACAACAATAATAACTATAAAAGTCGAAACAATAACTTCACTGCGTTTCGACCAGCTAACCTTCTTAATCTCACCCTCAGAAGCTATAATAAAATCCGCAACCTTGGGAGTATTTACAAGCCAGAAAACAAAAAGGCCTGTCGCTGCCGCCAAACCTGACGGCACCAGCGTCTGTACCCATATGCTCGTACCTACAAGACGATTGTATAAAACCCAGCAGCCTACAGCTACTATAACAAAAAGACCTATAGCTGTATAAAGACGAGTAAAATAACCCTGGCCGCTTTTGTAGATCTTAAACTGCATCATTTATACCCGTAATTTAAATAATTTCCTGTTAAAACAATAAAATACAAAGACTCGGCTATGTAATAATAATTAACTCTTCAATCCGCAATTATTAACAAATCCCAGAAATATCGGCCTGTACTCTAACAGGCCAGGAGGGATTCGAACCCCCAACCTGCGGTTTTGGAGACCGCTGCTCTGCCAAATTGAGCTACTGGCCTATAAAAAACAACTACTTACGCCTTATCTTATGAGCAGTATGCTTACGCTCTGGCTTGCAGAACTTTTTAAGCTCCAGCTTCGGAACTCCACCTTGAACATTAACCTCTGTCCGGTAATTTCGGCTGCCGCAGTCTTTGCATTCAAGCCAAACATATTCTCGTTTCTTCGATTTTGCCATATTTGTCTCTGTATCTGTTCTTATTTGCCTAATAATCAAAAAAGGCAATAATCATCATATTTTCAATAACACTGCAGGCACCGACTTTATAACAGTGCCCACAGCATATATCCTTTAACTCACGTCATAAACGCAAAAGTTCAATACAATAAACTACTCAAGAATCTTCGTTACAACACCGGCTCCTACTGTCCTGCCGCCCTCACGTATTGCAAAACGAAGACCGTCTTCCATAGCAATTTTGGAAATAATCTCAACTTCCATCTCGATGTTATCGCCGGGCATACACATCTCAACTTCCTTGCCCTCACGACTCATTATCTTGTTAACAGCACCGGTTACATCCGTTGTTCGGAAAAAGAACTGAGGACGATAGCCGCTAAAGAAAGGTGTATGGCGGCCACCCTCTTCCTTCTTCAAAACGTAAACCTCCGCATTGAATTTGGTATGAGGAGTAATAGAACCTGGCTTTGCAACAACCTGCCCACGCTCGAGATCCTTCTTTTCTACACCACGAAGAAGAAGACCAACATTGTCGCCAGCCTGGCCTTCATTAAGTGTCTTGTTAAACATCTCAACACCGGTAACTGTAGTACTGCGAACATCTTCGCTCAGACCAACAACCTCTACTGCATCGCCGACCTTGACCTCACCACGCTCAATCCTGCCTGTGCCCACTGTACCTCGGCCCTTAATACTGAAAACATCCTCGACAGGCATAAGGAAATCCTGATCGACAGCTCTTTCCGGCACTGGAATGTAATCATCTACTGACGCCATAAGCTCATCGATGCACTTACATGCCTCATCGTCCTTACCTTCGCTCTCCATCGCAGCAAGTGCACTTCCCTTGATAATGGGTATCTCATCGCCGGGAAACTCATATTTATCAAGAAGCTCACGAAGCTCCATCTCTACCAGTTCAAGAAGCTCAGGATCATCAACCTGATCAACCTTATTAAGGAAAACTACTATTCGAGGCACATTGACCTGACGGGCAAGAAGAATATGCTCACGGGTCTGAGGCATCGGACCGTCACTGGCAGCTACTACAAGAATTGCACCATCCATCTGTGCCGCTCCTGTAATCATGTTCTTTATATAGTCTGCGTGACCGGGACAGTCAACATGGGCATAGTGACGGTTTTCCGTCTCATACTCCACATGAGCTGTATTAATAGTAATACCACGTTCTTTCTCTTCAGGAGCGTTGTCAATTTCTTCAAATTTCTTCGAAGACATACCGCTCTTCGCCGCAAGACGCATAGTTATCGCCGCGGTAAGTGTCGTTTTACCGTGGTCAATGTGACCGATTGTCCCGATATTAAGATGGGGTTTAGTTCTTTCAAATACCGCCTTAGCCATGGTTCAATAACCTCCTAAGTACTCTAATTCGTTATAATTTCAAATTTCTTTCCAGATCCTGTTTAATTTCTTCTATCAAAATGCCGAATAACTCTCGGCCAAAAATACCTAACAACAATATATATCTATCCGAATCTGACAGGTAAAAGCCCGTCATTAAAAGGTTAACACGCGTTAGCTGCTGATGGGACTTGAACCCATGACCTCGTCCTTACCAAGGACGCGCTCTACCACTGAGCTACAGCAGC
>CAZAYB010000105.1:0-8232 GCA_964489215.1 uncultured Pirellulales bacterium
GCATACGAGATCTAGTACGGTCTCGTGGGCTCGGAGATTGTATAAGAGACAGGAGCTTAAGGACGGAGCTGGTTTTGTCGTGCTTATTGAAGGTTATAGTCCTTATGGTGAGGTTGCGGAGCTTCTTGATCCGCCTGGTGTAGGTGATAATAAGGATGAGTGGGGTTTTGTGACCCGTCTTGAGAATTTGCCGGACTATATTGAGGGAGCGGAGTTTAAGCTTTTCGATAAGAGTAATCTTCAGCACTTTAAGCTTGATACGGGGGTTGTAGATCTTGAGGATAATGAGCTTCCTGCTGGTATAGGTGTTATAAGGGATTTAAGGCGTATTCCGCTTGAAGAAGAAGATGAAGACGGCGGCAGGGGCAGGGGTCGAGGTTCGACCAGGGGTATGAACAGGCGTGATGAGTATGTTGAGGTTGAGACGGTTCTTGTGGATCCGATGACAGAGGAGGAGATGAGCCAGACTTTCGATATTATTACGGAAGAAGAGGTTGAGCGTGATCCGAGTTTGTCTGAGCGAGATCTCGGCAGGAAGGAGTATACTCGTTTTGAAGAGCCTAAGCTTATAACACGTGATCACTGGTTCCGTTTGCAGGCTAAGTTTTTGTGGAAGAATGCTCCAGATACAGAGGGAGGTTCTGGTGATGATGACGGGGGCAGCCGAGGCGGGAGTCGCAGCCGAAGCGGAAGACGCAGCAGACGTTAGGAATTGTTTTAATTTGGATTTTGGGTTAGCGGTTTTTAGAGCCTGAAGGGAAAAAGATGATAGATAAGATTAAGATATTTGTTAAGAAGTATATAAGCCTGATAATACCTGGAGCGATACTTGTTTTGGCGATATTGCTGCTAATTCCTACTTGGCTTATCGGCGGTTCGATCAAGGAAAAGATGCAAAAGCGTGTTCGTGAGCTCGAGTCCATCAACCGTATGGTCGATGATATTCCTTCTCAAAGTCAGTATGAGCAGGAGAAGTCTTATCAGGATAAGCTTGAGCAGCAGGCGAATGCTATTGAGCAGTCGCTTATTGCTACGAGTCAGCGTGAATTGATAAGTTATAAGGTCCTTCCAGAGCCTCAGGATACTTCTACCTTGCTTTTTGTTGATTTTGGGGAGGAGTATCGCAGGGTTCTCGGGGATCTTGTTGGCAGTATCGGAGCCCTTGACGCTCCGACTTCCGCGGAGATACGCAATGTTACGAGCAGGGGTGCAGATACAGGGGGCGGCAGGGGCAGAGGCAGATATTCGAGCAGGCGCGGGGGCCAGGAAGATCCTCTTGCAAAGGCTCTTGCTCAGAAGCGGGCCAATGAGACGAGTGTTTACGCTAATCCGGATATTTTCAAATGGTACAATTTCTGGGAAGATTATCAGTATGTAGGTCCTGATACGGCGTTGAAGGATGTGTGGTATTCTCAGGTTGCTTACTGGATTTATGAAGATGTTATTAAGTCGATAGGAGCGGTTAACGGTGATTCTCAGCGGGTTTCGGATTCTGCGGTCAAGCGTCTTATAGGTGTCAGCTTTACAGAGACAAGTCCCGATTACGCGAGTACGACAGAAAGAAGGTCCACTTCTTCTACTTCAGGGGATATATTCGAGTATGTCAAAGAAGATGATGAGGTTAGTATTCTTGGTGTCAAGCCCTGGACGGGCCGATATACTAATGATGATCTGGATGTGATTCATTTCAGTGTTTCTGTTATAGCAGGTGCTCGCAGTATCGATCAGTTCATAATGGAGCTTTGCAAGGGTAAAGAGCATACATTCAGGAAGGATTACAATCCTGATGGAGAGCGTGTTACATTGGAACATAACCAGATAACGGTTCTTAATTACAAGCACAGCGCGATCGACCAGGATGGGCCTGAGCACGATTATTATGTTTACGGAGATGAGGCGGTTGTTCGTCTGGATCTTGTTTGTGAGTATTTTTTCTATAAGGAAGGTTACGCGGCAGTTAAGCCGGAGCCAATCAAGATATTGACAGGCGAGCTGGAGGCTGAGGATGACGGCGGAGGTCGATCCAGGGGTCGGAGCCGACGACGTTAGGATCTGGCTGCGGAAGAAGCAGTTATAATATTTTTAATATAAATATACTAATACAGGTTTTTGGAATAACAAATGGCAAAGAAAAAAGGCAATATAATTGAGTTGTACCTTGTTAAGGCGGTTATTGGTTTAATCATTATCGCGGCGGCAGCTGTTTTGTGGTTTTTTATAATCAGCGGCCCTTACAGCGTTGAGCACCGTAATCAGAATCTTGGCCCCGGTGAGATAGATGAATATATCGAGCGTAACGCTGCCAGTGAACTTGAGAGGGAGCTTAACAAGAGCCCGGAGCCCCGCGTTTACGACAAGAATTTTTACAGCCAGTTTCAAAGTAAACTTGATAATGCTATAGGTGAAGAAGCTGCATATTCTCTTGACTGGCCTCGTCCGGGGCGAGGTAACGTTATCGAGCCTGACCGCAAGTACGCGGTTCCTTCGATACCGAGTCCTTTTGGGGTTTCAGCGGATCATATTCGCTCGGTGGTACATTATCCATCAGAGCCTGTAGATCCTGAGCATCGTTACAGCGAAGTTGTAACTGATCTTAAGGATATAGATTTGGTTACAGTTGAGGCTTCGATAGATGTTGAAAGTTTGTTTAATAGTTTCGAAGAGAGTTTCAATGATGCGCGCAAGGTTAAGGCGGAGTGGCGCAGCAGGGATTTTGCTGATCCGGTTTTTGCAGATATTGAGCTTCAGCGCAGGCGTAAGCAATCCGACGGCAGCTGGGGCGAGTGGGAGACTGTTGGACCTACCAATATAGATTATCTTTCGGGGATGTATGATTTTCCGGAGAAGGCTTCAGAGCTGAATTACGGTATCGATCTTTTGATGTTAGAGTTCAATGATGATACGATTCGTCAGAATATTCTTCAGCCTGGTGCGTACGAGTTTGCCGCTTCGGATGTTAAGTGGTATCCTCCGAAGCTTCACAGTGAGTATGAGAAGCTTGCCGAACAGCTTCGTCAGAAGGAGGAGCGTGAACGTATGGAGGCTCGGCGTGAGCGTATTGAGCGTGAGCGAAGCAGCCGACGGGACCGTACTCCTAATCGCCGAGGCGGCGGTGAGGGTATGCCGGGTATGGGAATGCCCGGGGGCGGGGGTATGCCTGGTATGGGAATGCCCGGGGGCGGTCGCCGAGAGACTGACAGGCGTGATGACCGGCGGAGCAGAGGCCGACGTGACCGCGGAAGCAGGGAAAAGACTCTTGAGGATATTGAGCAGGATTATCAGGATATATTGATAAGTGAGCGTAACCGTCTTGAGAGTATGCGTGAACCTCTTGTTTTCTGGGCTCATGATGACAGCGTTGAGCCTGGCAATACTTACCAGTACCGTATGCGTCTTGGCGTTTTCAATCCAATTGCAGGTAAGAACTGGTTCCGTGATGAGCAGAGCGATTATAAGGATAAGGTGATTTTGTGGAGCGATTTTTCGGATATTACTCCTGAGATAGAGATTCCGAGGATGATTCACTTTTTCGCAGTTGATATGGCAACAGAGGAGAACGGCGGTGTCCGTATGGAAGTTGCGAAGTTTTATATGGCTAAGTGGCGTATCGCGGAATTCGATGTTTTAAGCGGAGAGATTATCGGTAAGGAGATTGAGCAGGTTATCAGCAACGGATCTGAAGAAGACGATTCGAGGGACAGGCGCGGGGATATTGAGGAACGTGGGCGCAGCCGGGATGAAATTGAAGAGCAAAAGGAGCTTGTTGATTATCGTACAGGTGCTACGATGGTTGATGTTGTTGAGGTTAGCGATTACGCGGGAGTGAATGTTTACCGTCAGCGAGATTATCATGATGTACTTTATACTTATGACGGTGAAGAAATAGAGCGTATGCCGGTTCGTAGCAGGAACTGGCCCGATACGGTTCAAAAGCAGTACAGTGCGATCAAGTCATCGGCGTCGGAGGATGTCGAGATAATCCGTCAGCGCGGGGCAGAGGGTGGCCGTCGCGGGCCTGGCGGTGGTATGGAGGGAATGCCCGGAATGGAGGGTATGCCTGGTATGCCAGGTATGGGAATGCCTGGTATGATGCCTTAGGGCGGGACTGCTGAGATATTGGTTTGATTTTTGTGTTATAAGTTTGAAAAAAGCTGATGATGTTGTTGACAGTTTGTTTGTTTTAGGCTAATATGTTCTGGCAGTGGTAAACGAAGGATTGTTTAGAGGCATTTAATGCGGGCCTCAGCCCTGCTCGGAAGGTTTAGCAGTGAAGATAATAGCAGTAATACCTGCACGTTACGATTCAAGCCGATTCGAGGGTAAGGTTCTCGCCAGAGAGACCGGTAAATATTTAGTTGAGCATACTTATGAGGCAGCTTTGCGCGCTTCTCTTGTTGATCGTGTTTTGGTCGCAACCGACAGTGATGCAGTTATGGAAGCTTGTGTCGGTTTTGGGGCGGATTGCGTGATGACCTCATCATCTCATAAGAGCGGTACCGACAGAATCGCAGAGGCTGTAACTGATATTGACGCAGATATAGTTGTCAATGTTCAGGCTGATGAGCCGGAGGTCGATCCTGAATGTGTTGATCAGGCGGCTCGTCTTTTGGTTGAAGATGATGATGCGGTTATGGGTACTTTGACAGCTGGTTTTGATGATGCTGATCAGGTTCTTAATCCTAATGTTGTCAAGTGTGTCGTTGACTGTGCCGGCAGGGCGATATATTTTTCTCGATCAGTGATACCTTACAACAGGGCATCGGGGGGTGTTGGTAAGGCTGGTGGTTACCTTCGTCATGTTGGTATATATTCTTACAGGAAGGAATTTCTGCTTTCGATAACGGGTATGGAGAGGAGCTTTCTTGAGATAAGCGAGAGTCTGGAGCAGCTTAGGGCAATCGAGTATGGTTATAAGATAGTTACAGGTATGACCAGCCATCGGTGGGAGGGCATAGATACTGCAGAGCAGTATGCTGGTTTTGTTGCTCGTCATAAAGAAAGGCAGGTTTAAGGTATGGCAGAAGATAATGAGGACAGTATGGTCAAGATAGCGGGTACCTGCGGCGGTATACTGGTTGCGATAGTGGTTATTGTTGCGATATTCGCTCCTGAAAGGGCGGAGGTTCTTGGTCCTGTAGCGGCTTCGATAGCTCTTATGGGTATATTTTTAGGTTACTTTGTAAGCAAGAGGGAAGGTTGAGAATGACAGGAAGTGAGCATTTACTTGCGAAGGTCAGTGATGTTTCTACAGATACGGAATATTTTTCACCTATACCGGCCGGTTATGTCAAGGGCAGGTGTAAGTACGTTATTGTAACCGGTACGGTTATCAGCGGTCTTGGTAAGGGTATTTTTTCGTCTTCTTTGGCGAAACTGATGCAGGATAAGGGTCTTAAGGTTGCTCCTATCAAGCTTGAGGGTTATCTTAATATTGATTCCGGTACTCTTAATCCTTTTCGTCACGGGGAGGTTTTTGTTCTTGATGACGGTATGGAATGCGATATGGACCTTGGGACTTATGAGCGGATGCTTGGTCAGAACCTGAGCAGTTCTAATTTTTCCACGAGCGGTCAGATTTATAATTCGGTGCTTCATAAAGAGCGTCACGGCGATTATCTTGGCCGTGATGTTCAGATGATTCCTCATGTTACCGGCGAGGTAAAGCTGCGGCTTCGGAGCCTTGCGATGAACAGCGGCGCGGATATAGTTTTTGTTGAAATAGGGGGTACGGTTGGCGATCTTGAGAACGCTTTTTATATCGAGGCGATGCGGGAGCTTGCTTATGAGGAGGGTGAGGGGAGCTGCTGTTTTGTTGCTCTGACTTATATACTTGAGCCTCGGACTCTTGGTGAGCAGAAGTCCAAGGCTGCTCAGCTTGGCATTAAACAACTGATGCAGACTGGTATTCAGCCTGATATAATTGCCTGCCGGGCAGAGCGTCCTGTAAGTGAGACTGCTCGTCAGAAGATAAGCGTTTTCAGTAATGTTCCTCTTGGCCGAGTATTCAGTATGCACGACTGTTCGAGTATTTATACGATTCCGGCGATGCTTCGTGAGTGCAAGCTTGATTTTGAGGTTATTCGTCTTCTCGGAGTCGAGGACAGGATGGATCTTGCAGTTGAGCGGCGAGAGTGGGCAAAGTGGTGCGATTTTACGGACAAGATAGGTAAGCGTGAATATGAGGTGAATATTGGAATAACGGGTAAGTATACATCGGTTCGTGACAGTTATGCTTCTATACTTCATGCACTTGAGCATGCTGGTATAGCTCTTGGGTGCAAGGTTAATATCAAGTGGATAGAGACGACGGAGGTTACAGACAAGAATGTAAGCAGTCATCTGAGGGATGTTGACGGTATTATTGTTCCGGGTGGTTTTGGTACACGCGGAACCGAGGGGAAGATATCCTGTATTAAGTATGCCCGTGAGAACGGTATAGGTTATCTTGGTTTGTGTCTTGGTTTTCAGATGGCAGTTATAGAGTTTGCGCGTAATGTCTGCGGTATCAAAGGTGCCAACAGCACGGAGATCGATCCTGATTGCAAGCAGGCAGTTATCGATATATTGCCAGAGCAGAAGAAGATAGAGGGACTTGGGGGCAATATGCGTCTTGGGGGCAGGGATATAGAGGTTAAGGAGGGTACATTGGCCTGGCGTATTCACGGGCGGCAGGTGCTGATCCGTAAGCGTTTCCGGCATCGTTATGAGGTTGATCCTCGATATATATCACAGCTGGAGGAGGGCGGTATGATTTTTTCCGGCAAGGCGCCCGATCAGCCTATAATGCAGATACTTGAGCTTGCGGGTCATGAGTTTTTTATGGGTACTCAGTCTCATCCCTGTTTGACGAGCCGACCTTTGCGTCCAGAACCTATGTTTGTCGGTCTTTTAGCGGCGGGTATGAAGAGGCGTTATCCTGATGAGGATATGGATGATTGTGTTCGAGCTTCGGAGCGAGTTTGTGCGGTTTGAGGGGTGGTTTTATGGTTTTTGGTCTTGTAGACTGCAATAATTTTTATGTTTCTTGTGAGAGGGTTTTCGCTCCCTGGCTTGAGGGTAAGCCGGTAGCTGTTTTGTCTAATAATGACGGCTGTGTTGTTTCTCGTTCTAACGAACTGAAGGCTCTTGGGGTGAAGATGGGGGCGGCAGTTTTCAAGATCAGGGATTTTCTTGCGAAGCATAATGTAGAGCTTTTTTCGTCGAATTATACTCTTTATGCGGATATGTCTGACCGTGTGATGAGCACATTGAGCGGTTTTACGCCGAGTATGGAGGTTTATTCGATTGACGAGGCTTTTCTGGATCTTAGCGGAATGGAGAGGCGGGGCCTTTGTGAGTACGGCAGGGAGATATCTGAGACGGTACGGAGTTGGACGGGTATACCAGTTTCGATCGGGATAGGCAAGACGAAGACGCTTGCCAAAGCTGCGAATAAGCTGGCTAAGAAAAGCGCAAAGGCCAGGGGTGTTCTCGATCTTTCAGACGGCAGGTATGTTGAAAGTGCGCTCAGGAGGCTGGGGGTTGATGATGTGTGGGGTGTTGGTTATCGTACCGGGAGGAAACTTCGCAGGGCGGGAATATTTACTGCTTATGATCTTAGCAGGGCGGATGCAGGCTGGATTGGCCGGAAGTTCGGTGTTACGGGAGTTCGGACGGTTTATGAGCTTTGCGGCCGAAGCTGTTATGGTCTTGAGGAGAATCCAGCGGTTAAGAAGTCAGTGACGGTTTCGCGGATGTTCGGGCGTTCGGTTCGTGGTATCGATGAGCTTTGCGAGGCTGTTTCCAGTTATGCTGCAAGGGCAGGTGAAAAGCTTCGGGATGAGGGTCGGTCGGCATGTGTTATGACGGTTTTTGTGATGACGAGCAGATTTGCGGAGAAGCGTTATTGCCGTTCGATGAGTTTTGAGTTTGATGAGGCGACGAATGATACCGGCGAGCTTATAAGAGGGGGGTTGTGCGTTTTGAAGAAGATATTTCGAGCAGGTTATGATTACAGGAAGGCAGGAGTTTTGCTTTCGGGTCTGATTGACAGCGATAAGGTTCAGCTTAATCTTTTCAATGTCAGGGACAGGGGCAGGTCGCGTCGGCTTATGAGTGCGGTTGATGCGGTTAATAATAAGACGGGGTGTTCAATCCGGTGGGGCAGTGAGGGTTTTGAGAAGGGGTGGGGGGCTAATTTTAAGAGGCGGTCCGGATGTTATACCACAAACTGGGATGAGCTTGCTGAAGTTT
>CAZAYB010000105.1:8332-10822 GCA_964489215.1 uncultured Pirellulales bacterium
TCCCTGATTATAACTTCCGGTTTCCCTACGCATACTTCGTATCCTTCTCTTCTCATGTTTTCCAGCAGTATTCCGAGGTGCATAAGTCCTCTTCCTGAGACGTTGAACTCTTCAGTAGTTGAGCCTGGGTCTACTCTAAGGGCGACGTTTTGCTGAAGCTCTTTGTCGAGTCTTTCCTTGATTTGTCTTGCGGTTACGTATTTTCCTTCTTTTCCAGCGAAAGGCCCGTCGTTTACTCTAAATGACATTGTCATTGTAGGTTCATCTACAGGGAGTACAGTTAGCTGAGAGGGGTTGTCTGCGCAAGCGATTGTGTCTCCGATTTCGACAGGGTCCAGTCCGGATATTGCGCATATATCACCTGCCTGTGCCTGAGTGACTTTTTTTCTTGCCAGGCCGTGGAATACGTGTATCTGCATTACCTTTTGCTGTGTGTGCAGTCCGTTTTTGTCAATGACTGTTACGGTTTGCGATTCCTGTATTTGTCCTGCGAAGATTCTGCCTATTGCAATTTTCCCGACGTAGTCAGAGAAGTCCTGGCTAGTGACGAGCATCTGGAGAGGCTTGTTTGGGTTTGCCTGGGGCGGGGGGACCCTTTCTATGATTGTATTGTATACGTCCTGCATGTTGTCGGTATTCTGGTCCAGGTCGAGAGTTGCCCATCCATCTCTTGCGGAAGCGTAAATGATCGGGAAATCGAGAGCCTGGTCATCTGCGCCAAGCTGTACGAGTAGGTCGAATACTTCGTTGACGACATCGTCCGGTCTTGCGTTTGGTTTATCGACTTTGTTTATGACGACAATTGGCTTGAGTTTGTTTTCGAGAGCTTTTGAGAGAACGAACCTTGTCTGGGGCATTGGTCCCTCGAAGGCATCGACGAGGAGCATTACTCCGTCTGCCATTTTCATAACTCTTTCTACTTCACCCCCGAAGTCGGCGTGACCGGGGGTGTCGATGATATTTATTTTGTATTCATTTCCTTCTTTGTCAGTGTATTCGATAGCACAGTTTTTGCTTAGTATAGTTATTCCTCTTTCTCTTTCGAGCGGGTTTGAGTCCATTATCAGGCCGTGCTGTCCTCCAGCGAGCTTGTTGAGGTCCTCTGTTCTGAACATTCCGGACTGGTACAGGAGCTGGTCGACGAGTGTTGTTTTGCCGTGGTCTACGTGTGCTATTATAGCAACGTTTCTTATGTAGTCAGCGAACATCTGTTATCTTTCAAATAAAAATTTTCATCATAGGGCAGAGGCTATGTGCGGTTTTCAATTTACAGGTCCGGGATAGCGACTGCCGATTATCGAGAAACAATAAGCGAGAGATTTTATCAGTTAGGGTCAGAGAAGTCAATACAGATTTGTTTGCGGGTTCAGATATTGTCGGCTGGTCAGCAGGTCCTATAATTATGCGGTCTTACAGGAATGAGCAAAAATGTTTAACATTTGGTAAAGACGGGCAATTTTGGCAAGTTAGGGTGGAATTTTACGTCATAAAATGTTATAATGGGTTTTTTAGTGTTGTTATGAGGGGTATTTTGGTTTGAGGTAATCTAAAATTTGTGATTTTTTGTAAATCATCTGTTTATTTGCAGACAGGCTAAGGTGCGAGTTTGAAAAAGTTCTCAGGTATATTTGGGTCTGGGCCGAAAAAAGGGACGATGTCGGTTGTACGGGATTTGCCGACAGTATCGAAAATATTGAGATTTATATTAACTATTTTTCAGGTCATAAAGATGGCGATATCCGGAAATAAAACTCGTCGGCGCAGAGGTGAGCGAACAAAGGGCAATAACAAGAGCACAAAGGCGGCGACGAGCTGGTCCAGACGTCCCGGCGGCAAGGAAATGATACCTACACTTGGCCTTGAAGATTATAAGCCTAAGAATCATATTCAGATAGGTGTTGAGGACCATTCCCGTGGGGCAGTTCGGTATGCCTGGCTTGGGAGCGGACAGTGCGGGGGACGTATATGCAAAGCTTTTCATGACCTTGGTTATCATAAATCTTTGGCGGTTAATACGACTTATCATGATCTTGATCTTCTTGATCTTCCCGAAAGCAAAAAGTATCTGATGGATATCGGAGTTAAGGGAGCTGGTAAGAATATGAAGCGCGGCAGGGAGGCAGTGGTGAAATACCGCCAGGAGATTCTTCATAATTGCGAGCAGATATTCGGCCATGATATTGATCATGTTATGGTATGTTTTGGAGCAGGGGGCGGTACAGGCAGCGGCAGTGCAATGGGTCTGGTTGATGTCGCGAAAAATTATGCCCGGCGTGTAGGGCTTAAAGATCCGAATAAGAATGTTGGTGTTATAATGACACTTCCGACAATAGGTGAGTCCAAGAGCCCACTGGTTGCCAATAACGCTTATGACGTTGCCAGTGAGCTTTGTGATATGGCAGCAGCGAAGAAGATATCGCCCTTGATAATAATTGATAATGCCAAGATCAGTTCGATGTATCCGAATTTGACGGTTAAATCCTTCTGGCC
>CAZAYB010000106.1:0-10752 GCA_964489215.1 uncultured Pirellulales bacterium
AGGGCTTAAAAGTATTTTGAGGTTGAAATAATCTGACTAAAAACGAAAGCTAACATGCATAATATACTATACTATACTTATGGACATTTGGGTGCATTGCTGCCCACAAATCTTTTTAAAGAGGCAAAAAAGTCAGGGCCAATCCTTTTAAGAGAATCGGCCCTTTAGTTTTTTTTGCTTTGCCGGCTTATATAAGCCGATGCGGCTGCTTACAGATCCTGGGGTTTAACCGTACTTCTTCGGTTTTCCTTGGTTCTTTTTACAGCATCATCAAGCATGGCGTATACCTTGTCATTGAGAGCTGCAATAGCATCGGAAGATGTCATTGCGCCTTTTTTCTTAATGTAGGCCTTTACCTTACTTGCTACAACAAGCACTTCCTTCGATGAACTTTTGGCTTTTTTCACTTTTTTCTTTGCCATTTTTTTGATACCTCCATGTTCAAAAATCAATAAAGTTAAACAGAAATATTTAGTATTCCTTACGAAACAAGGTTATTTTGCGGGTATAAGCAGGTTTATGCAACAAAAAAATAGGTTAAAATAATAAAATTTTGCACTTACAGGGCTTATAACCGTAAAATTCGTCAAAAATATTGTTTATTTGGTCCTTATGGGGTTGTTTTGTGATTAAATCAGGACTTTTTGCATTAACAGGCAGTTTAGATTTGACGAAACAAAGTGAGTCGAGAAATAACAAATAATGGTGCTTTAGTTATCGGAGTAATTTGATATGGGCTCAGGTAAGCGCAAAAAGAACAGCGCCCCAACATCACTTAAGGAATTGGTTACGGTTGCATTTGCAGAAGATCTTGACCTTGCCAAGCAGTACAAGAAGCTTCTTAATGAAAATGACATCCCGGCCTCGATAAAAACCCAGCCAGATGACAATCCTGGATTTCCCGGGGTTGCCGTGATGGTTCCGGAGGATTATCTTGATGAAGCTCACGTATTGATAGAGTCTCAGGGGTCTTTTGAAGACTTTTTCGATATGGCTTTTGAAGATGATCGAAGTGTTGATTTTGATCTGATCGAGGATGAAGAGGACGAGTTCTGATATTCGTTTTTCTTTGTTTTATATAATTTTGATTGATTTGTAATCTTTTGTTAGAGGATTTTCAATTGGCAGATAATACGAGTAATACTAATAATCAGAAAGCTTCCAAGGAAGAAAGTTTTATAGATCGCAGGAAACAGGTAGTAGACCGCCGAGTCGGTTTTGACCGGAGGAGGGGGCCCGGGAGGCGTTTGAGTGAGGAGCGCAAGGCAGCAGAACAGGGCCAGATGACTGATGAGCAGTTTGATTTTCTTATGGCGATAGACCGGTATAAGCGAGAGAACAGCAGGCCATTTCCAAGCTGGACGGAGGTTCTGGAAGTGATAAAGGCGTTGGGTTACCGTAAGGTTGCTGAGCCGGAATCACTGGAGTCATTCAAGAAGGAAGAAGATCCAGTCAGTGCCGGTTAGGATTTTTTTTTGGGGTTGGGCAGATTACTGAGATGATTTCAGAGGCATGTCAGTATCTTCTTCTCTGGTCCATAAGCAGGTAAATTTTTTTCATGTTTTCAGATCCGAGCTTGTCCAAGAAAAGTTTTTTTATCTGTTTTATTCCGGTTCTTTTGGTCAGGTGAGTGACTATTATGTACTGGTTGTTCATTCTATCAATCAATTTTGCAAAGTCGTCGATGTGCAGATGGCTTCCTGCGTCGGCTCTGTTTAGGTGATCATTTAGGAAGAAAGTGCATTCAGTGATGAGGATTTTACTGTTTGATACGTAGTCAATTTTGTGATAGTCGGCAAGTCTTGTGTCTCCGAGGTATGATACGATGGGCAGTTCGATGGTGTAGTCGATTTCTTTTCCGCTTTTTTTCATTTGCACTAACTGTTGGGATGACATTGAAGTTAGCTGGGGTTTTAGTTTTTTTCTTTTTTCGAGAATGCAGTATCCTAAAGAGCCTTTACAGTGGTCTGTTGGGAAAGCTCTTGCGTATAGATTCGGCTTGACGGCGTATTCGGAGCCAGGTTTCATCGGTACGAGTTTTGCGTTTATCTTGTTTTTGTCGAGGTTTATCCAGCAGTCGATGAGGTTTTGTAATGGTGATATAAGTTCTTTTGCGGCCAGAACTGTTCCTTGCTGCTGACCAGCGAAGAGTCTGTGTGAGAGATAGTATGCGATTCCAGCGGTGTGGTCCATGTGTCCGTGACTGAGGAGTACATGGTTTATTGGTATGACCTGGTCGGGTGCCTTTCCGATGTCGAAACAGACGTCGAGATTCGGCATTGCTATGCATGTTTCTTCTCCGCTGACGGAGTAGCCGATTATTTCAAGATCTTCTATTTTAAGCTTTGCGAGGCTGTGGCTTGGCATAAGGTATCACTTAATATTATCTGAAAAGGACTGTATGATGTATCAGAAGTGTTGTTTTTTCAAGTAAAAACAGGGTCAGTGTCAGAAAAATGCTATTTTGGGGTGATGGGGGGGCATTTTTTTTGTGGCTCTTCGGAATAATTTGTGGGATAAATAGGTAGAATCTTTGCCTCTGCTCTGGAGCAGATTTGGGCAGTCGCCCCTTTTGCCCCTTACGCATCGTCGCCAACCCCGCTTTTGGGTGAGGGTCGACGCCGACGCGACGGAGCAAAAGGGGCTTACGGGTCCAAAAATATTTTGAGGTTGAAACAATCTGACTAAAAACGAAATCTAACATGTATAATATCCTATACTTATGTAAATTTGGGTGCATTGCTGCCCACAAATCTTTTTTAAGAGGCTTTTTTGTTTTTGAGCGGAAATTGAGTAGAAACCGTACTTGAAATGTTGTTTTAATGGTTTATAATATTATAGTACTGCAGGCCTTTATAAATTGTGATTTAATGTTCATGCATGTCATTGGCGTTGAGCGGGATTTTTGAGGGCCCAGTTATAAACTGGAAGTTACAGGAGCATTTTTGTTTTTTTGATGATTTTTCAGTTTGCTCAATCCTGATCGTAACGTAGGAGGAGGAGGCAGTTGGAGGGCTTAAGCCTTTCGTTGCCTCTTTTTTTTATGCTCATTTTTTCTTCATAGTTATTTAACTTAGTTTCCTGTAATAGGTTATGTGGTTTTGTTAAAAAATAAAAAGTGCAATCAAACTCTGGACATATTACGTTGCATTATGTAATATAGGTGATATGTTTGTGGTTCATTAGCAGGTTTTTTTAACCTATAATTAATTTTGCAACGGATTGTTTATGGTCAATCAAGCCATTGATATAGATGGATTTACGATAATCAAGCGTCTTGGGGTAGGTGCCCGTACAGTGATTTATCAGGCTAAAGATGAGTCTTCCGGCAATCTTGTGGCATTGAAGCGAGCTCTTTTTGAGAGTCCTGAGGACAGCAGGATATTTGAGCAGATCGAGACAGAGTATCGAGTGGGCAAAAGTTTTGAGCATTCTTATATCCGCAAGTGTTTTAAGCTTATTCGTCGTCGCAAGATGCTTCGGACAAGTGAGCTTTTGCTTTCCATGGAGCTTTTTGATGGGCAAAGTCTTGAGGATGGTCCCGGTCTTAGTCTTGGAGATATTTTGCTGGTTTTCAAGATGGTTGCGATAGGCTTGAACGCTATGCATCAGCAGGGTTGGGTTCACTGCGATATTAAGCCTAATAATATAATGATAGGCGGTAATGGTTCCATTAAGATAATCGATCTTGGTCAAAGCTGCAGGATAGGTACCGTTAAGAAGCGAATTCAGGGAACACCAGATTATATTGCACCCGAGCAGGTACGCCGACAGCATCTTGGTCATCGTACAGATATATTTAATCTTGGAGCAACAATGTACTGGGCCCTTACCGGTAAGAATGTTCCTACTTTGATACCAGCGAAGACGGAGTATGGCTTGCCGGCGAATGAGATCAAGCCTTTTAAGGCTCCTCATGAGATGCACAGGCGTATTCCTAAAAGTGTATCAGAGATAGTTATGCACTGTGTTGAGGAGAAGCCCTCTGACCGGCCAGCTAATATGATGGAGATTGTTGATCGTATGGATGTTCAGATACGGAAAGTTTTTGGTAAGCGACTTGGAAAAGATAACGGAACAAGTACTTGACCTTTGCGACAAGGCAGAGAGTATCAACAGGCGAAACCGCTTTCGGGAAGGTAATATAATAGAGATAGGCGAAAACTGTACGGTTGTAGTTTCGGGTGATCTTCACGGTCATCGCAGCAATTTTTGCAAACTGGTTACCGAAGCAGGTCTGGATGACAGCGGCAGGCATCTTATTTTTCAGGAGATAATTCACGGCGGTCCTCAGGATGATATGGGTGGCTGTTTGTCTTTTAAGGTTCTTCTTGAGGTTATGAAACTTCAGCTTAAATATCCGAACCAGGTTCATGTTATTCTTGGTAATCATGATACTGCATTTATAAATGACCATGATGTTTCCAAGGGGGGCAGGGAGATGAACAAGGCGATGAAGTCGTCAATGAGCAGGAGTTTCAAGTCAGGTTATGTTCAGGTTTATATGGCGATGCGCAACTATATGAAGAGTTTGCCTCTTGCTGTTAAATGCATCAACGGTATCTGGATATCTCATTCCCTGACAGCTGACAGGTTTTTGGATAAGTTTGATGATACGATTTTTTCGCGTGAACTTACGATGGACGATTATGTCCGTCCTGGTTCTGCTTATCTGCTTACATGGGGCAGGCGTCAAAGTGCTAAGAATCTTGAAGAGACGGCAAGGCGGCTTGGAGTTAAGCTTTTTGTAGTTGGTCATCAGGCCCAGGAGGCGGGTTCCGCGGTTATAGATCCTAACTGTATTATTTTAGCGTCTGATCATAACCAGGGATGTTTTCTGGATTTCAGTACGGATGAAAGTTACAGTCTTGATTCGTTGTCCAGTCGAATAAGAAAGCTTGCTTCTGTAGCGGCAGAGTCAATTGAAATGGAATTCATAGAAAATTAAAAGTGTTCTGGCATATCTATAATTATTTAGCAGCGGCTGCGATAGCTGTGCAGATTTTATTGATTTATTTTGCATATCGCAATTACCGTTATGTTGTTCGCAAGGCAGGGAGGGGTCAGGCAGCATATCGTCCGCGCGTTCTCCTTACGGTTCCCTGTAAGGGTATAGATAAGCAGTTTGAGAAGAATATCAGTTCTTTTTTCGGCCAGGATTACGATAATTACATTCTTAGCTTTGTTGTTGAGTCGGTGGATGATCCTGCTTATGGTCGGCTTTGTGAGCTTCGGGAGGAACTTTGCGGTTCAAGTTCGGCGGATGAGGTTAAGATTCTTGTGGCAGGTATTTGTGATGGCAGGGGTCAGAAGATACATAATCTTCTTTACAGCTGTGATAATTGCGGCGAGGGAGTTGAGGTTTTTGCGTTTGCAGATTCTGATGCCTGTGTGGGCAGCGACTGGTTAAGTCAGCTGGTTTATCCTTTGCGTAAGAAAGATAAGGGTGCGGCGACGGGTTATCGTTGGTTTGTTCCGGAGGATAATAATTTAGCGACTTTGGTTTTATCTTCGCTTAACGGTAAGATTGCTCAGCTGATGGGCAACAGTCCATTTAATCTTGCGTGGGGGGGTTCGATGGCGATTCGCAGTGAGACTTTTGAGGAGACGGGTCTGCGGGATATATGGTCTACTGCTATCAGTGACGATCTTTGTTTGTCTGCTGCGGTAAGGGGGTGCGGCAAGAGGATAGTTTTTGTTCCGGGTTGTCTTGTGGCCTCTTATGAGAAGGTTAGCTGGGGCGGGCTTTTTGAATTCGGCAGGCGTCAGTTTTTGATAACTCGTATAACTATCAGCCGAAGCTGGTGGTTTGGATTGATTAGCTGTCTTTATTCACTTTTTGGTTTGTGGGGCGGGGCGGTTATAGCTTTCATATCAGTTTTTTCAGGAGTTAAGTTTGGAGTATTTTATTTTTTGGTTCCTTTAATATTTTTTTCGGGTCAGTTTTTCAGATCGCTGCTTCGTCAACGTATGATATCTTATGTTTTGAGCGAAGAAAGGGCACGTTTGAAGGCAGCGGCTATGGTTGATATATTCGGTAACTTTCTCTGGTCGTGGGTTCTTTTGATTTGCATATTATCCAGTTCTTTGGGCAGGACGATATGTTGGAGGGGTGTTCGTTATTATATTATAAGCCCTACGTAGACAGAGTTACTTAGCTGATCAGTTTGTTTTTTATTTGTTTTCCATACCCACGAGGTATATCTGGTTTTTTCCGTTTCTTTTTGCTTCTATCATGGCCTGGTCAGCTTTGTTGAAGATGTCTTTTATTGAATTTCCGTCACGGGGAAAGTCAGCGAGTCCGCCGCTTATTGACAAGGTTCCTTTTCCCTGTTTGCCGAGGAAGTCTAACTTAGTGTCGTTAATTTGTGATCTGAATCTTTCTGCGAGGAAAACGACCTCTTTTGGGGGGTGCGATTCTTTTGTTCTTCTTTCCGGGATGTTTTGCGGTGGAGGTGTGAGGGACTGTTCTTTCTGGTCCCAGAATACTACTGCGAATTCGTCGCCGCCTATTCTTGCGATGCAGTCATGTTTTCTGAAGCATTTTTTCATAAGTGCAGCAGTTTGGATTAGTACTTTGTCGCCGACTTCATGTCCATATGTATCGTTGTAATGTTTGAAGTTGTCGATGTCGAATACCAGCAATGTTACGTGCAGGTTGTCCATGCCGGCTCGGTTTATCATTTGTTTGAGGAATTCTCTGACGTATCTTCTGTTTTTTAAGCCTGTCAGGTCGTCTGTTGTTGCTAAAGTTTCGAGCTCGAAAATTCTTGCGTAGAGTTTCTGGATGTTCTCAGGAGCGAGAGTGGGTGCTGGGGTAGCTTTTACGGTGCTTTGCGGTGTCGGGTCGGATTGGGCGGGGATGGTTTTTTGTTGGGTTGGTTTTTCCGGAGTCAGTTTAGCAGAGGGTATGAATTGTTCTTCTACAGGTACGATGAAGTAATCGTTGGCGAGGGGCTTTTTATTTGCTTTTGGGGATGTTAAGCTGAGGGCATAGGGTTCTTCGTGCATTTGGGCGGCGAGGTAAATGGCGGCTTTGGGTGCGTTTTGTGAGAGCATTTCAAGTGCGGGTTCGAGTTTTGCATTTACGTCAGCGATGACGATGAGGATAGTGTCGAAGTTGAATCTTGAAGCTGATGATACGGCTTCTACGAGCGATTTTACCCGGCGTATGTTGATCTTTGGATTGATTTTATAGCTGAGGGTCTTGTCGATGTCGCCTACTGCCATTATGTTTGCGGCGGTTATTTGATTTTCTTTTTTTTGTGTAATCATTTTCTATTCCTTTTTATCCGCAGCAAGAAGCGCGAAGATTTCGTCCGCTGTGAGAGAGCTTTGGTTTATCCAGCTTTTGTTTGAGGTTCTGGGACTGATTTTTTTTGTTTCAGAATCGGGACAATGATTTATGATTTCATTTTCATTTGTGATTACGAAGTTTATATCTTCTGCTATGTTGAAAGCGTTATTTTTAAGATCTGGTTTTGCAGATGTGGTTAGTGCGATGACCTTTTCGATGTTCGCGTTGTTGGTATTTATCAGTTCGTAGGCGGCAGGTCCGAGTGCAGCGGTTCTTGTTATGATTATCGCAGATTTTTGTGTGAACTGCGCGATGACAACAGCGGCCTGGTATATGTTATCACAGAAGTGTGTGTGAGGGTAATTTTCGATGATTTTGGGGCGCAGAGAGGTTTGTAGGAAGTCGTTTTTCGGCGCAATGACCAAGGTATACAGTTTTTTCTCACCCTCACCAGTCATTTTGGTTATGTTTTCTCCATTTTACTGATATTTAGGCTGACTTTAACTAAATAGTAAGTGAATTATATCAGATTTGGTAATTTAATGCAATAACCGGTTGGCAAGTCGGCTGAAAAAGTCGACTTTTTGGCTTTAAGAGAGTTATAGCTGTTTCTGTGTTTTTTGCGAGGAAAGAGGTTTATTCGGTTATTCAGCAGCCAAAGGCAGTAATCAAAGTTGATTTAGTTTTGCGGCAGGATTTTGAGTCTTTCGTTTGCGTCATTTCGGTATACGTTTTCGGGGTGGTTTGTGAGGAATTTTGCGAGTAAAGTGCGGGCGTTTTTTAGGTATGATTGTCTTTTTTTGTTGTCAGGGGTGTTTCTCCATAGCTGGGTATAAGTTACTCCCAGTTCGTATAAAGCGTTTGCGGCTGAGTCAGTATTATGAAATTTTTTGATGAAATCATTGAGCATTTCAGCTTTTTTTGCGTCATCTTCAGTCATGAGTATTTTTACCAACAGCAGATTGTCTTTTAAGGGGTCATTTTCGGGTGTTTCTGAAATGAGTATTTCAAGCTGCTGGCTGTATGTGATTGTGTGTGGGTTCAAGAGTATGAATCTTGAGAGCCTTTTCTTTGAATCGGCATTGTTATTGTGGTTTTGTTTGCTTATCAGCGAAGTGAGCTGTCCGAGCCTTATTCTCAGTTCGTTTCTTTTTGGCCTTGTGATTGCGGTTTTCGGCGGTTTTGTGAACGCAGAGAGCAGTCCAGCTTCTACGGAAGGGGTGTATTGCTGTGATTCTTCAAACCTGTTCAGCAGTATCCTTGCGACTTCGCATGTTTCTCTTGCTTTGTCAAATTCTCCTTGTCCTGCCCATCTAACAGCCATTCTCCATCTTGCTTCGATGGATTCTGGGCTTTGCGGGAAGTCACTGTAAAGTTTGTACCATATTGGTCTGTTTTCGCGGTGTGGGTAGTCGTTGTAGAATCGCAGTATTTCCTTTTGTTTGAAGAGTCTAAGGTCTGGAGTGTACTCCTTTAATATTGCTTTGTAGTAGAGGGCGATCGGCATTCTTGAGCTTATGGGCCTTTTCTCGATGAAGATGTCATACTGGCTGAGGAGCCACATTCTTGTTTGCTGATAGTTAAGCTGATCTGGTGTGTTGAACCAGTTTGGCCATCTGTCGTATCCGAGCTGAATCAGTATGTCGCTTTTTAGTTCTTCTCTTAATAATTTCGGGTCCTGGGGGTAGAAGAAGTTTGCGAGGAATTGTCTTGTCTGCGGGTCGTCCATTGCGTTGTTGATAATGCTTGTCATGTCGTGGTCGTGAAACTCTTCGACTTCTTCAGGGTTGTTTCCTGCGATATAGAGTTGATAGTCAAGTTCAGCAAAGCTTATTTTCCATTCAAAAAGAGCTGCCGAGGCGACGAGAATGAGCAGGGCGGTGCTCCAGACCATGCCAGGTCTGTATCTTGTGTAATGGCCGACTGCGATTACAAATCCTGCGGTGGCAAGAGCGGTTAGCCATGAAACAATCCATGGCGCGTATGAAAACCCCCATTTAATTGGTTCGGTTTCGTATCCTCCCATTGCTGCCCAGAAGATAAGCTGTGGTGTCAGGCACAGTGCTACTGATATGAATCTTGATCTGAAGCGAAGGGGTCTGCATGCGACGGCAATGCAGCTTAAAGTTACTGCCAATGCGAAAATGGGCAGTTTTGCGATGAATATAATCATTAAGATGAAGACAATTGCATATCTGAAGCTGAGCATTTGTGATATCAGAACCGGTGTTATTGCGAAGATGCCCATAATCAATCCCAGAGTGAGTATCTGCCATGGGTATTCGTAAATGCTCAGCGGGTTTATTATGTATTTAGCGAGTCCCCATTGCCGACTTTGGATTAGGTTTGTAAGGTCTACAGCGAGCAGCTGTCCTGTTAGTATTCTTGACCATAAGAGGCATGCGGCGAGGAAAATTATGATAGTCAGTCCCCAGTACCTTCTTACGTGAGGGTGGCTGTAGTGGAGGGTCGGGCCAATGGTCATGAAAGATTTTGCCGGTGCGGCCGGTTTTTCCGGAGCAGATTTTGTGTTGTTTTGAGAAGCCATTTTTTTAAGTTTCAGCTTTTATGGGACCCTTTTATGAAAAAAGAGAGTTCATAAACTAAAACAGCGGCCCTTAATATTGGCCGCTACGGTTAGTTATATCAATTTTACTTTTTACAAATGGTTCAGTAAGCTTGTCTTATGGGACTAAGATCCTGATTTTCAGATATTATAGAGCAGGTGTTTAATTATATCGGCTAAGAACGTATAATGTCAGCAATTTTCATTAACCTGCTTATATTATCTCTTTCGGCTTCAGCGAGTTTGTTGTTAATGTATTTTATTGTTTCCTTCATGTCCGGTATGACGACATGTTCGAGTACATTTACCCTTCTTCTTGTGCTTTGGAGCTCCATAGCGAGCAACTGAGCCTGTTTTTCCTTTTCAGCAAGCTCAATTAGGTTGTCAAAAGCCATATCGAGTGCCCTTAGCGCGACGTCGAGCTCGCCGCTTGTGGTCATATATCCATAGCACATTATATTACCGCTGATTTCCTTTTTGAGGTTTGGTATTTTTACGCTCATTATGCTGGCAAAATCTATAGAAAGGGAGAATTTTTTAGTTGGCATGTCAATAGCGGCCCTGATGTACTCGGGTTCCATAGTAGCTCTTGCCATCATGAAACGTCTGCTTGTTTCGAGGATTTCAGCTTCAACCTTTTGTCTTAATGGTTTTATCTCGTTAGCTATCTGAACGAGCTGTCTGCTAATTTCGTCTCTTTTCTGACTTAGCAGCCTATGTCCTCTTGCGGCCAGTTCGACCTTTCGTCGGAGCCGAAGAAGCTCCATTCTGGTTGGGTTGACATTTTGTGCCATATTATTTTATTTTATTCCTGATCTTTGGCTTTATTTTCGTTTTCAGCTTGTTCGTCATCGTTTTGAGCTTGTTCGTCTTCGTTGTTTTCGTTTTC
>CAZAYB010000107.1:0-10728 GCA_964489215.1 uncultured Pirellulales bacterium
CGAGGTAAATTTTGTTCGGCTAGAATACGATTTTGAAACCACGGCCAAGAAGATATATGCGACTGACATGCTTGACGACTTTGAGGGCGACAGACTTTTCGATGGAAGATAAACTGAACTTATATTTATGGATGAATACAATTCTATGAAAATTAAATTTTCAAAACCAAAAATACTGTTTACTGTCATTATGTCTGTTTACCTTGTTTTTTGCGGGGTTCTGGTTTATAAGACGGGCATTTTAACAACGAAAGAAAAAGTTTCGGCAGGAATAATCCCTTTATCGTCTGCATTGAACAATGACCAGGATTCGCAGCAGGATGAGGATGTGGCGGTAAAAAGCGAATCGGCTGAGGTTTTTGAACAGGGAAAAGGCGATGCAGCTGAAGTTGTTTCAGCGGGCAATTACAACTTTTCAAATTTGAGAGCTCTTAACGCCGCGGGGAAAAAAGTCACACTCGGTTCTTCTGATAAAGAAACCGGTTATAAGCTTGAAATAGTTTTGAGCTCCAAAGGTGCGTCCATTGAATCGGCAACTTTAAGTGAATATTACGCAAGGGACGCAAACGACCCTTATATTCCGTTAAAGCTTATTGAACCTGTCGAGATAGGTAACAGAAAAATCCAGTCGCTGGCCTCGGATTATTTCCATGTAATCGGCTCCGGGAGCAAAGCATTTCCGCTGAATCTGTTGAACTGGGAGCTTGAGGAGGTTGAGAAACAGGCACTTTTTAACAGAAGAGCTGTGTTTTCAGCGATTGTAAATGACGCTACGGGAAAGCCTTCTTTTAAAATAAAGAAGGTTTACAGTCTGGAGCCTGAAAGTTTCGATCTGGAATGCAAGATGGAAATTGAGAATCTGACCGACGATACGGTTGAGATTGAGACTTTGATCCAGGGACCTGCGGGTATAGGCAGGGAAGGCTTCCGGGGTGATATGCGAACCATTACGGCTGCTTTTGTCAAAGCTGACGGAACGATAGAATCCATCAAGAAAGAAGCACGAAAGCTTCGTTCATCGGCTGAGAAAAAAGAATATGACCAGATGCGTCTGGCGTTAAAATCGGGTAACGGAAAATTTACATGGGCGGCGATAACGAATAAGTATTTTACCGCTATAATGCATCCTCTCGGAGGTGAATCAATAGCTTCTCCGGATGATATTGTAATCCAAAGAGCTCAGTATTTTGACGCGGATCCGGGCAGGAGTGTATCCGATGAGGAGAACCTTTCATTTTCAATGAAAATTATGACCGGAGAACTTTCGGCACAAGATAAGAACAGCTACGATTTCAGTATCTACATAGGGCCAAAAGACAGGGATATATTCGGTAAAAATGAGAACTATAAAAAGCTTCAGTATTATCACACGATACATTTTCTCGGGTGCTGCTGCCCTGCTTGGATACTTAACCCGATGGCATTTTTCATAATGGACATCATGAAATGGCTTTATACCATTATGGGGCCTTTAGGTAACTACGGTGTTGTTATTATGATTATCGTTGCGGTAGTAAGGCTTCTTTTACATCCGTTGATGAAGAAGAGCCAGGTGTCAATGATGAAGATGCAGAAGCTCAGCCCAAAGGTTCAGGAGATACAAAAGAAATACGCCAACAATAAAGCAGAGATGAACAAGAAGGTTATGGAGCTTTACCGCGAGCAGGGCTTTTCGCCGATATCCGGTTTTTTGCCGATGTTTTTGCAGATGCCTATACTTATTGCTCTTTACAGTGCGATTTACGCCAGTATCGAGCTTAGGGGTGCACCGTTTTTGCCTGTCTGGATAACGGATCTTTCAGTGCCGGATGCCCTTGTGACTTTCAGCTCGTTCAATCTTCCTTTGATAGGCAAGCTGGAGAGTTTCAATCTGCTTCCGATACTTCTTGCGGTTGCAATGTTCGCTCAGCAGAAGCTTAATCCTTCCACCAAATCCGCAGCAACGAGCAATTCACAAATGGCACAGCAGCAGAAGATGATGATGTGGATGATGCCGATAATGATGTTGTTTATTTTTTACAAGATGCCGTCAGGTCTGAATCTTTACTTTATGTCTTCGACGGCGGCAGGTGTTTTTGAGCAATATGTAATTCGCAAACATATCAAGGAAAAAGATCAGCAGGAAGAAACTCAGTATGTACCTGCGACCAGCAAGACCGGCGGCAAGGTAAAGAAGAAAAAGCCCAAACCCTTCTTCAAGAACACTATGTAATTATGGTTTTTTGCTTATATGTCGAATATCTTTATAATATTTTGAATGTATGAAATAACCGATACAATCGCGGCGATAAGTTCGCCTGCACAAACATCGAAGAAGTCAGGCCTTTCAGTAATACGAATAAGCGGACCAGAAAGTTTTGCAGCAGCAGATTTGCTTTTCAGCCCAACCGCAGATAAAAAAGGCATAACAAAAACTTACACTACCGTTGAAGGGCTCAGGTTGCCGGCGTATCTTTACTGCTTTTGCGGTCCCTTTTCTTATACCGGTCAGGACATTGTAGAGATACATGCTTTTTGGGCAAGGCCTGTCGTCAAGGCTTTTATACAAAACCTTTTTGATAATTATAACTGCAGAAGTGCTCAGGGGGGTGAATTTACGCTGCGTGCCTATCTTAACGGCAGGATGGACCTTTCCCAGGCCGAGGCGGTTGCAAGCATTGTCGCAGGGTCTAACAGGATTCAGCTTTGTGCGGCTCAGAAGCTGCTGTCAGGTGAGCTTAGCAAAACCATCGCCAGGATAAACAGCGAGACACTGGAACTTCTTGGTCTGCTGGAAGCGGGTCTTGATTTTTGCGATGAGCAGATAGAGTTTATAACCGAATCCGAGGCAGTAACCAGACTTGAAAAAATAATCGGCAGATTAAAAGCTTTGCTAAACAACTCCATTTATAATGAGGAGCTTATTGATTTCGCTTCTGTGGTTTTAGCAGGTCCAACCAATGCTGGAAAGAGCACACTTTTTAACGCACTTGCGGGCAAAGACAGGGCAATTACTTCTGATGTTACAGCAACGACGAGGGATTTGATTACAGAAGTTCTGGAGCTTGACAACTCTGTGTGCACGATTAGCGATTGTGCGGGTTTGCTGACAAAAGCTGAGACCGAGATTGACAGGCTTGCTCAGTCGGCGGCTATAGAAGCTGTAAATAACGCCCAGCTGGTACTTTTTTGTGTTGATATAACAGAAAGGGATTTAAGTCAGGCCAGGTACTGCAGGGAATTAATAAAGAACGCAAATGTTTCCTTTATCGCAGCTAAATCTGACTTATTGGACGGCCGGGAACAGGAATTTCAAATAAATGCATTAAACAAGGAGTTCGGAGATATTTTTTTTAGCGTATCCGTCAGGGACAATAACTCCGTTGAAAAACTGAAGGCTTTAATAGACAGTAAAATATGTGAAACAGTGTTAAAAGGTGAGATGAAGGACCGTATAGAGATAACAGCCCGCCATAAAAGGGCACTTTTGAACGCAAGTTCGGCTTTTACCGAAGCAATCGAGGAGATTAAGGCTCGCAATACGGAAACGGCAGCGATGTATCTTAGAAATGCAAGAGTGGAGCTTGCTGGTGTTGAGAATGAGCATATTGATGAAAAAGTTCTTCAACAAATTTTTTCGCAATTCTGCATTGGCAAGTAGTTTGTGACGATATAGTCTGAATATGGCAAAAAAACAGAACAAAAATGTAAAAAGCGTCAAACAGGAGCAGAAAAAAGATTTTCTTCCTCTGGCAGAGAAAGCTCACAGTATAAAGAATATTCTGCAGGCTATTTCAGGCGGGATAAATGTCGTTGATAAAGGGCTTGAGACAGGAGATACTGTACGAGCTAAACGGGCCTGGAGTATTTTGAAGAATAATCTTGAGCGGATAAGTGATTTGGTGCTTGCGATGCTGGAATTCAGCAGGGAAAGCAGGCTTGTTTTATCTTCAGGAAATATTAACGAGGTGGTTGAATCAGTTATCAAAGCGGTCAGGCCGTATTGCGACGAAAAGAGTGTAGCGGTAGAAACATCGCTTGATAATATAACAGGCTTTAACGAAATTGACGTGGAAAAAATGCATGAGGCCCTTTTGAACCTTATTATTAACGCTCTTGAAGCGGTTGACGCTAAAAAAGGCAAGATAAAAGTTTCAACAATTAAAGATGACTTCAATTCGCGGATTTTGATAAAAGTTCAGGATAACGGGCCGGGTGTTTCAGATACCGAAACTGTGTTTTTACCGTTTCATTCATCGAAAACCAAACACTCAGCGGGACTGGGGTTGTCTCTTTCCAGAAAGATTGTCGAGTTACACAATGGAACGATAACCGCTAAGAACAAAGCCAATGCAGGTGCGGAATTTATTATAACATTGCCCTGTCCGGCGAATCAACAAAAGCAGTAAGAGATAATTAAATAAAGCTTCTTAAGCGTTTGGCAATTTTTAAGGCTGCATCCGGTTTGGCAATGGATCCGGCAGCCTTGCCCATTTTTTCGAGATTGGGTTTGTCGGACATTAGAATCAGCAACTGATTGCCGAGTTCCTGGGCTGTTTTTTCAATATCATTCGGCTGGTCGTCGACTATGACCGCGGCGCCTGCCTCTACGAGTTTGTCGGCATTGAGGTACTGGTGCTTGTCCTTGTGATATGGGTAAGGCATTATAATAACGGGCTTTCCCGCAGCTGCGTATTCTGCAACGCTGACG
Organism: uncultured Pirellulales bacterium; assembly: GCA_964489215.1. Lineage (GTDB taxonomy): Bacteria > Planctomycetota > Phycisphaerae > Sedimentisphaerales > Anaerohalosphaeraceae > CAZAYB01. The sequence continues at coordinate 4,691 of CAZAYB010000107.1, forward strand.
GCACCGCCTCTTCCTATTATTAAATCGGAAACGGCAAAAAGGTCGGCCATGTCATCATAATAATCAATCACACGATGAGGTATGTCGATTTGCTCATATTCTGTTTTTACCTGGTGCAGGTTTTTTATGCCGGTTATGTGAACTATCTGCCAGTTTTCCAGGGTGCCCAGCATAGGGGCGAGCTTGCAGAACGCACGATTGATACTGGCTGCACCGCTGGAGGCACCTGTAACCAAAAGGGTTTTACGGTCCACTTCAAGGTCCAGCTGCTGGAGTGCCTTTTGAGGATCCGGAGATTGAAAGGATTTTCTTAAAGGACAACCGGCCGCATCGATAACAGAATCGGAACTGATGAAACTTTTTGCGGTATCGTTAAACTGAACAAATATTTCCCTTGCGTATCTTGCCAGCAGTTTATTTGCTCTTCCCGGAACACTGTCGACATTGATAATGGCAATGGGGATTTTCAGAGCTTTTGCGGCCAGAACAGCTGGTGCTGAGGCAAAACCTCCAACACCTACGACAACAGAATTTTTTGAAACAGGAAGCAATAAAGTTTTGCAGAACTCCCTGCTTTGCATCAGTTTGAAAATGAACTTAAGAAATCGTACCGGGTTTAGCGAAAACGGCAACGCAGGCAAAGGCACAAAATCGACATTTACTCTGGATAAAATGCGGGCGTCAATTTCTCTGCTTGTGCACAGAAATGTAACTACGCTGTCGGGATCGATTATTTTGAGTTGTTCGCATACAGCTACGGCAGGGTAGATGTGTCCGCCGGTACCCCCTCCAGCAAAAAAGTAATGCCTTTTGTCCATTCGTCAGTCAGTCCTCAAATGTTTCTGTTGTTGCGCGGTATGCCAATTCGTTTATAACTTCGGTTTGTTTTTTTTGCCTATCGTGGTATTTATTTTTTGCTGAGGTCTCTTTAATCAGATAATTGTTTTGGGTTTGATCAGCTGGGGAATTATCATTAACCTCGTTAGCTGAGAACTGGTGTTTGTCTTCTATAGTTATATTGACAGTTTTTTTCACAGCGTGTAGCGAAACCGGCACATCCTCTTCCTTTGAGCCGATTGATTCATATTCGATCTCGTCCTCATCGACAATTGTAACGAAATCCCTTTGCTTTTTTAACGGTGTCGGGACGTTATCTGTAATAAGCTGGGGCTGCTCCATCTTGCGGGCCTTTTGAACCAGACATTCGTATCTTTGCCTTTGCTCTATACTTGTATGCCTTGCTATGCTCAGTATAAGGCCGGCTGCTGCTGCAGAGAGCATCATTCCGGTACCGCCTGCGCTTACAAAAGGCAAAGCTATTCCCTTTGTGGGCAGAACAACTGTTACGACTCCGATATTTAGAACTGCCTGCATGCAAATCGCCATTACAATACCAGCGGCAAGCAGTTTGCCGAATCTGTCCTTGCAATTTAGTATAATCCGCACACCAGCAACTGCAAAAACCGTAAACAGTACAAGAACTGTCAGCCCCCCTATCAGTCCCATTTCCTCACAAATTACCGCAAAAATAAAATCAGTGGTATCTTCAGGAAGGTGTCCGTATTTCGAAACTCCGAGCCCAAGGCCTTTGCCCCACAGCCCGCCGGAACTTATTGCAATTAAAGACTGCTTGGCCTGATATGATGCCTTGACCGCTGACTCCGGGTCCAAAAAAGCCTTTATTCGATTTATTCTTGTCGGTGAAGTTATTATCGCCAGTATGAAGGCTGGTATAATCAGCGGGATTGGAGCTAAAAGGTACCATATTCTGCACCCGCTTAGAAAGAGCATTATAAAAGCCAGCAGGCAAACCAGAAAGGCAGATCCGAAATCTTCAGTTATAATCAGACCGGCTATGACCCCGATGAAAAGACAGGGAATTGCGAATCTTTTTATAAATGCGCTCTTATTTTCTCTGTACTTTGCACCCCAGGCTGCCAGGAAAATTATCAGCGACCATTTGGCAAGCTCTGACGGCTGAAAACTTATCCCAGATGATCCAACAGAAATTGTTATCCATCGTTTAGACATGTTCTTTTCCGGAAACAAGCCGGGTATCAGCACAAGAATCAGCAGAAAAATGGTAACCGCCATAAAATACGGAGTCCAGGAGCGCAGCAGTTTGCCCTCCATGTCGAACTTTCGATAATCCACTCTTGAGACAGCATACATCACGATTACCGCAATTGGAAAAAAGATTATCTGCTTCAACGCGGTGAAATCATAAAAATTGTGCAGGTCGTAATTGGTACTGACGTTTGCACTTGCAGAGAACACAAAAACAGTGCTTATCGCCATGAGCAAAATTACTGACAATTCTATAAAAAACGAAGCTGTATAGGTTTTCTCAGTACAGATATCCGGCATTTTAACCCTTGAGGGTAAAATTTTGCGCAAAATAAATAAAAGTCAATGTTTATGTTTTATTCGGCAAAAAGAACAGAACGTCCGTACATTTTTGGCTTTTTTTGGTAATCCGTCATTTATCCGTTTATTATTTCCATCGCCTGTTCCCTGTAAGCGTCCATTACATACGGGATTTTTGAAACTTCAGCAGCTTCCGGAGTCAGAGCGAACAGGTCGTCACGCGAAATAGTTGAAATATTGAAATTTCTCGAACCAGCCATCAACTGCTGTAAACCTACCTTAAGTTTATCAGCAAACGAGAAAATGCCCAAAGCTCCCAGCGGCATGTCTTTGACTTCTTCTTTCCCAAACATCTCTACCATTTTTTCATAGCAGAGGAATATTTCCTCTACCTTTGAACCATACTGAGAAATGGTTTTAGGCAAGGCATTTGCGCCTTCCCTGATCCAGAGCGATATATTCTTGCCTACCATGCCGGGTATCATAAGAGCCCTTCCCATACACACTGCCTTAGTGTATGGAGCTCCCATAGCAAGAACCTTGAAAATATGATCTTCAGTACTGAAACCGCCTGCAATAGCGATATCGGGTACAAATTCACCTTTCTTTTTCAAAATATCACAAAGCTCGTTAGCCATTGCCTGTAAGTAAAAAGTCGGTACGCCCCATTCTTCCATCATTCTCCACGGGCTCATTCCAGTACCTCCGGGGGCACCATCTATGGTTAAAAGGTCAAGCTTAGCCTGTGATGCCCATTTAATTGCCATTGCCAATTCCCTCATAGCATAGGCACCTGTTTTGAGAGTAACCCTTTTAGCGCCAAGACCTCTTAATCTTTGCACTTCTTTCATAAAATCTTCCTGATCAATGAAGCCCAATCTTGAATGTCTCTCAAAATGCTTTAGTGAATGGTCCTTAAACGCGGCCTGATTGACAGGATCAGAAGGGTCAGGTGTAACAAGATAACCTCTTTTTTGGAGCTGCAAAGCCCTTTCCAGCTCGTCTACCTGTATTTCGCCGCCAATACATTTGGCACCCTGTCCCCATTTAAGCTCTATGCTTTCGATACCCAGCGACCCTGTAACATATTCTGCAACCCCCAGCCTTGTATCTTCGACATTAAGCTGGACAATCATATCGCCATAACCCTGATGCCATTTTCGATACTGCTGAACCCTTTTTTCCATATCAGGTGACTTTTTTACTTTACCATCACTGTTAAGCTCCAGCTGGGGGTCAATTCCGCAAACGTTTTCTCCACAGACAAGGGTTATTCCGGAAACAGCTGCTCCTGCGGCAAAATGCTCCCAGTTTTTGCGAGCAATTTCCGTAGAGCCAAGTGCACCGGTAAATACCGGCAATTTCATTTTTACTTTGTTAGCTGTCCCATATTGGGTTTCCGTATCGACCACAGGAAATAATGTATTATCAGCATTACCCTTTGAATCTCCTTTTAACCCCTTTGCGCCAAACGCATATCCAGCTATATTTAAATGGGAATAATCAATTGGATAATCCTTGTCTCCGCCAGCTGTCAAGGTTCCGAAAGGACCTGGGTATATAACTTCCCTGCCCCTGAAAGTTGACTTGAATATCTCACAATTCCCTCTACAGCCATCAATACACCTTGTACATATACCCGACACCGGCGATACATTTCTTGAACGATTAGTTGTTTGGGTTACTTCATTTGCGTTTGGTCTTTGAAGATTCATAATTATCCTTTCTTTTTCCGGTTCTGTTTTTCCGTTTAAAAATACAAAGCACTTTGAAATTAAATATTGTTAAATGAAACAGGGAATAAAACCGGATGATCAGTAATTAAAATCCTTGACAGCTAAGCAAAAAGGGGGCAATTATCTGCGCAAAAACGATGTTTTTCGACATTTACCGAACTTTTGATAAACGCAGACTATCCTTTGTACCTAAGAGAACCTGATTTTATTCGCTGCTTCCATTATCTGACAGAAATCAAAAAGGGTGGAAAACGGGACTCGAACCCGCGACCCCCAGAACCACAATCTGGTGCTCTTGCCGACTGAGCTATTTCCACCGCAAATACGAAACGAGGATTTTACACTAAAAAAAACAGAATGTCAACAGCAAGTAAGTGTGAGGCTGAACTTTTTCCAGACTTTGGCGACCCAAAAGTTTCAAAAGACGAAAAAGTGCAATTATCCGCTGATTTATATTATTTTCTCCTGGCCCTGACAGTTAAAAAGACCATAAAAAACCAAAATATCATAACCGCACACACCACAAGGAACATTCTTGCTGGTCCATAAGCGGCTATAAGCGGTATTGCCATAGCGGTCCACAGCCCTCCGCCCATAACAGGCTCGTGCATGAGCTGTTTGGTGGCAAATGCATCTGCAGCTGGTGATTCGTAATCCGGATCGACTACTCTAAGCAGAAGAAGGCCAGTAGCTGTTACCCCCATCGATTGGCCCATTTCAGCTATTGAGCGTTCAAACCAGGCATCCTTAAAAACTTTTCGAGCAATAAATACCACACAAAAAACATTCCATGATATTCCCGCCAAAGCCAACAAAATCAAAGGCACAAAACCAGATTTTATGACAGTAAGATTTATTGTAGCAATGGCTGCTACTACCAAAAAATCCAGACTGGTGTTTTGAATCCTCCGTATAAGCCCTATATCTACAAGCTTGTAGCGATCGTATCTTTCCTCAAGGTATTGAATCACGAGTCCGCCGAGCATACATAAAGGAAAAAGCGGAAAACTTGAAAGCAGTTTGTGTTTTGCAATATATGGAACTGCCCTTTCTACCTCGATTAATGCCTGTTTTGCGATTATACCCAGTCCTATTGCCAGTCCAACAACGACGATATGAAGGGACAGGGACTCAATCGCATCGCTTTTAACCGTCAGCTTTCCAGCGCTTGGTCTTTTGCCAATTTCGATTATACCTATTGTGTCATCTTCGGGAACATCAGCAACATTAATTTTTTTATGGGTGTAGTTGCGTCTGGCTGCCCAGTTAACCAGTATCATACCAAAAATTATTGCTGATATTATCCCGATTGTAGCGCTTGCCAGGGCAAAATCTGAACCTGCCTCCCATCCGAGATTATCAAAAGCAGGTTTCATCCCGGCTGCAGTGCCGTGTCCGCCCTCAAAACCGACCGGTAAAATGCCGGCAAACATACCCGGCAACTCAGGAAAAAGGTATCTTATAAGAACAAGAAACAGGCCTATTCCCACAAAATACTGCCCCCATGCAACTATCTGGCCGTAACATAACTGAAGACCTGCTCGCCGATAAAGCGTGGAAAACTTCGGTAATGAAACTCCAAGAAACAGACAGGCGAAAACGATGTTAATGAGCATTGAAGGGAGTTTTTTCCATGGCTCAGACCAGACGGTCATATAGCCATTCAGGGTATTGATAAAGCCGTCGCCGGGGTCTATGCCCTTTAACAGCTGGATAAATAATAAAGCTGCCAAGCCCCCTATCACACAGCCAGGCAGATACAGCGTTCGCAAAAGCCGAATTTTCATCCTCAGAACATGACCTATACCCAGAAAGACACAAAGCAGAACAAATGAGAACATTTTACAGACTCCGTAACAGAACCTTAAACTATGTACCTCAGGGGAGCCCCTTGGAAACGATTATCAGAGCCTTCCTGAAAATCAAACAAAAAAA
>CAZAYB010000108.1:0-10706 GCA_964489215.1 uncultured Pirellulales bacterium
GTCGTAGCTTTCTTCAGAGAAGTTGATATACTGGATACATATCTGGAAACCCTTGAGTTTTCAACCCTGCTTCAGATACCAATGGAAAAGGTAACAATGGACAGGAATTTTTTCTGTCATATACTCAAATCCTTAACTGACAAAAACATCGAAATTACTTCAGATTATCTAAGCTCTGTCTTTGACAATGGAAGGCTTAATGACCATGCAGGCAAAAAAAGGAAAAAACTTACACCAGAACAGATTTTTGATTCATGGCTGCCCTGGCAGCAGGATTATTTCCGCAAAAAGCTTATGCAGTTTGAACATATCTGGCCGAGAATGTATGAACTTGGGTACAATCTTGACCGTTATATCAAATCCAACAGGATCTCGATGCGAAAAATAAGCGAAAGTCAAAACAATAAGCATGATAAGCAAAGCCTAACAAACCGGCAAAATCTTCCTGTCAATGTATAAAAAAGTTACACACAAATAAATAAAACGCATTTTATGACCGAAATACCTCATTTCTGCCTGCAGGCATATTATTTGCACATTGCACTTACAGCCCGGATTACGCGCAAAATATTTATAAGGACAATAAATGATTATAAGCAGAACACCATTTAGAGTGTCATTCTTCGGCGGAGGCACTGACTATCCTGTATGGTTCAAAAGCAACCAGGGCGGAGCAGTACTTAGCACAACCATAAACAAATACTGCTATATCAGCTGCAGACCATTGCCGCCTTTTTTCCAATATAAGTACCTTATTCGATACCGTCTCAGAGAGGAAGTCCGCGGCATTGATGAAATTGAGCACCCTTCTGTAAAGCAAAGCTTAAAATACATGAACATTAATAACGGGGTCGAAATAGTCCATACAAGCGACCTGCCCGCACGTTCCGGCATCGGTTCAAGTTCAGCATTTACCGTCGGCCTGTTAAATACTCTTTCCGCTCTAAAAGGCGAGATGATAACCAAACGCCAGCTCGCCTCCTCAGCTATTCATATTGAGCAGAACCTGATAAAAGAAAAAGTCGGTTCTCAGGACCAGGTGGCAGCTGCCTTTGGAGGATTGAATAAAATCGAGTTCCACCCGGACAACTCATTCTACGTCCAGCCTATTACCATTAAGCAGGACAAATTGAATGCACTGCAAAATCACCTGATGTTCTTTTTTTCAGGACAAAGCAGAATCGCAGAAGAAGTTGCCGCTGAGCAGATAAAAAATACCGATCAAAAGCAAAAACAGCTGCTCAGAATAAGAGAAATGGTTGACGAAGCAGTAAATCTCTTAAACGGCGGATCGGATGATATAAATGACTTCGGAAAACTATTGCACGATGCGTGGAAGCTGAAAAGAACACTTTCAAAAAGAGTTTCCCCGAGATGGATTGACCAGCTTTACGAACTGGCAATGAAAAACGGGGCAACAGGCGGTAAACTTTGCGGAGCTGGAGGAGGAGGCTTTCTTCTTTTGTTTGTACCGCCCGACAGGCAGGAAAATTTGATAAAAAAAATGGACAAAGCTTTACATGTGCCCTTCAGCTTTGAAAAATTAGGTAGCCAGATAATACTTTATGAAACAAAGGATTCATTGGAAAAATAATATGGAAAATACAGATGTACTGATTCTATGCGGAGGATTTGGAAAAAGGCTCAGACAGGCAGTTTCTGACAGACCAAAACCTATGGCAGAGGTAAACGAAAAGCCGTTTCTGGATATTGTTATAAACCATTTCAGAAGTTTTGGTCTGAAAAGATTTATACTCTGCACCGGCTACATGTCAGATTACATAGAAGATTACTACCAAAACAGGAACAAGGACATTAGTTTGTTCATTTCTTATGAACAATCCCCACTGGGTACCGCTGGAGCTGTCGCAAACGCAAGAGAATTGATAATCACCGACCCGTTTTTCGTAACAAACGGCGACTCCTTCTGCGATGTGAATATCAATAAAATGGCACGTTTTCACGCAGATAATAATTCATTTGCAACAGTGGCAGTTACAGATGTGGATACTTCAGATTGCGGGAAAGTTAAAATGGACAAAAAACAGAGAATCATTGAATTCAACGAAAAAAATCCCGCAGTAAAATTAGGCTATGTCAATACCGGTATTTACCTGTTCAGCAAGACAATACTTCCCACACTTCCTGAAAATACAAAGTGCTCACTTGAATATGACATTTTTCCGAATATGCAAAATTGTCACGGCTATGTTACACACAGCAGAATATATGACATCGGAACACCTCAGAGACTGGCTGATGCGGAAAAACTTTTCCAGTCAAAAACCAGTGAATAGGAACGTAAATGAATCTGAACCAAAAAAATCAATATCCGCTTGTTTCAGTTTTCTGTTTTGTAAAAAACTCTGCCAACACAATAAGAAGGTGCGTGGAAAGCGTTATTACTCAGGACTATAAAAATTTTGAGTTTATCATTCAGGACGGCGCTTCTACCGACGGCACAGTTGAGATTATAAAGTCATACAATGACCCGAGGATAAAACTGGTTTCAGAGCCTGATACCTGCACTATGGACGCTTACAGGAAAATTCTGAAAAGAATTAAAGGCGAAATTGTTGCCTCCTGTCTTGCCGATGAAGAGCTTTTGCCCCATGCACTCTCCTGGGGAGTTAAACAACTGAAAAATCATCCCGAAGCAGTTGCGGTATACGGCGATTTTTATGTAACTGATATCGATGGAAATATCCGCAAAACCGTCAGGGCTGCCGACTGGAATTTTGAAAAATATATCTGCACAGAAATAACCCCGCCATTCTGTTCAGCTTTTTTCAGGGCAAAACAATTGATCGAATCCACGGCAATTAACAATGTCGAATATATAGAAGTTGAAATATGGATTCGGCTCGGAATGAATCATAAAATACTGCATATACCGAATCTTGTCTCCAAATATGCCGTACATGAAAATGAAAGAGGAAAAAAACAGGATAAGGCTGAAAAGCTTAAGGAACGCAGATATATAATTGAAACTATATGCTCTGAACCGTCAACCCCTGATTTTGTAAAGAAACTAAAACAAAAAGCAATTGACAGTCTGTATGTCTGGATAACCAAAAGAGCAGCCGAATGTGAGCAATGGAATCTGGCTTATGAATATGCAGAAAAGGCATTCTCACGGGGCCACAATACAGGACATCTTCGCTGTATAGCCAATATGCTCTTCAACAGGGCGCTTCATTTGGAAAAGACAGGCAATCCAAAAGAATCGCTCGATTATACAGACTTGCTTATAAAATGCGGTGTTCAAGGCAAAGAGCTGCAGGTTCTAAGGCAAAGGCTTGGTTCTGATTCTTTGTCTCAAAACCGAATTGTCAGTAATAACATAAAAATGAACAGCAGATACGATAGAATATATTTTTATCATGTCAGAAAAGCTGGCGGCACATCTATTAATCATATGTTCATGTCGCTGGGAGGAGAACAGCCCGAAAAGGTTTATCAGAGAGTAGCTCAAAACAGCGACCACAAAACAAACTCCGGAGGCCTTGTTTATGCCGGCTGGAATAAAGATGTTGTCAGCAGAGGAGATTATTTCTATGCGCACAGTCATGCCACAATGCAGGAATTGAATCTGCCCGAAAAAACATTTACATTTACATGCCTCAGAGATCCGGTAAAACGTATTTTATCTCATTATAAAATGCTGATGTATTATAAGATTAACAATATTAATCATCCCGGAATGAAACTGGAAGGAAAATTCCTCGGTAATTCTTTCCAGGATTTTATAACCCTGTTTCCAAAACATCTAATGCAGCATCAGCTGTTCATGTTCTCCAGACGATACAATGTATCCGAGGCAATGGAAAATGTTCTCAGCCTTGACCATTTTATGTTTACCGACGATTTTAAATACGGCATCATGCAGCTTTGTAAAAAAACAGAACTTAATCTGACGCCCTTGCATAAAAGGAAAGCAGAGACAGATTTTTCAGTTTCGCCTGGTCAAATCAAAATTCTTGAACATAAACTCGAACCTGAGATACAGTTTATAAACAAATTGAAAAAGCACTATTTCAATTCGAGCGAAAAACCGATTTATTCAGGCAATTTTCGGTTTGAAAGATTTGGAACTCATTACGGCGGATGGCATATCGTACCGGAACTTATAACGAAAGGCAGTACTGTTATATCCGCTGGTATAGGTGAAGATATTTCGTTCGACAGAGCATTGATATCGATTAAAAACTGCGACATCGTAGGCATTGACCCAACGCCGAAAGCCGCAAAATACGTCGAAAAATGCGCAGGCCGTAAATTCTTATTCCTCGATAAGGCATTGCATTCAGCTTTCGGACATCAGGTCAGAATGTATAAGAATTCAAATCCCGAACATGTTTCTGAATCAGTTCTTAAAGCCCATCAGAGTGTTAAACCTGACGATTTTTACAATGCATCTACAATCGACTTAGAGACTATCCAGGAAGCGTTTGAAAATATTTCATTAATAAAGATGGACATCGAAGGGGCAGAGTACGATGTTCTGTTATCACTTAAGAGCCTTAATGTTCCGCAGGTCTGCGTAGAGTTTCATCACTTTTGTACAGACTACTCAATTGAGGATACAAAAATGTGCATAAAACACATGCAGCAGCTTGGATACACAACTATCTTGAATAATGATCAGCAAAGACCTCTTGCAGAAATAACGTTTGTACACAAAAGCTGCCGCATTTCTTCATTCCCTGATGCCGCAGAAATAATTAAAAGTCAAGTGAAAACAGGCGATAAATTTGCGGAGGTATACTAAACTATGAAACCACCGGTCGCAATTGTCTGCTATAAAAGGCCCGCGCACACAATGAAAGTGCTCCAGGCAATAATTGGCCAAAATATCTCTAAACTTTACGTTTTTTGTGACGGACCAAAAAACGCAGATGATGAACCTTATGTTCACGAAACGAGAAAGGCCGTCAAAGGTTTTCTTAAAAACACTAATGCCGCGATATGCTTTCATGATGAAAATTTAGGTCTTGCCCGTTCAATTCTCACAGCAGTCAATACGGTCCTTCAATACGACAACACTGTTATCCTGCTGGAGGATGACTGTTTGCCAGGTCCCTATTTTTATGATTTTATGTGTAATTGCCTTAACCGTTATGAAAACAATGAAAGAGTCTTTGGAATATCAGGATATACCGTTCCTATCCCTGCGAGTATTCTTGCAGATTATCCGCACGACATTTATTTTATGCCAAGAATAGGAAGCTGGGGCTGGGCCACATGGAAACGTGCCTGGAATAAATTTGAATATAACATTGACCATGCATGTCAAAAAGCACTTGCAGCAAACTTAGACCTTGAAATCGGCGGAAATGACATACCCGGTGCAATAAACAGCCTGATCACTGAAAGAAAAGATATCTGGACATTAAACTGGGTACTAAGCGCATATCTTAACAATGGTTTTTACATCTATCCAACCGCTTCTCACATCAGAAATATCGGGCTTGACGGTACGGGTGTGCACTGCGGAACAACTTCAAGATTCGACACGGTTCTTGCTGAAAAACCCGCTCAAAGATTCCCGCAAAACATAACCATACATAAAGACATCTATGCTCACTTCAGAAAAAAGCATGACGCCCGTGTCCTCAATGACTACACGGAACAATTTAATAAGCTTAAAAAAATTTCCGCCCGGATAAACACTGTCTATGTAAATCTCGGATGCGGCGATTGCTGCCATCCCGACTGGATAAATATCGACTTCCGGAAGAAGCCGCCCTATGTCAAACAGGCTGACCTTAAAAAGGGAATACCTCTTGAAAACGAGACAGCGGATGTGGTATACCACTCTCACCTGCTGGAGCATTTTACCAGGTCGAAAGCTGAATTCTTTATTCGCGAATGTTATAGGGTGCTAAAGCCGAATGGTATTCTAAGGGTTGTAGTGCCTGATCTTGAACAAATTGCCAAATGGTATCTCATACATCTTCAAGGAGCCGTTAACGGTGATCCCTACTCTAAAAGCTGTTACGAATGGATAACTCTCGAGTTGATGGACCAAATGGTCAGAAATGAATCCGGCGGACAGATGATGAAATACTGGTCTCAGAATCCCATGCCCGCTGAAGATTTTGTGATCGCAAGAACAGGCTCAGAAGCCTTAAATATGATTAACCAGATTCGAGAAGGTAAAATTGAAGCTCCAGCCTCAAAAACACAGGAACCTGACGAAATACAGATCGGAAAAATCAGAAAAAGCGGTGAAATACATAACTGGATGTATGACAGATATTCACTGGGAAAACTGCTCGCCGAAACAGGATTTACCGATATTGAGGTTTGCTCAGCTTACGATTCGCAAATTGAAAATTTTTACGATTATCATCTCGACATCGAAAAAAACGGATGTGTAAGAAAACCTGATTCACTGTTTATGGAAGCAAGAAAATCAATATGAGCATAAAAGTTTTACATCTTTGCGCTATAGATTCCGGAGGAGCTGGAAACGCCGCCGTACGGCTGCATCGGGCATTGAAATTAAATAACGTCGATTCTGCGATGCTGGTAATAGAAAAAACCAAAAAGGACAACTCGATATATTCGTTAAACAGCTTTATTGATAACAAACAGAACTCAATCAGTTTCCCTGATTTATGGAACAGGTGGCAGCGTATCTGCAGCATCTACCCTGGTCGTCCAGAAAACCTCGAAGCATTTACAGATACCTACAGCCCGGTAGATTTAAACAGCTTAGAGCTTATTAACAAAGCGGATATTCTGAATTTCCATTGGATACCCGGAATCTTGAACTTAAAATCTGTACCGGATTGCATTCAAAGCAAACCAATCGTCTGGACCATGCATGACATGAATCCGTTTACTGGCGGATGCCATTACAGTGGAGATTGTAAAAAATACACCGATAAATGTGATGTGTGCCCGCAACTTGGCTCCGGAATAAGTAACGATCTTGCAAAAAAGAACTGGCAAATTAAACAAAATAGTTACCAAAATTTGAACATTACGCCGGTTTCGCCAAGTAAATGGCTTGCCGATTGCGCTAAAGCATCTAAATTTTTCGCAGACAAAAAAATCAGAATCATTTCTAATTCACTTCCGCTTGACATTTTTAAACCATTTGAAAAAAGAAAAGCCAGGGTACAGTTAAATCTTCCTCCTGAAGCAAATCTTATTATGTTCGGACTTGACTGCTATACATTAAGAAAGGGATTTCATTATCTGGCAAAAGCCCTCAACCGCACAGATTTTACTGATACAGTTTTAGTAACTTTCGGTAATTTCCCTGCCGACTTTAAGGCCGAATGTAAATATCCGGTAATTTCTCTCGGTAAAATAAATAACCAGAGCCAATTAGCAAAAGTCTACTCGGCCAGCGATGTATATGTACTTCCTTCACTCGAAGACAATCTTCCTAACACAATGCTTGAAGCCATGGCATGCGGTACCCCGGTTTTAGGTTTCAGGGCGGGAGGAATTATCGATGCAATTGAACATAAAAAAAACGGGTTTATCGCAGAAAAAGCTGACACTGCTGAACTGGCAGAAGGATTAAACTGGCTGCTTAAGGGTTCCTGTCTCAGTCAAATCAGCAGGAATGCTCGTAATACTGCTTGTGAAAAATTCAGCTTTGAAAAGCAGGCTGACCAATACTGTCAGCTTTATCATGAACTCATTAATAATCGTAAACAAAATTTATTAAAACCAGTAAGACCCGAAAAAAAAGATACTTTACAAGTTTTAATAAATAAGCAGGGTAAAGTTGGTTCAGGCACCATTAACAGGCCTCTAAATGACTCCGGAATTGACACACTTCAGATGCAAAACTTATCATGGGAAAAAAAGTTTAACCTTAAAAACCAATGCACTGCAAAACTTCCGAAAATCTCCGTTGTTACACCCTCATACAACCAGGCTCAATATCTCGAAAAATGCATAACTTCCGTAATTGAGCAGGACTACCCGAACATAGAATACATAATAATCGACGGCGGCAGTACAGACGGCTCACTTGATATCATCAAAAAATATCAAAAGTATCTTGCATACTGGCAAAGCAAACCCGACAAAGGCCAGTACGATGCAATAAACCAGGGACTAAGCCGGGCAACCGGTGAGATAATGACATGGATAAACAGCGATGACTTCTTCTACCCAAACGCGTTCAAAAAAGTCGCCGCTGTATTTCTAAACCGTCCTGAAATTGAATGGCTCACCTCTCGGCCAAACAGCCTCAGCCAAAGAACACAAAATACCGGAGTAATGGACTATCTGCCCCTTTGGTCAAGAAAAAAATATCTTGCAGGCAGATACAAAGAACCTTTCATACAGCAGGAAGGCACCTTCTGGCGAAAAGAACTTTACCAAAAGGCAGGCGCCAGAATCTCCGTCAATCTTTCATTTGCAGGAGACCTGGAGCTGTGGGCGAGATTCTTTCGGCACGCCAAACTTTACAGTCTTGACGATTTGATAGCCTGCTACAGAAGCCAGCCCGAACAAAAGGCCCATCTGTTCATGAACAAGTACATTGAAGAAGCTGAAAAAATTATTGACCGCGAGCGAAAACACTACATACAATCAAACACTCCTGAGCTCTCCGAACCGCCTGCTCCCGTAACTTCAAACCAGCTCCAAAATTATCTCAGTAATATTCAAAAACAAAACAGTCCTGACAACTATCTCGTCTCTGCGGTGGTCTCGGTATACAACAGCGAAAAATTCATAAAAGGCTGCCTCGACGACCTGACCTCACAGACACTTTACGCTAAAGGCCAGCTCCAGATAGTCATCGTAAACACAGGCTCTGAGCAAAATGATTCAAAAATAATAAAAGAATACCAGAAAGATCACGACCATATAAAATACATTGAAATCCCTGTCCGTCAGACAATGTACCAGGCATGGAACCATGGAATAAAAGCAGCATCGGCAACTTTCATCACAAACGCCAATACCGATGACCGAAGACGCAGTGATGCTCTGGAAACAATGTCTGCTGCACTTATTCAAAACCCGGAAATTGACCTGGTTTACTCAGATTGCTTTATATCAAAAATTCCTAACGAAACTTATGAACAAAACGACAAAAATCAGCAATACCGTTTCAGTTCATTTTTTCCGCCCGCCGTTATGCTGCACTATCAGTTCGGACCTGGGCCCATGTGGCGAAAAAATGTACACGAAAAGATCGGATACTTTGACGAAAATATAAAAACAGCAGGCGATTATGAATTCAACTTCCGCTTCAATCTTGAGCTAAAGGCAATGCACATACCTGTGCCGCTTTGCCTTTACCTTGAGCACGAAAACGCTCTAAGCTTTCGTGACCAGACAATGAAAAACGAAAGCAACCAGCTTTACCAGAAATGGAGAACGCCTGACCTGATAGAAAAACTTTACATCTCTGCAGGAATAAACCCCGACACCCCGCAAAACAAGGCACTGATTCACCTGGATATGGGCATACGTGCCTGCGAATATTATACCCCGTGGAAACACACACAGCCAATGGCAGACATTCAGTTCGCTTTTGAGTGTTTCCATCGCGCTGTTGAGCTGGACCCGCAGAACATAGCAGCTTCAAATAACCTGGCTGTGATTTTAGCTTCTGCACAGATGAAACTAAAGGCACTGCAGATACTCACAAAACTTGCCGAAATCACAAAAAACCAGACGGTCACCCAAAACCTGAATATCGTAAAAAATAATCTCGGCAAGCCCCTTGCGTTATTGCCTTCACAGTTAAACCTGCCCACACAACAAGACCTGCTCGCAAAAAACACACAAACCAAAAGCATAACACCGTCTCCAAAAACAATTACAAAAAACAAACTCAACATAACTATATTTTCCGGTACTTTGCCCCTGAACCCTGCCTCGACAAACGGCGGAACAGAAACTGCCCTGATAAACAATGCCCAGGCCCTCGCCGCTCTCGGCAACAAAGTTACTTTCGCAGGTCAGCTTACATGTCCGCCGGGCAAATATAAAAACGTAAATTACATCACTTGCGAAAAATGGATTTCAGCTGAGAATACACCAAACAGAAACAACACTGACATTCTCGTCTTTACAACCGGCCCGGACCTGAAGCCATACAATTACGTACCTCCAGCCACCGCATGTGTAACCATTGTCCATCATTTCGGACTGCAGTTCATGCGGTCACCGAATCCCTCAGCGGTACTGAATAATCACGCCGACGCAGTTATTTGCGTAAGCGAGGCCGTCAGAAAAAAAATTATCTCACAGGGTGTTAATCCGAATAAAATTCACGTAGTTCACAATGGCATTGACCCTGAAATATTCTATCCTGCTGATGTAACAAGAAACCCGAATCGCATTATCTTCGCCGGGGCACCGGTTTACGCAAAAAATCCTGAAACACTGATAAAAGCATTTATTATCGCAAACTCAATACTGCCTGATATTGAACTGCACTTCTTCGGTTCTGCATCGCTGTGGAATCAGCCCGAGTACATCGACAAAAACCAGGTAAAAACCCTGACTGACAACATTCATTTTCATGATACTGTAACCCCCAACGAACTGGCCAGACAGTTTTCATCTTCAGCCCTGTGCATCATACCATCGGTTATTGAATCCTTCGGAATGGTTTCAATCGAGGCACAGGCCTGCGGATGTCCGGTCCTGGCTGCGAACACTGGCGGACTTCCCGAAACAATGAACATCGGCAAAACCGGTTTTATCTACGAGCC
>CAZAYB010000109.1:0-10641 GCA_964489215.1 uncultured Pirellulales bacterium
ACAAGCTGAGCATTCTCTATTATCTGCTTATAATCATAATCCGAATGATCTGTCGATATTAAAACCGCATCGTATGAAGAAAGCATTTTGCTGGAAAGCTTTTTACTGGACATCTTAAGATCATGCTGACGCTGTTTTTGGGTCCTGGGAATATAAGGATCATTATAATCAACCTTTGCTCCCTTTTCTCTCAAAAGCTCAATTAACTCAATTGATGGTGACTCCCTAACATCGTCAATATCCTTTTTATACGCAAGACCAAGAACGAGTATTTTTGAGCCGTTAAGACTTTTTTTATGTTCGTTTAAAGCATTCATAACTTTTGAAACGACATAGTTGGGCATATTCGTATTTATCTCTCCTGCCAACTCTATAAACCTCGTTGGCATTCCATACTGCCTCGCTTTCCATGTTAGATAAAATGGGTCGATAGGTATGCAGTGTCCTCCTAAACCAGGACCGGGATAAAAAGCGCTGAAGCCGAAAGGCTTTGTGCTCGCTGCCTTGATCACCTCCCATACATCAATACCCATCCTGTCGAATACCACTTTCAATTCATTCACCATGGCAATATTTATGCACCTGTAAACATTTTCCAGTATTTTAGTTGCCTCAGCTGCCTCTACTGATGAAACCGGTACAACTTTTTCAATTGCAAGTTCATATACACCGCAAGCAGCCTTTCTGCACTTACTTGTCAACCCGCCTACTACCTTGGGTATCGTTTTAGTTGTAAAGTTTTTATTGCCCGGGTCCTCTCGCTCCGGTGAATAGGCCATAAAAAAATCCTTACCAGCCTTTAAACCGCTTTCTTCAAGAATCGGTTTCATCAGCTCTCTGGTTGTTCCCGGATATGTTGTACTTTCAAGAGCTACCAACTGCCCAGCCCTGAGATATTTCGAAATGACCCTGCAGCTGTTTTCAACATACTGCATATCAGGTTCTCGATTCTCTGTTAAAGGCGTTGGAACACAAATCAAAACGGCATCCGCTTTTTTGAGATCAGACATTTTTGTTGTTGCTGAAAAGTAGCCTTCTTTGACAAGTGACTTCACCTGAGAATCAGGAACGTGCTTTATTATGCTTTTTCCAGAATTGAGAATGTCTACTTTTTGCTGATCTATATCAAACCCAAGAACCTTGATTTTGCTCGTAGCAAACTCCCTTGCCAATGGCAGCCCTACATAACCCAAGCCAAGTATACCTACCTTCAAACTTTTATTCCTGACCTTCTCTTGGAATTGATTCATAACATCGCCCTTAATATTATTATTTACAAAAAAAGATTAAAAGGTCATTCTATCCGGTTTATTTTAAAAGTCAAACAAGTTTTAACTAAACCGAGGCTATAAGAATTGTGGAATTTGATTCAAATACTGCTTCTGTCTCCAGAGACGCAGGGATAAGAAATGTTTGGCCGCTGGAAAAGGATGCCTGATATTTATCGTCAGGATTTATCATACCGGCTCCATTTACGACTATCATCACCTTTGCACAACCTTTAGAAAATCGATGTTTCGAATTGGCAGATAGTTGAAACTTTTCGAGCCTGAATTCTTCAGCATCTACCAATAAACGTTCCGTAGTCACCGGCAAAGAATCAGCAGTTATATCGAAGTTAATACTTTCAAGAGCCTCGGGAATGTGCAGCTGCCTGGGTTGTTTTGTCTTCTTATCAACCCGGTTCCAGTCAAACACCCTGTATGTGGTATCAGAAGGCTGCTGTATTTCCGCTATAAGCAAACCTTTGCCGATTGCATGGACAGTACCAGAGGGCAGAAAATGACACTCACCAACTCGAACAGGAACAGTACAAAGATAATCCTTTACCGTTCCGCCTTTTATAGCTTCTTCAAATTCTTCCCTTGTCGTACCAGGCTTTACACCCTTATAAATAACAGAGCCAGGCTGTGAGTCTATAATATACCAGCATTCTGTTTTTGGAGCACCCTCACCCATTCTTTCGACAGCCTGATCATCAGGATGAACCTGAACACTAAGGTCATCGTTTGCATCGAGAAATTTAACCAGCAGTTCAAACCCTTTTGGCATCGGCCTGCCTGTAAGCTCCTGCCCTGCCTTTTCAATAGCCATGGAAATCTCACTGCCCGCAAGATAACCATTTGAAACCTTAGATTTGTCATCTGGCAGATCCGCAAGCTCCCAGCTTTCTCCAATCAAAATATCTCCTGGAAGATCCCTGCCGAAATAGGAACTGAGATTGCGGCCGCCCCATATTCTTTGCTTATAGATAGGTTCTAATTTTAGAGGATATAATTCCATTTCAGCACAAAAAAAGCCCTGAATATACAGGGCTTCAAAATCAAATTAACTAAAATTCTTATCTTGTAAAAAACTCGATAATTTTACTGTAATCAACATCAAAAGGAAGACGAACCTCGTCAAACTGCGGAAGTCTTACAACTTTTGCCTGCATCTTAGACTCATCAACAGAAAGCCATTCAGGAACTGCAAAACCCATATCACTGCTGGCCTCTGCTGTAGATTTGATAAATTTTAAGCTTCGCTGTTTTATACTGATAACATCACCTTCTTTAACGTTTATCGAAGGCAGATCAACCCTCCTGCCGTTAAGCAGAAAATGACCGTGAGATACCATCTGTCTTGCCTGCCATATCGTCCTTGCCCACCTTAACCTTCTAATAACATTATCAAGCCTGCTTTCAAGGGTCTCCTGCAATTCTACAGGAGTAGAACGTTTACTGCTTGTGGCAATGTCCATATACCTTCTCATCTGCTTATCCATTACATTGTAATAATAAGCAAGCTTTTGTTTTTCCTTTAACTGTTGTCCGTAAAGTGTTTGCCTCCCGCGCCTGAAACCATGCTGACCTGGTCTCCTTTCACGCCTTGGAGTTACATGTTTGGGTGTCTCTGCAATAGGAACGGACAAACTTCTGCTTCTTCTTACTTTTGGTCCACAATAATTGGCCATGTAACAATATTCTCCTATATTACCTTAGAATTAAACGAAACACACCTTTTACACAAAAAATGGTAATAAATCAAACAAAAAATCGTGAAAATAAATAATTTTTGGCTCTTATCTCAATAAGTTGGTAATTAGAGCATTTCAAGTAATTATGCAGCTGCTTAGGCCGTCACGAGGACGAATCCGGCAAGGCGAAAAACGCTGCCAATGCTATTCATTGGCGAGTATTTTCAACACCGACGGACGAAACCGCACCAGGCATAAGCGGTTACATCATTTCTTGACATGCTCTAAACCTATTTATTCCAAATACAAAAAAAGGACCTCTATTGAGGTCCTTATGAAGTCTTAAATATTCTTAAGCTGGAGCGAATAAAAAGCTTAAAATATTTCCTTTCTATTTCCTTTTTCTAAGAAACAGAAGAGCTCCGCTTCCGAGCAGAACCATTGTAGCCGGCTCAGGAATATTGTTTTCATCAGCTAACAGCTTAACAACGATATTTGACGATTCCCAAGATGTCTGGTAATCCTGAACATCTTCAAGCAATGTAGTAGCAGCTGTAATACCAATTGTGTTTCCACCATCAAATGTAACGCTCTGTCCGCCAAAGAAATTTGCGTCATGGATAATTATATCTGTTACATTAGCAACTGCTCCGCCATTTAACTGGCCGGCAGATATTTCATTCTCGATATAATTAGTCTTAAGATTACCTTTGATAGTAAGAATATCATTTGCGGAAGTATCCTGAAGAGTTACTTCCCAGTTACCGCTGGTAAAATATGCACTTGCTTCTCCTCCGCTGGAAGTATCTGTTCCGCCGGTAAAAGAAGTGTTCTTGAAGTTAGGCACAAGTGTGACACCCAAAGGCCCGGTATCCGTTAAAATACTCGCAGTTTGACCACCGTACCAATTGAGTTGACCAGTACCGTTACTTGGGTCCTGTCCTGGCTGATAATCTCCTGTTACACCAAGATTAAGAACAACAGTCAAAATGTCGGCACTGCATACGCCTGCTGTAAGTACAGCAACAGTAATTAAAATGTACAAAGCTTTCCTCATCGCTCCGATTCCTCCATCCTCTAATTCTAAAACATTATCAATTTAATAGTAAACGCCAATAGTTAAACAATAAACTTATTTTTTCTTCCGTAAAATCAAACTGCCGGCACCAAGCAATAAAACAGTTATCGGCTCTGGTACAGGAGCTGTTATCTGTACAGTAGGAACTAAGCTGGTATAATCGCCCGTTGAGAAATCCCCAACAGCAGGGTCAGCAAGGTCAAAATTAAGCCTGTTTGAAAAATCAGCAATAATCAAACCTGTGTTTGCACCAGTGGCGAACTCACCGCCTGTAACTTCCATCTCCATTACACCTGCTACATTGTTGATCAGCTGCTCACTCAGTGAATAATTCGCAGTCACCTTAGCAGTAAGCAAAATGCCGTCAAAAAGCATGGTATTCAAATCTTTGTTCCAAAGCTGACCGGTTATTGTTAAATTACCGCCAGTAAAATCAGCAGCTGCAACACCGCCGGCTGAATTATCACTTGTCAAGGAAGTATTCTGAAGATCAAAATTTCCCATCTTGATTTCGTAATCATAATTCGGCGTAGTTGCATAAGTATTAACAATTCCCATTCCCTCAACAATACCGGAATTCAAATCAATACTCGAAGCAGAAACATCATACCACTGGATGTTCGACTCAAGGTTTAACTGAATATCCTTAATAGGGGTCATAACAGCGCTGGCCTGCAAAACTAACATCGCAGTCAACAGCACAAATCCAACAACTTTCTTTCCTCCGGGGTTCATGTGCTCCCTCCTCGCTTTTTAGTAACAACTTCTCATCATTATCCTCTAATTAACGTAACATGCCGGTTCCAACATTTCCGACATCAACAACAATTTCAATTCTATCATATTTTTCAAAATGGTCAAGTAATTTTTATTTTTTTCTAAATTTACCGTCAAACTACTCAATTTTTTAATTTCCATATATGCTATTGCCAATATTATTCTGTGCCTCAGTAACATCAGAATAAGTTATTGCAAAATCGTGATTTACGTCATATAAGTCGTTATAAAAGCTGTTATCGGCATTCACATCCAATACTGAGCCTAAAGAATTTTTTATAAGCAGCACATCAAGATAAGTTACGTAACCATCGTTATTTGCGTCACCCTCAAGCTGGCTCCAAACCCAATTTGGCCCATTATTGCTGTAACTATACTGCATTAACGGATCCCCAATGACCACTTCAGACCAGCTTAAATAAGGAATCCCGGAATAAACAGCTTCTGCAAATGTCATATCTGCTTTACCGTCATTGTCTTTATCAGACAATAAGTTGTATAACATAAACTCATTGTCTACTATTGCGTCAGACTGAGGCTCAAATGAATGACCAACCGCAGCTGTACCCCCTGCTGTTATAAAATCGACAATTTTACCCTGGGCCGCACACCTGGTATCATAATCCTCAAACATAGTCACTGCATTGAAACTTTCTACAGAAGTAAAAACAGCCCCATTCAGCAATTGAAGCTGTGACACCCATGAATTAATGTAATCGCAGCTTCTCGATTCATCCCCGTTAACTCCAAACGTCGCAAGGAATATAACCGCCTGCAACGGGTCTCGGTTATACATGAATCGCCCAACCAAATCAATCAGAGACTGAGTAATACTTTGATCGCTCCTGCTGTCAAGAATAATCGTAATATCATCTGCATCGACCGCTGCTCCAAAATTCAGCATATTCAAATAAGGCTCTCTCAAAGTAGACTGATAATATGACTCCGCGTAATCATAAACAACCCTTGCATTTGTAGAATCAGGAACCGAAGGAGCATTAGGGTCCACTACCCAGTAGTCGACAGATCTGTCAATATTGAAGGTTCTGTTTCGATCAATCCTTCCAATATCCTGATTTATTGCCTCATCCAAAATCCCTACAGCAACTGCAGGGTCAATCCCAAAATCCGGACTCGAAGCAAGCATTGCCCTGTGAAGCATTTTTCTAACTGAAAAAATCACATCAGATGTCCCCCTTGTTTTAGGCCCATCGAGCCTTGCTGTCAGGTATATATCCCCCGGCCCGAAAACTCTTTCGCTAATACCGCTTGATGTTCTTACCCCCTCTGACTTGGGCCAGCCCACCGAAGGAACCCAAGAACAAACCGTAGTCCACTGGAGCTGTTTTTGCCACGGAAACTCCATCTTAAAGTCCGTTATCCTCGACGACCTGCAGCCCTGCCAGGGATTAATTATCCTGTTCTCAATACCAAACGGGTTAAACCACCAATCACTGTACCAAACACAGGTAAGCTCAGACTCAACACTTGCTGCGTCAACTATAGATTCCTGTAAGCTCACACTGTCCGGATTTGAACCATTAGGATAAACAACGTCAGGATAAACACTGTCTTCTATCCTGTAAGGCAAGCCAGCTGTAGTTACTATTATTCGTATCTGAGAAAGCAAACCGCTCGTAAGAAGATGATAACGAACAGGCTGAGCAATCTTCAAATTGTAATCATCTCTTGAAATAATTTCATCTGCAGAAGTGCTTTGCGGGCCTGCACAATCTTTTAACCCGCTAAGATAAAGAACCTGCTCCGGCTCAATTCCAGGATGATATTGCCTGTAAAGCTTTGCAATATAAATGCTCGCCGGACTATTCTCATTTACCAGCACCAAAACGTTTGAACTCGTCAGCTCTGCATGTGAATATGCCGTCAGCGAGAACAATAGCAAAATAACGATTAAGGGTAGCTCTAATAAACTTGATTTAACTTTTCTACATAAACCGCTGAAGTTCCATCCGATTGACACCGCCATTCCTCATCTCCTTGCAGCAATCATCTGCTTTACTAATTAAACCTGTAACTAATTAATACAGATAACCGAAAAGCCAACCGCATCATGCGATCTTAGCATCTCGGCCATAACTCTGCCTTGCCCGTCCATTCACTTGCCAAACCCATAAAAAAAACCTGACAGTGAATTTATAATCCTTTAATATTTCTGTAAGTATTGTGAAATTTTTTTCGGCTATATTATTGACAACCTTAACAGCGGAAAAAGTTGAAGTATCTAAAAAGCGCAGAATTATCGATAGATAAACGAAATGCTCTGAAACTGCTGTTTTTCTCACCCTTCTCTCTCCAAAAAACCTGAAAATCCCCCAGGTTTTTAATCCCTCCCAATAACATGGGCAAATATACTGATAATGCGATTTTTTGCAAGTTAGATTATAAAAAAAACAGCTTCTAAATTAGCAGTTCAATATAAAAAGACCGGCAAATTATTTATTAACAGAGAAATGAGTACTTTTACGGGTTTGAAAAAAATTAAATTTTTTCTTAAAAAAACTCAGTTTGCAGGCTTTCAGGCTCCTCATTGACCTCTATCTGCCTGCCAAGCCAGGTGACTATTACACCATTTAAGTACGTAATATTATACCAGCTTAAACGTCGTCCTTCCTTAATATTGTGCCATTTAAAAAGACATTTTCTACAGCATTTCATCAAGCAGTTTCTCTTCGCTTTGATGATCCCAGTATTCGACCATTTCCAGCGGTTTTTGTTTGATATGCGGATAAAGAATACCCTTGCCGTCGATCCTGGTTTCCTTAATCATTTTCAAAACGTCTATGGCGTTATCCAGTGAGCCTATCCCAGCTACATAGTTACCAGGGTCGATATGATTCTCAGCAATAGAATCC
Organism: uncultured Pirellulales bacterium; assembly: GCA_964489215.1. Taxonomy (GTDB): domain Bacteria; phylum Planctomycetota; class Phycisphaerae; order Sedimentisphaerales; family Anaerohalosphaeraceae; genus CAZAYB01. The sequence goes on from CAZAYB010000109.1 coordinate 7,688, forward strand.
AGAGTTGCTGCCATATCTGAAGGCTCTCCCCCGCTTGAACCTACGATTTTTATTTCCTGATAATGAACTTTAATTGCATCAAGCTCAAGTATGTGTTTACCTTTAGGCAAGCCGCCAAAAAGGTTTGCCACCCCGCCGGGAGCCAGAAGTTCAAGTGCATGCTGCTGAACAGGGTTAACCCCCACTGCAAGAATTATATCGTCAGCTCCAAGATGATTGGACTCTTCGCGGAGAACTGCATCGAGCTTGTCCGGCAAAGCACAAATAAGCTTTGTCCCCTTTTCCTTCGCCTTTTCTGCGATATTAGCCTTTACCCTTTCCAGCCTTTCATTCACCAGATCTGAAACAATAAGAACACGTGGAGCAAATCTAAGTGCAAGCTCAGCGTGCATCCTTCCCATCGAACCTGCACCTATCACCACAGAAACACCGTTTTTTAGCATACCAAGCTTTGGAACTCTCGGAGAATTGGGGGATTCTTTTTCTATATGGTAATTTCTTTGCTGTGCAGAATAAATACAGCTTATAGGCTCTGCCATGGATACTGCAAAATAAGGCAGATTCTGGTCGGGAAGATCAAGCATACACTGACCTTTCAGAACCTCTTCCTGAACTCTTATATACTGTGCCAGATGCCCTCCGAGTGTGTACCCGACTGCACATTTGTGCATATCCTCAACATTATTATAACGTTCACGATAGTTAATCGGGTCAACATCAACCGCCGGCTGAATAGCAAAACGCTGGCCAGGCTTGTACTTGTCCTCAAGGTTTTTACCAATCTTCACAAGGGTTATTGCCCCCTCGTCTCCAAGAATAACTGGATTTTTACTAAGATCCCACCCGTTTATGTATGTATGTTCAGGACCCTGGGCGACAAGCTTTAATATGCTCGTACAAACGCCTGCCGCATCCACTCTTGCAAGAATCTGGTCATCGTTTATCTGCGGAACATCAACTTCCGCAACTTCCAGATTTTCAAAACCCTTGCCCTTGGCTATAAGCGCCTGCATTTTTGAAGGTATGTCAAATTCGGCCTGATTTCTGTATTCTTCATATTTACCCATAATAAAAACCTTTCAACTCCTGCACCTGGTCATCTGCTATTTTAGAAGATAAATATTCTACAGGCAGATTTTCATTTGGTAAAGGATATTTCAAATGTATTTTCTAAATCACGGCAGCATACCCATTGCATTCGTTGCCTCTACCACCCTCGAAACTGCCAAATCCATAGCAGCCTGCCGCATAGAGCTTTTCTGGCCCTTCATAAAATCGTAAACTTCATTGAACTTTTTATACATTCGCTTTGAAAGACGCTGGTTTACCTGTTCAAAAGTCATCTGCTCCCTCTGCGTTTCCTGAGTATATTCCAGATATGAAACGAACACACCCCCTGCGTTGCACAATATATCGGGAATAACAAACTTACCTGCCTGGTTTAACATCTCGTCTGCATCCGGGTCAGTGGGGGAATTTGCACCTTCTGCGATTATTCTTGCCTTTATACTCTCACAGTTAGATGCGGTTATCTGAGACTGAGTTGCAGCAGGAACCAGAATATCGCAGTCACTGCCGAGCAGCTGGGAGTTGGATATGTCATCTGCACCCTTAAAACCATCAACACTGCCGTTTTCCTTCACATGCTCAATAAGTGAAGGTATGTCAAGACCCGATAAGTTAAGCAATCCGCCTGATACATCACTTACAGCTATGATTTTGGCCCCAAGCTCATGCAGTGCCGATGCAGCAACAGAACCTACATTACCGAAACCCTGTACCGCCACCTTAGCTTCTGAAATGTCAAGATCTAACTTTTCACATGCCGCCTGAACCGTGTACACAACCCCTCTGCCGGTAGCTTCACGTCGGCCAATTATTCCGCCCAGAATGATAGGCTTTCCGGTAACATAACAGCCGTTTGTTATTGACTTGCCCCATGAGTACGCCAAACAGTCCCTGATGTGCCCCATATCCTCTTCATTTGTCCCCATATCAGGAGCAGGAACGTATATTTCCGGACCTATGTGCCTCATGGCTCCTCTGGTATATGACCGTATAATTACTTCCTTATCATCAGCTGATACCACAGAAGGATCGAAGCAGACCCCGCTTTTGCCCCCGCCAAAAGGGACTCCGATAAGAGCAGTCTTCCACGACATTTCCATCGCCAGACCGCAAATATCATCCATCGTAACATCGGGAGTCATCCTTATCCCACCCTTTGCAGGACCAAGAGCATCACGGTGCCTGACAATATAAGCTTTAACCTGAATATGCTGACCATTTATAAGGGTTGGATTTAACGTAACCTCTATCTTTTCTTTAGGCTCTATTAACCGTTGAAGCATAAAATCTTTGATATTCAGACGCCTTGCTGATTCCTGAAGATTGTGTATTGTGGTGTGAATAATGCCCCGCTTACCGTTAGAAGTCGCCATTTTTCTCCTTTCAGAAAAATAAAAACAGACTGATTGTTTTTGAAGTAAATCTGGTACATCTTGTGTACCAGTTTAAATCATATCATAATATCCGCGAAAGTAAATACATTTATGTAGGCTTTTTGCTTTTTTTAAATAAAAACACATGACCCCTTGCTTCAATATCAGTAAATATCTAATTAAAAAGCAGTTATAAAGGATTTAAAAATAATGGTATGATAAACAAAGTGTAAGAGATATGATCAAAACTAAAATTAATTACATTCTTGTAAGTTTTTTAGTAATTTTTATCCTGTTGTTCAAAAAAAAATGCGCATAAAAAAAGGCGCCGTGATTAACACGGCACCTTATAATATCGCTAACAGTCTACCAGAAGCAGGCGAAAGGCCTGACTGTCACAGTTTAGCCTTGAAATCGGGCCACAACGGTCCGACTTTTGACTTATCTGCGTCTAATATATCCCTTAGAAAGGAGGTGATCCAGCCGCAGGTTCCCCTACGGCTACCTTGTTAC
>CAZAYB010000110.1:0-10596 GCA_964489215.1 uncultured Pirellulales bacterium
CCCTTGTGCTTATGCTTATAGCTTCGATGAGCGGCAAAATCATGAAAACTGCCGTCGAAAAAGGTGGCACATATGCCCTGAAAGTGCCGGTAAAAGTTGATGAAGTGGAACTTGGATTGCTGTCAGGAAAGGTCGAAATGGAAAATCTTACTGTCGCAAATCCGGAAGGTTACCAGCATGACCACTTGATGTCTGCCGGGCAAATTGAGGTTAAGGCCGATATCGGTTCAATGATGAGCGACACTGTCATTGTTGAGAAAATCCTGTTCGATGAAATGAACATTGTTGTCGAGCAAAAGGGGCTAACTAATAACCTCAACCAGGTATTGAAGAACCTGCCCAAAAAAGACCAGGAGCCTGAACCCGAAGAGAAAGAAAAGCCGGGAAAAAAGGTTAAGGTAAATGAGCTGGAAATGACAAATATTTCCGTAAAGGTCAAACCATTACCCCTCCAGGGCAAGGCTGATACAATCACTTTCAAATTGGCCCCTATAAAAATGACCGACCTTGGCTCAGACGCTATGAGCGTGGCAAAACTTACCGCTAAGATTATGACCGCATTGGCGGTCGGAATTGCCACCGAAGGCGCAGGCCAGCTCCCAAAAGAAATGTTCAACAGTATATCCGGCACTCTTAAGGAGCAGGGGCTAAAAGCGATTGACGTAGGCTCCGATGCTGTTAAGAAAGGTGCCGATGTCGGCGAATCAGTTATAGAAGGCGCCGGGGAAGTAGGCAAAAAGGCAACCGATGCAATTAAAGGTTTGTTCGGGGGCCAGGATAAGAAGTAGTGTCTGCTGATAAGCAAAAACTTTACATAGCGGTTAGCGGCGGAGTTGACAGTGCCGCCGCTGCCGCACTGCTGTTACAGGAAGGGTATGATTGCACCGGAGTCTTCATGATAACTCCGAATCAGCCCCACTATGCACAAAGAGATGCTCACAAAGTTTGCACACGTTTAAAGATTAAACTTGACATCGTTGATATGACTGATCACTTTGAAAAGATCATCAAATATTTTTGTCACGAGTACTCTATTGCCAGAACACCTAACCCCTGCCTGTTTTGCAACAGGATAATTAAATTCGGCGCATTATTCGATTACGCTGTAAACGCCGGGGCAAAATGGTTCGCAACTGGCCAGTACGCAAGGATTATCAATGAAAAACAAGGCCCGGCTGTGTATCAGGCCCTGCACAAAAAAAAGGACCAATCATATATTCTGTCAATGATAAACAGACAAGTTCTGAAAAAACTGATTCTGCCAATGGGGCAGCTTACCAAGGAAAAAGCAAGACAGATATGCAGGGACCTTGACCTTGGAATAGATCAAAAGCCCGAATCACAGGAAATATGTTTCGTGCCCAATGACGACCATATAGCTTTTTTAAGCGAACACTCTGAAAAGCCCCCCTTGCCCGGAGATGTAGTTGATACCGAAGGTAATTATCTTGGCACGCATAAGGGTATGAACCGATATACAATCGGTCAAAGGAGAGGATTGGCAATTGCCTTGAGCGAGCCGTATTATGTAACCAGGATTATTGCCGATACGAATACAATCGTACTTGGCAAAAAGAGCGAACTTATGACCGACAGCCTGCTGGCTGAAAACGCCAATTTCATCGCTGATTGCCCGGCCGAAAACTTTGAGGCTTTGGTTAAAATACGTTATAATCATAACGGTGCAAAAGCCAGGGTCCAGCTAATAGACAAAAAAGCTTTCAAAGTTAAATTTGACGCTCCTGTTTCTGCGGTAACACCCGGCCAGGCCGCGGTAATATATCTAAAAAATGAAAATGGGTATAAACTTATTGGCGGCGGATGGATCAAAGAGGAAAGGAAATAAGTGGCCAACATATTTGAAATGTTAAGGCAAAAAGAAGATCAGTCAAGGCGTAATGCTAAAAAAGGCGTTATCATAAACCCAGGCGCCATTGGAGACTGCATCCTGACTTTGCCCCTGGCCAAGGTCATGATAGAAAAACTCGGATTAGGCTCTGTTGACTTCCTCGGAAACACAAGCTACATTGATTTTTACCCCGGAAGAACATGTATAGATTCAATTCGTTCTATAAATTCAATAAAAATGCACAAGCTCTTTTTCGATCATAAAACTTTTGCTGTCGATGAGCATGACCCTCTGATTTCTGCTTTTTCAAGGTATCAGTGCGTTACCAGTCTTATGGGCTGGGCAAATGATAATTTCATGAAAAACCTGATCTTCACCGTAAACTGCGCAAGGTCCGCTGACGTTTACATTCTCGATTTTACACCGTCAAAGAATTACAAAGGCCATATAAGCGATTACTATATCGAGCAGTTTCTTCAGGAAAACGGTAAAGAAACTGACTTTGTAAACGACAAAAATAAAAGGCTCATAACCCCAAGACAAACTGATATTGAATACGGCAGAGACTATCTCGAAAGCGTTGGTTTCGATATTGAAGAGCAAACCGTAATACTCCATCCCGGAAGCGGTTCACAAGATAAATGCTGGCATCTAAAAAACTATCTAAAACTCGCAGGCCAGCTTGTCGACAACGACATACAGGTCCTTTTTTTAGTAGGACCTGCCGAAAACGAAAGATTTGATGACATCCAGATGCAAAACATAGCAACTCTTTCTGGCTGTGTTAGCGTACCTGACCTTTCAGAGGTGTTGCAGATAATAAGCGCATCTTCAATGTTCATAGGCAATGACAGCGGTATAACTCACCTTGCAGGGGCCTGCGGAATACCTACAATGGCCATTTTCGGACCTACTAACCCCGATTTCTACCGACCTATTGGACCCCACGCACATGTTTTCACCCCGCCGATCAACAGTTTCAGCGAATTGGACAATGACGCCGTGGACGCTTCCGTTCAAATCGCCTTTAAGATACTCAATGATTGACCTTTAACTTTTTAACGTTATAATCAAAACTGTTTAATAAACAGACATTGTATTTATCGGATAAACAATATGCAAACAAGGACAGTCAAACAGCTCGCCGAGCTTGTCAAAGGCAAAGTAAAAGGCGATCCCGATCTGGAAATAAACTCCGCGGCAACTCTTGACAAGGCCGGGCAGGGACAGATAACTTTTCTCAGCAACAGTAAATACGAGCCGCTTGTAAAAAAAACTAAGGCTGCTGCAATTATAACCTCTCGCCCCGTAGAAACAGAAGCTGTCCAGATAATCGCAGAGGACCCTTATTACGCCTTTATGCAGTCCGTTGTCGAGCTCCACGGCCATAGAAAGCATAAAAAAAACGGAATAAGTGAAAAAGCGGTAATCGCTGACTCCGCACAGATAGAAAAAAACTGTCACATTCATGAAAACGCAGTTATTGCCGATAATGTTAAAATAGGTCACGGAACAATTATTTATCCGGGAGTGTTCATCGGAGAATCAACCCAAATAGGTTCACAATGTATAATATACCCTAACGCTGCTGTCTACGATAACTGCCGAATCGGAAACAGGGTAATTATCCACGCCTCTGCTTCGGTAGGCCAGGACGGATTTGGATTCTCAACTCATCAGGGGGTTCATCACAAAATTCCTCAGATCGGAACTGTCGTCCTCGAAGATGAAGTCGAAATAGGCGCATGTGCAGCCGTTGAAAGAGGCACTCTCGATGATACCGTAATAGGCCAGGGCTCAAAAGTCGGAGATTGTGTGGCAATAGGTCATGGAGCCGTTATCGGAGCACACTGCCTTTTGGTGCCCCAAGTCGGAATAGCGGGTTCTGCCAAACTTGGACACCATTGTGTGCTCGGTGGACAGGCAGGAATAGTCGGACACATTAAAATCGGTAACATGGTCAAAGTTGCCGCTCAGGCTGGAGTAATAAGCGACCTGTCCGACAATTCTGTAGTTTTAGGCGCACCAGCTATAGAAGCAGGCAAGGCTAAACGGGCCTATGCCCTGATCGAATATCTGCCGGAAATCAGAAAATCAATAAAAAAAATGAAAAAGCAAATTGAGAAACTGCAATCTCAGATTGAGGAAAAATAATTGTCCGTAAAATATGCCTGATAATAATCAAAAAGTCCTCGGTTTAATAGCAGGAGCCGGCAGATTGCCCTTTATGGTTGCACAGGGCGCTAAAAAAGCAGGCTATAAAGTCGTATGCGCCGCGCTGGCTGAAAACGCTGAACCTGAACTTGAAAACATTACCGACATCTTCAAAACTGTTCCGCTCGCAAGACCGGGGGCATGGATAAGAAACCTTAAAAAGCACGGTGTAACCAGTACCATTATGGTCGGCAAAGTGGAGAAAGCGAATATCTACACACCCGCAAGGATACTCCACTACATACCAGACTGGAGAGCATTCAGAATATGGTATTGGAGATTGAGAAAAAAAGACAAAAGAAACGACACGCTCTTAAATGCTGTCGCAGAAGAACTTGCTGCAGGAAATATAATACTGGAGGATTCGACAATGTACTGCCCCGAACATTTAGCTGACGAAGGACTGATGACAAAGTGTTCGCCCCCGGCCGGAATTAACGAAGATATTAAATTCGGATGGGAAATTGTAAAAGAACTTGGTAGGCTTGACATTGGACAGGCAATTACTGTAAAGGAAAGAGAGGTAATCGCTGTAGAGGCGATTGAAGGTACCGCTGCAATGATAGAAAGAACCGCAAAACTATGCCCAAAGGGGAAATGGACACTCATCAAAACTTCAAAGCCGCAACAGGATATGAGATTTGACGTCCCCTGCGTAGGACCCGATACTATAAAAGCTCTTGCCGAACATAGGGCAGGGGCACTTGTGCTCGAAAAGAAAAAAACAATTATTATTGATAAACCTCAAACGCTTCAGTTAGCTGACGAACTGTCTGTTCCAGTTATTGGTTGCTGATATGACTGATTTTCACGAAACAAAATACGCCTGCTGGAAATGCTGTATACACGCAGACTTTACTGCCCCGGGAAAGATTAAAAACCCCGTACCTGCTCATAAAACTGACGGTATCAGGGGGCCTTATCAAATTATTGCCTCCTCAAAGCATGCTGTCGTCCACAAATGCCGGGTAAATTTCTATGGCTATGTAAATGATCTTTACGTAAAAAGCTATCTTTACAGAAACATTGCGGATTTCATCAAGCATATCTTCAGAAAAAGCAGAGCTCGCAGAGCGTTTAATGCACATCTGATGCTGAAAAAATGCGGATTTGACACGCCAGACGTCTGCGCAGTTATCGAAAAAAAACTCGGGCCCCTTAAAATGCAAAATTATCTGATCAGCAAAGAGGTAAAAGATACGATACCGCTTCATGCCTTTTTTGAATCCCAAAACGCATCTAAGCTTCTCCAGGACCGCCAAAAAAGGATAGAACTGGTAAAGGCAATGGGCCGAACGATAGGAAAGCTGCACCAAAAATGCATTGGACACGGTGATTTAAGAGCCGGCAATATCCTCGTCAAATACCAAAACAGCAAATGGCTTTTCTACCTGATAGACAATGAAAGAACAAGGCAATACAAAAATCTTCCCGTAAAGATTAGATTAAAAAACCTTGTCCAGCTTAATTTACTGAAAAACATTTCTGCTTCAGACAGAATGCGTTTTTTCAAAGAATACACAAATGAAAATTCTGACATTATCGCTGACCCTCACCGCCTGGCTTTAGCGGTTATAGAGGCCACGAGAAAAAGACTCTCAGACCGCTGACCATCTTAAACAAAAAGGTTCTCATGAAACTTGTACTTGATTTTGATTCTCTGCTAAAAAACAGATATTCCGGTTTTTACACATTAGGAACCGGCATGCTGAAAGGATTTAGCCGGTTAAAGCAAAAACCTCAGCTTACCCTTTTCTGCGGAAACGCCGACCTTGAAAAGGCTCGTAATCTTAAAAACATTCTTGCCCCCTCAGCTGAAATTGCCGCCGCGCCCTTTAAAATCCGCCATCTCGAAAACATCTGCAATTTCATAAACTACCCAAAGCTCCAGAAATTTACCGGCGATTTTGACATATACCATTGTTTCCACCATTTCATGCCCCCCACCGCAAATAAACCAAAAGTGCTGACCATACACGATTTAAGACGTTATAAACTCCCTCAAATGTACGTGAACTCAAAATTAACCAGATTTGAAACTGCCGTCAAAAGAGCCGATCACTTCATCGCCATTTCCGAGTCTACCCGCAGAGATCTTTGCGAAATATTCAGTATCAATCCAGACAAAGTCAGTGTCGTGCACCTGGCAGTCGACATGGATAGCTGCAAAATCAACCCGCAGGAAGCTCAGAAACAAACCAGAAAAATACTTAAAATCTCACCCAATGACCCGATTTATCCTTTTTTAGTGGTAATGTCATCACCGGACAAGCGAAAGAACATAAAACGAACAGTCCAGGCCTTCCTAAATGCCGCCAGCCAAATACCCCAAGATACAAGGCTCGTCATTACAGGTAAGCTGCCGTTTGACAAAACAGAGTTTGAAAATATTACAAAGCAGGACTCACAAAAAAGGATAATAGCAACCGGCCCCATCGAAAACCTAAACAGCATTCTCGCTTCATCAAAAGGAATGATCTTCGCAAGCCTTTACGAAGGATTCGGCCTGCCCATACTCGAAGCCTTTGCTTTGCAGACCCCGGTCATCACTTCCGACCGCTCATCGATGCCGGAAATTGCCGGACCAGCCGCCCTGCTGGTAAACCCTGACGATACCGACTCTATCACTGATGCCGTCATAAAGCTGACCACCGACAATCGGATTGCACAACATCTCGTAAATTCAGGATTGCTCAGGCTTAACGATTTCTCATGGAAAAAAACCGCTGAAAAGCTGATAAATATATACCAAAGCCTGATTTAGAGCATTTCAAGTAATTATTGCATCATTTCTTGACATGCTCAAGCTAAACCCGCACCAGATATGCACTGCATAAGTATCTCAGCTAAACCCCCTGCCGTTGCGCTGTTCCTTTGAAGATTGAAACAGATTTTCACTTATCGCTTTCATCGCACTGTCAAAAACCGCATCAGCCCTGATCTGTTCAACGCACTGCCGATTTTCACAAAGCTCCCTTCGCCAGCAAGGCGCACAGTCAACCTCACTGACAAGGTTCACCATTTGACGATAACCGGAAACTCTCACATCCTCAATCCCCCCGTAAAGCGCAAGACAAGGCACATCTACAGCCTGGGCAAGATGCATAAAACCGCTCACATGAGTAATCAGCAGATCACAATGACCAAGCACAGCCGCTGTTTTACGATACCCAATATTAAGCATATTCACCGCCCCTGCAAGCAAAGGCCCTTCCTTGCTTATCCCAAGCTGCAACACCGTAACCCCTGCCTTGTTAAGTTTATTAACTACTTTTTGCCATTCTTCAATCGGATAAAATTTTGACGGTATCTTCGTCGTAGCCCCTCCGTAAACAGATATTGCCGCAACTGGTCGGCCAGCAGAACGCATCTTGCGGTATTTCGCCAGTTTCTCCTTTTCATCAAGATATACCCTCGGCTTATAAACTCGTTCATTAACCTCAAAAGGAAGCCCGTCATACATATAATCTATCAAATGCTCCCCCCTCTCCCTGTGCTCCCTGAGATAATCATAATCAGGATAGTTCAGACAAAAACTGCGGTTATATATATCCATATTATGCTTTAACAGCCACCGGGTATTATAAACCTGTTCAACATTCGGATTGTTTAAGAATATATCCTCACGCTTGGTCAATATAAAAATCCGATACGTTGGGTATTGCCTTTTAATACCCGCCAATACAGCCGTAGCCATAATATTGTCACCATATCCGCCAGGTACTCTCAAATACAATGATTTATAATCGCTTCCTGTCAAAATTTACCTTTCCTTCTTACTCAGAAGATAACTTCCCGCTGCAAGATAATCAAGTCCCGACTTATCAAAAACATCTATTGCCTCAACAGGTTTATAAACTATCGGAAAACCGTGAAGATTAAATGATGTATTCAAAACCGCACCCTCACCGGTAAGTTCACGGTAATAACTTATCAGCTTATGATACTCTCCGTTATGTTCCTTATGCACAAACTGTGCCCTGCAAGACTTATCATAAGGATGCGTACCTGCAATTATCTTCCTGAACTTTTCCTGTTTTGTCTCATAAGCCATTATCATATAAGGCCCGTCAATATCCTTTGGATTAACCACATATTCATCTGCGCACTCTGCAAGAATCGACGGAGCAAAAGGCATCCAGAAATCACGCTTTTTTATCATCTCATTAATTTTCCGCACGGTATCCCAGTTATCAGCAGCTGCCAGTATAGACCTGTTGCCAAGCGCCCTTGCCCCAAACTCCATCCTCCCCTTGAACCTTGCAACCACATTACCTTCACTCAAAAGCTCTGCGGTTCGTTTCTCTATATCCTCACATTTCTCCCATTCAACCTTGTTATCAAAACTATAGCCCTCTATCGCCTCTTTAATCTGCTCATCACCAAACTCACCGCCGGGATAAAAATCGCCAAGCCTGGGTATATCAACCTTTTCACCTGCTGTCCCTTTAACCTCCGCGTATTTCGCCCACGCCGCCCCGATACAGTTTGTCTCATCACTGCACGACGGAAACACAAACAAATCCTCAACCTCATCCATCTCCATTATCAGCTTATTTAGCTTAACATTCATAAAAAGCCCCCCGCCAAGCGCGAGCCTTTTTATACCCGTCTCAGCTGTAACACGCTTTACCCAATGCGTAAAAAACTCCTCCGTAAAAAGCTGCACCCCCCCCGCCAAAGCGTCAAATCTCTTATACCTGACAAACTCCGCAAGCTCCTTACCGATTTTGAACATATCTTCGACACCCTCTTTTCTTCGCCACCCAAGCTTGTCATCATCGCTAAACTCGAACAAGCTCCAAAGATAATCCGCAACCTCCCTGCTGAACTTTGACCCAATCGAATAAGGTGCAAGCCCCATCAGCTTATACTCATGCTCCAACGGCACAAAACCCATCAGGAAAGTAATAAAACCGTACAGATAAGGCACTGAATTAGCCTGGCTCACTTCTGCAATACGCTTCAGTTTACCGGCTTTACCAATATTAACCGTAGCGCACAAACTATCACCCGCCGCATCGCAGCTTAGAACCAAAACCTCATTTTCCATATCCCCCCACCCATAATAACTCGACCCGGCTTGACAAATATGCTCCTCAAAAAAACTGATCTTATCTTCGCTTGCCCCCATTTTTTTAAGTGGCTCCATCCTCTCATCTCTGCTGAGCTTATTTGCAATAAATTCCGAATTAAAATTTTCTCCGTCAGCAATTTTCCTGTAAATTTCTCTTAATTGCTCCGAATCCTTCGTTTTTTCTGCCTCAAGCCCCGCAAAAGCAAAATAATCTATCTGCCCCAAACTCAAATTACTTATTTTAAGCACCTCATCAACTGCCCGTAACGGAAAACCGCCCCTGCCTTTATCTCGCCCCAGACGCTCCTCCTGCACCGCTGCGAGAACAAACCCATCCTCAACAACCGCCGCCCCAGCCCCAAAGCCATCTTGTAAACCAATTATTTTCATAAAAGTGAACTAATTTATAACTTTATTTTTATAAGCATAAAGCATCCCGATTTCCTTTTTTGCCGAGTCTCTCAGCTGCACATAAAAATTGGCCTCTAACAATATCTCAACAAGTTCCTCACAACGGCCGTCGTGCCATTCTAAAAGAACAACATCAATTTCTTTCAATAAATCCTTTTCTTTAAGCGTTTCAAATATTTCATACTCTGCCCCCTCACAATCAACTTTTAAAACTATATCACAATCAGAATAAAGTTCTGTAAATTTCTGCAACTCAACATCAACCGGCTTAACATAAATTTTTTCCATGCATTTATCATTGTTTTTGTTTATCTTTGGATCTGCACCAACAGTTCTGCATCCTATTTTACGGGTAAAGCTGTAAGGAACAACAAGCTCTTTGTCTTTTGAACCTAATCCGTAATCAAATGCTCTAATTTTTTTTGAATAAGCCTGGTTTAATTTAATATTTCTTGTTGCATGCTCAAAAGTACGTTTAAATGGTTCATAACCCCACACACCTTCCACATTACTTTTACTTGCAAAAAAAACTGTAGTATCAGCAATATGCATTCCAATATCAAACACTGCTGTTTTCGCTGGAAAAAGCATGTTATATTCGGTTTTTTCTCCGTAAATTTCACAAAGCGCAACTACATCATATTGAGTTAATATTTCATACTTGCAGTCATCCAGCATTACATATAATTTTCCTTCTGATTCCTTGATTTTAAATGAATCATTATGGTTTTTTAGATCCCTTAAATTTATTGCCGAATCAATTGCAAAAAAATGCTTTTCTTTATTTAACTCAATATCAAATTCAGGTAAAACTACCCTGCCTTTTGATTTAGCCAATTCCATATTTTCTCTTGACAATCTTTTTGCAGTGCGTTTATTTCCTAATATTAAGAAGTTGCGAAGTGTTTTGTAAAATCTCTTAATTGCTTTCATTGGAATTCTATCTATTCAGTATTAAAAATATTTAATAACAAACTCTTGAAATTATAGACAAGTTTATTGTTGAATGCAAGATGTACTTTATTTACAATAACATATTTACGGA